>JBBQYF010000009.1:0-26799 GCA_038208955.1 Elusimicrobiota bacterium
TGTCATCGATACGAAACCGAATCCACGACTGCGGCTGTGTTTTTCGTCCCATACCATCTTCGCGCTGGCCACCGGACCGATCGGGACGAAAAGCGCCAATAATTGCTCGTCGGTATAATCGAACGGCAACGATCCCACAAACATTTTTTTACTCATGAACGTCTCCTCTATAAGCTAGAACGACCGAATGCGCCAGCCGCGGTCGGGCCCGCGCTCGAAGCGGACACTGGCTTTGCCGGCCACCGCTCCATAAGCGTTTTTCACGTCGGCTTGGCAGGTCGCGCTGCCAAAGACGACTTGGCAATCATGGAGCGTCCCGAAGCCGGCGAAAATCTGTTGGACTTTTGGCATCCCCAAACGCGCAAACGAGGCTTGGTATTCGTCGCGTGTGCCGGCATAATCCGAGAAATAAGTAAGGGCCGTCGCCAATTTACCTCGCGCTACGGCCTCCTGCATCTTCGTCCAGTTGGCTTTGCAGATATCAACCGCCGCGTGAGAACTGCCGACCGATTCTTCAATCGAGTCTGTATCTTTCACGGCGGTAATTTCCGTCGGCGGTCCTGGGGCAATCGCGGGAATGGAGGTGACGGTCGGGACGGCGGCGGGGTGTGCATCAACGGCAGCTCGGCCGTTGGCATGCATCGCCTGCTCGTAGGCTTGCTCGGAATCCGCTTGCCGGCCTTCTTTGGCATAGAGATTCCCAAGAATTTTCCATGCCGCAATGTCGTTACTGTCCAGCGCAATGGCTTTTTTAGCGGCCGCTTCGCAGGGATCATTTTGATCAAGCAGTAAATAAGCGTAGGCTTCTTGGCGATAGTACATCGGATTATTCGGATCGAGCGCGACCGCCTGCTCAGCCGCGGGGGCCGCATCGCCGGGCTGATTCATGAAGAGGTAGCTCATTCCTAAATAATAGTGGGGCAATGGCTCGTCGTTTTTTAACCGCGCCGCCTCTTTAAATTCGTCGACGGCTTGCGGATATTCTTTCATATGAAAATGTCCGATACCAATCAAGAGGTGCGGCTGCCAGAGTTCAGGGTGAGATTGCGCGGCCAGGGCGCTAACCTCGGCGCCTTCGTGCCAGCGTTTCAGTTCGATCACGCAGGCGCGGAATTCGGACCAGGAGGCTTCGTCGAGGGGATTTTTTGTGAGCTTCGTCTTGTAGTCGCCGAACGCCATTTTGCAAAGGTCATGCGCGGTCGTCTCGGCGTAGGCGACCGGAGGGGTCAAAAATACCAAGGCCGTTAGAAAAGCGAACCGGTTCATCAATTCTTTATTGTACTTATCATGATTGGCTTACCAATGATAGGCCAGCCCGCTCGACAGGACGTAGTCTGACAAATGAATGGTTTGATCGAGATCGCCCTGGCGTCCCAGAAAATCGACATGGTCGTAAGCCGAGCGGCGGTAAATAAAGCGTCCCTCGAGCATGAGGTGAGGCCCCAAGGGTCTCGAAATACCGACACCCCCAAGAAGCGAAGTTCCCTTTAAGGAATCTCCGCTGCCTTTCGGGATCACTCGGTCCCAGGTATACCCCGTTAACAAATAAAGCTGCACGGGCCACGTAGGCCGATTATAGGCCGGAAAGAGCCGAACGGAAAACCCACTGCTATAGGTAAAAAAGGATTCGTAGGCTCTCGTGTTTGTTCCATCGGTGACAATCAACTGCCCCGCCGTACTTGGAATCCAAGTGGCGTCGGCGTCGAGTTCGAGAAAACGAAAAATCCTGAAGCCGCCGCTGGCGGAAAGTCCGGCGGCATCATGCAGCGATAGTCGGTCCGACGTAAAGAAGTTTCCCGTGAGCAACAATTCGGTTGAGACAAAGCGAAAGGCATCGGCGGAGGTAGCTTCGCGCGGCCGGCGGGTGCGGACGATCGTTTGGACCTCAGCCAGAGGGATAAAGCGCGGCGTCGGATCGAGTGGGTTGCCGGAGAATAAAATGGCGTGATTCGTCTCTCCCATGACATGGCCTTCATAGATTTTTCCGTCTTTCATGATGACTTTATCGGCTTGCGCTCTAGAAAACGGCACCAGCAGAAGAATCAGCAAGAACCATTGCACCTTCAGCATAGCCATAAAAGAAAGTTTAGAGTGAATCAGCTTCGCGTCAATGGCAAAACTATTTTGGCGGAACGGCCGGCGGCGCCGCCGTGACGGGCAGCGTGGGAACGGCCGGTGAATCGATCACTGGAGTCACGCGCGTAATGAAGTATTGAGTTTCACCGAAACAGCTGGTGGGAATGCCCACATGTTGATCGTAGGAGAGCGAGACCCGCTGACCCGCGCGACTTTCCAAGGTGGCCGCGACCGCTTCGTCGCGAACACTGAAATCGAACAGTTGAGGAACGGTGCCGGGAATGGTCGACATCGCGAGTTCCCCTTCCCAGGTCTTGCAAAGCCAGCCTTTTCGGGAGATTTTTTGAACGAAACCCGCGCGTTCGCCGGACGAATAGGTAAAGCGTAGTGCGAGCTCGCACCAAGCAAAGAGGAGCAGGGGGGGGATTATCAGGAGCGTCAAAATGGCCGTCGTAATCCAGCGTTTCATCGACTGCAATCGTAACATTTTTTGTCTTGCGCATGAGCCTTTCTGGCGCTACATACTAGAGTCGCTGGGAGGGCGTTATGTGGCAACGAATAACCATATTGATGTTCAGCCTGAGCATGGCGGGAGGCCTCCGGGCCGAACGGTTTGACGAAATGCTGGCACCCGCCGAAAATCAACTTTGGATGGAAGCGCTCCAAAGCCAAATCCGGCCGGGACTGCGCAGAGCCGATGTCGAGAAACTCCTGCCCGAGCGCGCAATGGGCATTCAAGCGTTAGCCCTGACGCGTTATCGCCAGGAACCCGGCTATATTATTGATGTTCCCTACGATCAATCCGGCGGAAGTTGGAACGACAACAATCGCGTCTGCGGTCCAATCGTCATTGAGCCGCGGTCGCACCCATAAGAATTAGCGGCTGAGGAGTTCGAAGTCGATAAATCCCCGCTCGGGGTCCGTCGCGCTTAACCGGACCTGCACGCGGTCCCCCACATCGACTTTCCCAGGATTGGAAATTTTTCCCTCCACAGGTGGTTTTACGATCCGTACCCAAGTACCTTTATCCGAAGCTCCGGTGATAAAGCCGTCAAAGGTTTCGCCAATGCGCGGACGTAAGGCTAACGCCGCGGCGCATTTGCGTACAGCCCGCTCGGCTTTATTGGCGTCATCCTCTTTTTCCGTGCAATGCTGCGCGAGTTGCTGCAGCTGATCCGCGGAATAAGGACAAGTGCTCTTGGCGAGAGCGGCGAGAAGTAAACGCTGGGTGATGAGATCGGGGTAGCGGCGATTCGGGGCGGTTGAATGCGCGTAATTTTGAACAGCGAGCCCGAAGTGACCGGGTGACTCCCCTCCAGGCATCTGAACGACATACTCTCCACGTCCCAACAGTTTGATGATCGACAGGGATAGGTCTGGAAAATGATCCGGATCCCGCTGCTGACGATCGGTTAAAAACTTTTCGAGCGACAGAGCGTCTGGTTGCGTGGGCAAGGTCGTTCCGAGGGCCGCCGCCAGCGACACAATGCGGTCCCACCGTTTTGGCGTGCGGACGACCCGGCGGAGCGTGGGAAAACCTTTGGATTCGAGAAAGCGGACCGTGGCTTGGTTCGCGGCGATCATGAAATCCTCGATCAATTGCGTGGCTTCGTCGGGTTGGTGTGCTTTCAATGCAACGTTGCCGTCGGGCCCGATGCTGGGTTGGAGTTCGGTCGTCACAAAACTAAGTGCACCGGCTTCGTGCCGTCGTTCACGCAACGCCAGGGCTACCTGATCTTGAAATTTTAGTTGCTCCTGCAGCGCCGGATCTCCTCGAATTTTTCGAAGCATTCGCTGGGTCGTCTCCGAAACAGAGCTGGGTGTTGTTCCCGGCGGCATCGCCAGCCAAGTGGCGACGGCGTCATAGGTCAATTGCGCTTTATTTTGCACGATGCCAGGGTAAACGTCGGAGGCCGTAACCCGACCTTCGGGATCCAGCTGCAATTCGACGATGATGGCCAATCTTTTTTGTCCTTCCGCAAGCGAACTGAGATCGGTCGAAAGCCGGGGAGGCAACATCGGGAAGGTTTCCACGCCGGTATAGAGCGACGTCGTGTTGTGGCCGGCGGCGTCATCGAGCGGCGAGCCTTTGGGAACGAAGTGGTCGACATTGGCGATACCGATGGACAAACGAAACCCGCCGTCCGTCGCTTCAATCGTTTCGATCTGGTCGAGATCTCTTGACTCATCATTGTCGATCGACGACCAAAGGAGGTTCGTACAATCCCGCATGGTAGGAGCGCTGTACGCGGGTGCAACTGCCGCGGCGGCTTGTGCAAGCGCGGGTGCGGGAAAGTCGGTCAAAAACCCGTACGTTTTAAGCGTCTGGCGGGCAATTCCCTGCAGGTTTATGACGGTAGGCGCTGACATACCAACCGTTATTCCAGTCCTTTGGCTTTGGCATCGGGTGTGTCCAAGACATTTTTTTCCAGGCGCGGAGCCGATTGCAATAAATCGCAGGTACAGGTTTTACCCTGAGCGCATCCCTCACAGCAATAGGTTTGACCTTCGAACGCGAATCCAACGCTATTGTCTGCGCGCCATTCGGTTCTTGCCCGTCCGCAACGCGGGCAAGGCGTGTCGTCTTTAATCGGAAAATTTGTCATCTAATACCTCCTCGGTCCAAGTTATTTCTGAGTCTACCATTTCATTGGGGATGCTCGACAATGGGAACGAAAGGGCTTCCAAGGCATAAAGCGTTCTTGAAGGAATGGGGACAGGGATAATATAAAATTCGAGGATGATTGACGGTCAGTGGCAAATCATGGCCGACTTTGTCGAAGGAGAGGCGCTTCAATAATGGACATCGCTCAATGAGTTCACCCGTTCAGCCGGAGGTTACGGGATCTTGTTTGTGCGGACGGATCGAGTATGCGTTTTGGGGGCCCGTACTGGATTTTCGCTACTGCCATTGCGAACGTTGCCGTAAGGCGACCGGAAGCGCCTTTGCCGCCAATATCGTCGTGTTAAAAGAGCAACTGCGCTGGATCTCGGGGGAAAACGACGTCGCGCTTTTCATTCATCGTGAAGCCGACGATTATCCCCGAGGATTTTGCCGTCATTGCGGCGGAATCGTGCCCCGGCTGGCGCGCGATGGAAAGCGTATGGTGATTCCCGCCGGAACCTTAGATAGCGACCCCCCAGTTCGGCCCACCAAGAATATCTTCTGGCGAATTCGCGCGCGTTGGTTTACCGCCCCCGGCGATCTACCCACGTTCGACGGTTATCCGGAGTCTTAGGCGGCGCAGAGTAAAGGCCCCGTCCGTAGTTCCAAAAAAGCAAACCTCACGTCCCTTTACTCCGACTAGCTGCCCGGAGTATTGGGACGTGGTGGTATGCCTTGCAACCGACCGGAAGGACGTTTACTTCAGGGCGACGTCTTTGTTTTCGACGAGCGTATCGGTGCGGCGATCTATGGCGAGACAATCTTCTGTGACGGGCGAACAGGCAGGTTGATCATCGATTTTCGATGCGAGAAGGATCCGGCCCTTGGGAATCCCGAGCGCCACATAGGCGTCGCGCACGGCCGCGGCACGTTTGAAAGCGAGCGTCTGATTCCGGCGAAGCGATCCGCGGGTGTCAGCGGTGCCAATAACTTTCAACATGTAGGTGGGGTTCTCAGTTAACCAGTCCGCATTTTTTTTGGCGGTGGCTTGGTTTTCGGTGTTTAACGAAGACTTGCTCAGATCAAAGTAAATGGTCTGCACATGGTCGTTCGGTACGAAGGAGGGATCCTCCGCGACTTTTGTATTTGCGGATTGCGTTTTGTCCATGCCGACGACCGTTCGCGGCGATGACAATTCATTTTCAACGACGCGGTCAGGGATGTCGAGCGGTGCGGCGGCTGTTTTTTTGTCGGCGTCGGCCGTGCAGCCGGCCGTGAGAAACGCCGGAAACACCAGTACGGCAAGTAACCAGGTTCGATTTTCTATTGTCACAACTTTCTCCTTTTAATACGGCATTCATTGCAAATCTGAAACCGATGGGGTTGATCGGTGCATCACGAGAAGCTGCTCTTTTTCCGCCGGGGCTGACGGGCGCTGTGCGACCGGCAAGTTCAAGGGAGTACCCGGCGCTGCCGGTTTATGGAGATGCGTAAACGTCCAAGCGCCCAGCGCGGCGGTGAGCGTCAAGGCGGGCATCCACCAGGAACGCCATTGTCCGAGGATGTTTGCCTTAAAGATTGTCTCGGCTTCAATGGCGGCGATGACATGGCGCGGCAGTCGTGGCATCGTCTGCGCACGCAGATGCTCCTTAAGAGTCAGCGTGGCCTGGAGTTCGCGGCGACATGCGTCGCAATCGTCGAGATGCCGCGCGACGGCTGTTTGTTCCTCGATGTGCAGTGCACGATCTGCGTAAGCCGATAATAGTTCCTGATATTCGTGACACGTCATGATCGCGCCTCCTCGAAACTCGGTTCGAGCCACCGCCGCAGCATTTGCCGCCCGCGAAAAATGCGCGAGCGAACCGTTCCGACGGGGCAAGACATAATCTGCGCGATCTCTTCATAGGACAAACCTTCCATATCACAAAGCATGACGGGAATGCGAAAGTCCCTCTCTAAACGTTCCAAGGCGCGACGGACGAGGCGCTGCCGGGCGTCCATTTCCATGGGCTGATCGAGGGCGGGGGCGGAATCGCTGAGGGTATCGCCAAAAGTCCCCTCGCCGGAGGGCGCGGGGGCATCCAGCGAAAACGCCGGGCGTCGGGCCTCGTGGCGCAGGCTGTCCATATAAAGGTTATGGAGGAGGCGGTACATCCATCCCCGAAACGAATTGGGTCGTTGTATCTTCCAATGGCGCCAAATCTTGATGAACCCGTCTTGGACCAGATCGCGGGCTTCGGCTTCGCGTCCGCGGGTTAGCTGCATGGCCATGCGATAAGCCATGTCGCCGTAGCAACGGAGGACTTCGCTGAATTCATCGGTTTGAGTGGGTAAGGGATCGAGACGATTCATGGATGCTTCCTACAGACGGTATCAGCAAGAGAATAGTTCCGAGTCTGCGAAAAAATGATCCATGGGTATCAAATAGGCATTCCAATAAACCGCTTTATAACGCCGCAATTGAGACCGAATATTGGCGAAAATTTCAGCATGGTAACTTCAAGCCGTTTTATAGAGGCGAAATATTTCTCCGTTGAAATTTATGTTAACTCATGTTAAATCTGAGCGCGGAGGGTGATATGGAAAAATACTGGATTTTTATCGGACACAACATGCTGGGGCCATACGATATTCCGACATTATGGAAGACCGAGGGCTTTTGCTTGAAGACACAAGTTTGCCGGCCTGGCGAAGATGAATGGACCCAAGCCCAAAATGTTCCAACGATTGCCGGTTACTCAGAAGAGAAATGGGTCCCGGGCTTTGAGGAAAAGCAGCTGACGTTGGACGAGAAAAAAGATTGGCGCCGCTCTGTTATTGTCTCCGACGTTCAAACGCCGGTTTGGCGAACCCAAGCCAGGATGGATTTGGCGGCGATCACGCGCGCGACGCCGGTACGCCCACCGCCCAAATGGCAAATATTTTTCAAGGATCGCCGCGACAAGAGTTTGCTGATGGTTCTTTTGTGGCTGATGATGGTGCATGTCTATAGCCCGCATTGGGGCGACCTGGGAAACCTCTATGACAATTGTTCCGTCGGACAGACGGAAGAAATTGGCCCTACTCACAATTATTCGGTGCATCCCAACCGGGGTCATATCAAACCGACGTCACGTTGGAAAATTCATGCCCTTGCGATGTTGTCGGCGGCGCCAGAATCACTTCCGGTGGCCAATGCCAAGAGTCGGGGAAAGAAAACCGTGTCCAAGTTGGTGGATCAAGATCTCGAAACGTTGCCGGATGGCACCGTCATGAAAGTGACCGTTGTGTCGATCGAAAAAGATGGAATAAAAACCTATCAGACTCGCAAACAATATTACCAGACGTCCCACGGCCGACTGAAAACCTTGTAATCGGCCGTTCATGACGGTTAGGCCGTTGCCCCAACGGCATACATTTGTATGATTAACCGGTGGACCCACGCGAACCGTATAAAGGGAGAGGGGCTCCCGTCAACCCTCCGAACCGCTTTGAAAAACTAACTTCCGTCCGCGATGAAGAATGGACCGAGCCCGACGATCCCGCACCGACGACGCAATTCTTTCGCGATAGCAGCCGGTTGCTGATTACCCGTAACACCAGCCCGGATGTTGGGTTTTCCGCCAGCTTGAACCCCTATCGCGGGTGCGAGCATGGTTGCATCTATTGTTACGCCCGCCCCACCCACGAATATCTGGGGCTCTCTGCCGGACTCGATTTTGAGTCGAAAATTATCGCCAAAATGGACGCGCCGGCCTTGCTGCGAGCCGAGCTCTCCTCGCGCCGCTGGACCCCGATGGTTCTTGCGATGAGCGGCATTACGGATTGTTACCAGCCGGTCGAGCGCCGTTTGCGGCTGACGCGTTCTTGTCTGGAAGTGCTGGCTGATTTTCGAAATCCGGTATCGCTCATCACAAAAAACGCCTTGGTTACTCGCGACGTCGACCTCCTGCAAGAATTGCATCGCTACCAAGCCGTGCATGTGACGCTGTCGGTGACATCGCTGCGTCTCGAACTGGCGCAGACGCTTGAACCGCGCACGTCGATGCCTCGCGCGCGTTTAGAAGCGATCCGAACACTGGCACGGGCCGGAATCCCGGTGAGCGTCAACATTGCGCCGATCATCCCCGGGCTGAACGATTACGAAGTTTCGGCCATTCTCGAGGCGGCCGCGGAGGCCGGCGCAACGGGAGCCGGATTTGTTATCGTTCGGTTGCCCTACAGCGTAGCGCCTCTTTTTGAAAAATGGCTGACGCACCACGCGCCGGAATCCAAAGAAAAAATTTTACACCGCATACGTGAGATTCGAGGCGGCCGCTTAAACGACCCCCGTTTCGGATCGCGCATGACCGGCGAGGGTGCGTATGCCGAGCAGATTCGCGATATGTTTTATATTGCCCGACGAAAGGCAGGCTTTCCAGTCGACCGTCCAGCCTTGTCGACGGCGCATTTCAGGCGCCTCGCGGCCGAACCACAACTGGATTTTTTTGAGGTTTAAGGACAGGTCGGAAAAGCGCCGGCCCATCCGCACGTGGTGACGTTTTGCCAGGAAATACGATTCAGCGTGATATTGACGGTTTTCACGGTAGCCGCGACGACGGAATCGAAATAAAGCGTGACGGCCGGGGCCGCCGGCGTCAAGGCGGTTGTATTGCCGACGTACATCGCGCCAATAAAGTTTACCGGACCCCCCGGGCTTGAGGTTATCACCAATTGCTTCTTCATATAGACAAATCCATGCACCGCCACGTTTGAAAGTCCGAGGACGGCCGGGGGGGAGACATAATTAGCGTTAATCCCGGGAAAGGCCGCGGGGGCGCTCAAATCGTACGTCTGGTAATGTGTCCAGTTATGGCTATATTCCTGCCAGGCCGTCGGCGGCAAGGTTGTGCTATCGGCGCCCGTAGCGCCGACAAAGTTGATCGTCAGGTTTCCATCGACAATCAGGTCGCCATGGAGGGTGGCGCCACCCGGGGCGGTGAGAGTCGTGTCGTTATCAAAGTAGTACGTTCCCGGCAACGTCGGAACCGCCAGGCTGTAGCTCGGCGAACCCGTATTAAAGAAAGCCCCGCCCATCCCTTGCGCCACGGCGCGGTACGATTGGACATCCACCTGGGGCGTGGGAGGTAATATCGACTGGTACGACCACCACTGTTGGTTATCGGTGTTGGGAACGAGCGCCGCGTTTGTATCGTGGGGCAAAATCGCGTCGTTGCCGTAGAGACGCGGATACGTGTGAGCGACATCCGTCGTAAATGGTCCCAACGAAACGATCGGACCCCATTCGACATTCACATTGTTTTGGAATGTCATACCGTTGATGGCATAGAGAGCCGTCTGGGAAACGGAATTTTGGTAGACCGCTTTAATGGTCCGTAGCGATTTGCTCGTTTTGTCGCGTCCTACCGAAACGACCGTTGCTTGCTGGGGTCCCGGCCCGGAACTGATGCGAATGGAATACGACCCTAAGCCGATATCGTTGTAGACGGAATCAAAATTGAATCCGACTGGAATGCCCCCCCCGAGAATAGCGCTCCAGGTTGAGGAACTCTGGATCAATGTTTTGAGGCCGAGGTCTACACCCGCTTCGGCTAATTCGGCGGCCCGCGTGTACTTGAGATCATTGACGCTGGCTTGTGATTCGCCTTGTGTCCAATTGACCACGGCCGGCACGAGCATGGCCAGGAGCATCACGATCAAAATCACCGGAATCAAAATTTGGCCGTCGTTTCGGGTCATCATGAATTCATCAAATGGATCTTATGGACATTGATCTCAAAGAGTTGACTGTTCGTAGCCGAAATGGTTCCGGCCAATGTGATGGATACCGACAGAAGCGAAGGATCGTCGGCACGCGGATAAGTGAACGTCAGCGTATAGAGCTTCTGCGAGAGAGTGCTGGTATTGACTACGGCGCTGCCCTGCGGTTGTGAGGTTTGAATAATCGAAGACCCCTGCTGATAGTATTGCATCGTTGTTCCCTGGATCGTTGTAAAAGTGATTCGCGAAAAGGGCGGCTGCTGGGGTGTGTTAATTTGATCAATCGTCACGCTCGAGGCCTTGGCATCCCGCAAAAAGCGTAATAGGAGATCGGCAAGATCGCGACCATCGCGTTGCAATGTGATCTTTGTGCTTTGTGTTTGGTAAAAACCGGTTACCTGGTGGAGAAACGTCGGACCAATCAAGAAGAGCACGCCAACGATGGCGATGGCGACCATCGTTTCGACCAACGTAAATCCTGAGGGGCGGCGAATTGGTGTCACCATACGAGGTTTTGGGAATAAATTTGTCCCGTGCTGATTATGATGGAAAACGATTGCGCCGTGGTTGTGAACCCACCGGGAGCAGGCGCCGAAAGCCAGCCATAGACAAAATAGGGATTGGGATCGCTTCGTACATTGAGAGTGAAGTTGCCGCTCCCGTCGCTGATATCGCTGTAATAACAGGGATGGCAGGTAGGGGTCACGCTGCCTACGAGCGGCGGCGGAAGGGGACTTAATATCGGACTCGTGCTCGCTACCACGAGCACGCCCGTCGTGATCGGTGTGGTCGTTTGCAGCGTTTGACCTTGAATGGTTCCTAAGGCGTTTGTGATCGTGAAGGTTGAAACAAACGTCGCGGCGCCGGTAGAGGACAAGATGCCGGTAATTGAGGAGGGCACGGCGATTTCGGCATTATCAAGCGCGGGGGTTATGGTATAGGTGCCGGTCGTGATGTTGCGCAGATAAAAGTATCCCGTGGGGTCGGAGACGGCTTGGGAATACTCATTACCGATCCCAAAAACCGCCACCGCCGAGCGATTTGGCAAGGGCGAACCCGTCGGAGTCTGGAAATATCCTTGCAAAGTGCCACCGAAATAAATCGTGATGTTCTCCGGGTCGTAAACATTTCCGGCCGATACGGTCAAGTAAAGTAATCCGAGCGTATAGGCGGGGTTAAAATAGGCCGTATTGGCATATAACGTATTAATTCCCGAGGGAACGACGAGGAAGTAAGACCCGTCGCTTCCGGTGAAAGTAGTTTTAGCCCCGAAGCTCACTTTGATATTGGGCAGTGGGGCGCCATAGGGATCTAAAATCGTCCCGGCGATAACGGCGTAATTGGACGTGCTGGTCAGGAGCGTATTCGTCGATCCCGGTACCACCCAGTTGGGTGCCGTACTGCCGTTCGGAACGCCCGTACTGACCAATGGCTGGATCACGATATTGTTCATTTGGATAAAATTCGCTTTTCCCCAGGCATTCAAATAAGCGTTCATCGACCATGTTCCCGTCGCCACGCTGGGTATCGTGAAGGAAGCCACCGGATACCCGCCGGGCATCGTCGTGGCTACCGAGCGTACGGTGCCCGATAAGAAGTCGGTCATATTAATCAACGCGTTTGGTGCCGGGACGCCGGACATCGGCACTTTGTTCCCGGAGGCGACGTTGTGCGGGGAATAAGAGAAGGCTAGGCTGTCCACAAAGTTAAGGTTGTTGTTTCCAGAATCGTAAGCGTTGCCATAGGCGGGGTTCACGGCGCCGGGGGCCGTCATTCGGACGAATTGCTCCCCGATAGCCAATCCGGCACCGGAAGCCGGTGTAATAGCCGTTCCCTCTGGGCCTGACGCTGGAGCGGGATTGCCAGCCCCCGCGGTCCAGGCCACTTTATCGACGATCGCGCCGCTGATATGGTTGACAAGGCCGACGCCGCCCGCGGTCAGGTTTGAAATTAAATGACCGGGTGCGCCCCCAACTAGATAATTGGGATTGCTGTAAATGGCGTCCGCCGGCAGAACTTTGCCGCCGGCGTTAACCGTTGGAGCATTCGCAATCAAATAATAGCGATTCACGGGCACGTACGTGCTCACCCAGGTGACCAGAACGGTCGTCGAGGAGTTGCTGTTATCCCAGTAAACCATGTCGATGTTATTTTTTACGTTGATATCTTGTGGTGTGGGATTGTAAAGTTCGACATATTCAAGCGCTCCAGCGGTGTCGGTACTCGAAACCACCTGACTGATCACAAGGCTATTGAAGTCGTAAATATATCCGCTGACGGTGCCGGTAGCGATCGGCGACAACGTGAAATCTTGCACGATCGTTTGATCATTGGCAATAGGAAGGTAACTGGCGGTCGTGCTGGGATAATATCCCAAGAGCGAGCATTGCAGTGTGTAGGTGCCCGGGCTAACATTAAAGCTGTACGCGCCACCGGCTTGCGAATAATTGAACCAAGAGGTGTTTTCGACTACCTGGATCTGCGCGCCCGGCAGCGTACCGCCGCCATTTTTGTAGACCGTTCCTTTAAAGATGGCGTTGAGCGGATTATAATTTGGATTGCTGACGACGTTTTGCAATGTTTGGGTACGCCACAATCCTCGGTACAGCCAAGAAACATTGACGGTGACCATCTTGAGCCCCGTATCTTGGGTTGTCCAAATCGTCGTTGAAATGGTGGCGTTATAGCGGTAGGCAAAATCGACGCGCGTTGTACGCAAGAAACTCGTTCCTCCCGCAGCGATCGTCTGGGGAACGTAATCGGTGTTGTCGTAATTGAGCGCCGGTGTGAAGCGGGTATCAACGGTTGTCGAGGTCGTCACTAACAATTGATAGTAAGAATATTCTTTTAGCCGTTCCATCTGCTCTTCACAAAGGGTGTTGGCGACGGTTTGCACCCGGGAGGATTGAACGGAGGTGGAAACCAGCTGAAAAGCGGCCGCGGCTCCTAGTAAGCCGATGGCAATAATGAAGATGGCGACCAGCAATTCAATCAGTGTGACGCCTTTGCTTGTGCGCAAAATGCGTAAATCAAGGGGCGCGGGCATGACGACTGTTTACATGGCTTAACAACTATTTGCAATAGAAAGAATAGAAAGACACGATAGGGCAGTTTTGCTCTACTATTCGTAGACTTTTGACTATCCTTTCGCGGCCATAATCATTGTTACGACTTTGTTGGTCATTTGATGGGTCAAAGGACTGGCTAGAAAGAGCGGTAAAAAGCCGCCAATGACGGAACCGGAAAAAAAGCTAATCGCGGACCAGCGGAGCCATTTTTTTACTTGAGGGTTTTTCATAATCATCTCCTAAACGTTTTTTACTTTCCGTTGCTACTAATACCCTATAGAGGCATGAGCAAACCTTGTCAATCGTCGGAAAAAGTTCAATTTGGCCGTTACATGGCGAGCGATTTACGGGCGGATTTTTCACGATGTTCTTGAAAAAAATGGCAAAAGTCTTAACAATTCATTAAACGGGTCGGTTAATAGCCGATGGTCGCCTTACGCAAAACCTTGTATAGCGATGGCATTGTGTTATATTTCTAATAACGTGGATTGGCGAAAAATAAGGATTCCCCGCGCGTATCAGTACGCGGTTTTTATTGTCTTTTCGGCCGCGCTCTATATTGCACTTCTTCCCCGCTTCGATATTGGTTTCTACAACGATGATGCCGCCTATGTACTCGCCGCTAAATCGTTGTTGACGGGACATTACCGCAATCTGTCCCAACCGCTGCAACCGTCGACCAGCTTTCCCTTTCCAGGATTGCCTTTTTTCTTGTTACCGTTTTTGAAATGGGTCGACCCTCAATGGGCTCGACTGGAGTGGGTCTCCATTTGCATTACGCTGGGGTCTGTGATGTTGACCTGGTATTTGTTGCGCCAATGGTTTTCTTCGGCCTTGTCATTCTGCACGCTGATTCTCATTGCGTTCAATCCGACCACCGCGCATTTGTCTGGAATATTGATGGCCGAACCGTACTTTCTTTTTTTAACGTTGGCCGTTTTTTTGTCTTTGCAGAAGGTGGTCACGGGCAATTCGCGCCTCCACGGATGGTTGCTAGGGCTGTTGATCGGTTGGGCCAGCCTCACGCGCCCCGAAGGAATTATTCTCTTGCCCAGCGTTCTGCTGGCGCTCGCTTATGCAGGCCGATGGGAAAGTTTTTGCAAAACGTTTGCCTTGGCGCTTGCCCTCTACCTCACCGTTATTTTCCGCAATGATGTTTTGGACCATGCCTTCAGTGCAGAATACACTGGGGATCTGACAAATTGCGCGCATTATTGGTCTCAACACTATGGGTCCTTTCTCCCGCAAGCGGGCCATATTTTTGAGCAATTTTTACTCCAAAATATCTTGGCTTGGCCTTTGCGCAGTGTTTTCCAATCCTGGACCCTTCGCATCGTCGCTCCAGGTGCTGGGATCGTCTTGATGGCCGCAGGATTATTTCGTTGCTCAAAAGAACAAGGCTTTAACAAGGAATTAACCTTGGGGGCCGCCTCTTTCTGTTATTTTTATTTTCTGGTACACACGTTGTGGCTCAATTTCGATGTTCGTTATTTAATGCCGCTCGTGCCGTTTGCCCTCATCTTTATGGTCGCGGGATGGCTGCAGCTCTTTAAGGATACCTACTGGCGGCGGATAACGGGTAGAACGGTCTTTGCCTTGTTGCTTGTTCTCTATGGATTTCAGAATGGTTTCGCCGTCTACGAATCACTTTTTAAACCGGTGACGCGAAACTTGGCGCCGCTCAATACCTTTGCCTGGGTCAAGCAACATACGGAGCGTGCGGCGGTTCTCTTGAGTCCCCTGGCCCCGGGCTTGTATCTCTATACCAATCGGCCTGCGATCAGTCTCCTCGTAACGCAAGATGAAGAAGACCTTCGACATCAGTTGCTGGCGAACCATGTGCAATACGTTCTAGACCGATGGACGGATACACCCTTTGTTTCATTGGACCAAAGGGTCCGCGGATTGGATATCAACCACCAATGGAAACGTATTCGTCGGTACATGAATCTTTATCCCAGTGAATTTAAATTAGTTTACGAGGACTCGCATGAAATGACGCGGATATACGCCATCGCGTTGTCTCCGGCTTTTGTCCAATCGTACGATCAATATTTGAAAGCCTTGGACGATTTGCGGTTACATAAAGTAGAAAGCGGTCTCGCGCGTTTACGAAGCAGTCTGCAACTTTATCCTCGTTTGGCCGTCGCCTGGAATGCCTATGCAGTTACCTTGATGGGGAGAACCGGGGGTCGGGCAGGAATTGCTGAATCGGCCTTGCAGCGAGCGATCGCGATTAGGCCGCTGTATCCGATGGCGTACCTAAATCTCGCGCGCCTCTATAAGAAAACGGATCGAATGGTTTTATCGCGTCAAGCATTGCAACGAGGGATCGACGCCAGCCGCGCGTTGGATGAGCTGGAACCTTACGTCTTGATTCTCCGGACGGCGCAAAAGCAAGCCGAGATCGACGCCCAGGAAATACTTGATGATATGGCCGACATTCCAGGGGATTCCCAGTCCAATGAACCGCTCGACCTATCGCTAAGCCGCGCAGACCTTAATTAACAATATTCAGCAGAGGATTTTTGTTGGAGCTCGGACGCAGAAGTCCCGCTTTCGTCAGCGCTTCGGCGACGGTAGCGGCGATACGTCGGTGGTAGAGAGTGGTGGGTAGGTTTTGAGACGCTTTAACCTCGCTGTTGCCTTCCCAAAGTCGTTTTTCCGTGGCAAGGTCAAAAACGGTCGCGCGACCTTTCACAATCTCAAGCGTTCCGCGGCTGTGCGAGTCGAAAGGGCTATCCACCGACGATGCGACGGGCACGATCGTTTCAATCGTGGGGGCGGGCGTGGAGGCTTGGCCGCTGACTTTTAAAAAGGCCGATAACGTGGACGACTCATTGCTCCGCGAATTCGACCAGCGGATCGAGCCGCGCCGTTTGAGTACCAATAACGCGTCGCAGCCGCTTGAGCGCATGCGCTCGATGGCTTCCGACCGCGAGGCCGGCAAACCTTGAGGGAAAAGATCCGAAAAACGCGTCCCGCCGACTTGTCGATCGGCGAAAACTTCCAGCAACTTGAGCTCCACTTCACGCTCGACCTGCGCATCAGGGCTAACCACCCACACGAGAAATTTCTTAACCGGCTGCAGCGCCTTCGCCTCGGCCGGTCGCTGTCCTACCGATAGAACCGTTCCCCCGAGCAGGATTCCCAGCAACCAAGCTTTGATGGACATGGCTCATTGTAAGCGTTGTCCATCGATTTCGCAATCAATACCCTCTCGAAAACCTGTACCATATAGGCTCCGACGATCTCGGAAATTGTTTTATTGATGCGCGAGGCCCCATGCGACGTTGGAAAAAATCTTGTTGTTGGTTGATGCTGTTATTTGTCGGTGTTTATCCCGCCCGAGCGGATATGCTTAGTGCTCCAAAACCCGGAGAAAAATCCCCCTCCAAGGACCAAATCCTCTGGACTCAAACCACTATCGGCTACGTCCTGGAAGCGCAATACGATTACGTCGGGGCGGCGCATACGGATTTTGGCAATGGGCACGAGGGCGATGTGTCGGAAGAATATACGGATTTGCGCCACGTGTTTACCTACCGCGCGTTGCTGGCATTTCTCTTTCATTTTGGTTTGGAATGGCAGCGCATGGGATTCGCGCCCCCGGACAATGTATTTGTGCCGAACGAACTCGATAGCTTAAACGGATTTCTAGCGGCGGACTTTCGCTGGTCTACGAAAAGTCTTATGCGATTGCAGTTCGAACCCGGGTATTTCTCCGATAATTCCACTTTCATGGGCCCCTACTTCAATTGCCCGATTGCCCTCGCTTATACGCGAGTTGTGAGCAACCGCTTTCAATGGGCTTTTGGAGTGAGTTATAACAATTGGCGGAGTAGTCATTTCCTACCGGGCGGCGGTTTTCGCTATCAGCTCACAGATCGCTGGAAGCTCAAATTTATGTTGCCATCGCCGGCCATCGAATACAAAGCCAATGAGTGGCTGCATACCTGGGTCGGTGCCGATTTTATCGGAAACACCTTCCGCGTGGCGCGAAATTTTGGAGACGTCCACAACCAAACATCGCTCAACGGAACCCTAGTCGACTATCAAGAAATTCGCGTTGGCACGGGGCTCTCTTGGAATATCAAGCCGCTCATCGAGCTTAACGCGGAGACGGGATACATGGCGCAACGGCAGTTTAACTTTCATGACGCGGATATTAAATCAATGGGGCGTGGGGCGCCCTATATCAGTCTTAATCTGCGGATTCTATTCCAGTTGGTAAAAGATGAGCGTCCGATGGAAACGCAAGTGCGCGCCATGCAGGTGGAGTTTCCGGCGCTTCAGCAATTCTTGAAAGTCCCCGGTCTTTAGCGTGGCGAGAGTTTGCGCAATACCCAGGCGGTGACGACCGCTCCGGCGAGGCATCCTGCAATGGCGGCGCCGGCAATCCAAAAACTGGAAAATGGGCGGTGCGAAAGGGTCCGGTAGACGAGCGTTGACAGCGCTTCTACAATCGCACCCGCAATGGCGCCCAGTGAAAAGCATCGTCCGAAATCGTAGGGCTTTGTAAAATAGCCCAGTCTCCCACGAAGGCCCAGCAGCAAAGCCGAAAGCAACAAACCCGCTCCTAACGCCGGAATCCAAGTCACCGCGAATGCCCATAGGAGCACCGCCAGCATGTGGGCCAAGGCGAAAGACGGCAAGCCTTTCAGCAACAATAAACCGAACGTGACGAGTGGGCCTAAGATGACCATACCTATCGTCGTGCTGAGAATCAAAGGCAGGAATGGAAGCATCGGTGGATTCTATACAGTTTTTGGAGGCTGCGCAAAAGCGTCGGTGGGTCATGAAAGAGGTAGAATGAAAAGTCGTCTGCGGCATGTTGGACCGGTCCTCGGCGGAACGGTTTTCCGAGGGGAGGATAGACATTTATGAGCCAACCCACCATTCCAAAATCCGAAATGGCCACGGAACGCCGGCGCCACCATCCCAGACGTGTCGAGATCCGAGCTTTACCCGCGGTGCTCGAGCGGCGGGTCATCGCTTTCTCGGTGATTACCGGATCGGGAATTAAATTGCGCGATTCAGTCATTCCTTTTGTGGATCGGCGCGCGCGTCGTTAGGCACGTTTCGCCGATAGGAGTTCGTGGCTTGGTCCTTGGCCCGATCGTCGCCCGATCGCTTGGGTTGTAAAACCTTTTATGTGGGGGACCCATGACATTTTGGACCCATCCTTGCGAAAATGAACCAGCTTGATCAGCTGCGGTGTGGCGTAGAGAATTTGCAAACGCGACCCATCAGAGAGTGCATAATCGAGCAATTGCGTCCCTTGATCGATCCGCCGGGCGGGCTGTCCTACCAGACGTTCAATGTCCTCAATGGACATTCCGCGCTGAATAGCCGCGAAGGCGCGAATGGGATTGCGACCATAATCCGCGGATTTTTTTGTCATACCCACCGTATAACATAGACCGCAAGAACCAACCCGAGGGTCGCTAACTCCAAACGTTGCCTTAATGACCCGGAAAATATGGGGGAAGGTCGCGCTATCCCCAACCCGCGAAGGAAGGAGTGAAACAACCAGATCGTCCATGCCCCGAGGAAGGGTATGCCCAACGCGTGATCGTGCATCGACAATCGCCAATGGCCTTGGAACGCTTCGAGCAACGCATGCCCCATCCCACATCCTGGACAAGGCAGACCGGTGAGATATTTGAAGGGGCAGAGGGTCCACTGATTTAAACGCCCGGGGTCGATCCATCCCCGATGAATCATAGCGGCTAGAGAAGCCAAACCCACCCAGGCCCCGCCGGCCCAGGCCTTTAAATCGTTCATTCGACGAGTTTATGCAGTTCGTTCTGATAGACCGCGTCGGCTATGACGGTGAGTCCCAGGCAAGAAAAGGCCAGTCCAATGAGGCCTAAATTCGGACTGACGGGTACTCCCTTAGAAATCATGTAAGTCGCTAAATCAGAACCCATTTTGTATTCGTAATAGATGTGAAAAAGGCCGCAGGTCAGCAATGACAGCAACAGCCAAAGTCCGACCCGGTATTCCTCGCGGCCCAACAGAAGATTCATCGCTTTAAATTGTTGGCTGTTCCAATAAACGTTATAGATCCCGCAGGTGAGCAAGGACAAGACGATGCCAAGGGCAATTTCGACATGAAAAGTTCGCGGTAAAGGCTTAAAGTATTCCATAGCTTTCCAAGTTCCAGATTAGCGCGCCACACTTTGACACGCTCGGGCAGGCGTTGTCAACGCGGCGCTTGAGAAAGCTGTCATCGTAGGACAGCCAACGGTCCCCATGGGTTACGCGAGCCTGCCTGAGGAAGAGGAAGGTGGCTCGCCTAGTTCGCCGCGCGTTTTTTATTGGTCGGCAGGTTTTTTAACCCGAAGATCAATGAACGGTGTGGCTCCGCCCGTGACTTGTGGCAAGGTCCCATTCCATTTCTCAATCGCTTTATACTGCACGAGATTCGAGGTGATGGACGCCTGCAGCAACCGGTTCCCTTCGGCTTGGGCTTTGGCTTTGACGAGCGTGGACTGCGCTTCTCCTTGGGCTTGCGCGACGGCCGCCTTCGCCAGTGTTTGCTGTTTCTGAAGCTCGTACTCGGCTTGCTGAGCCTGCTGCTGGGCGCCCATCTTTTGCTGCATTTGGGCTTCGATAGCCGCGGGCAGGTGGCTCGCACCCAAATTCACCTTATCCATGTGAAATCCCATTTTCTCGAGCTGCGTACTCAACTTGTCTTGGACGGAATTTTGCAAGTCGCCGCGTTTATCGGAAATTATTTCAGATAAAGACATCTGGCCCGCATCGTTTTGAGCAACGGTAATAATCGTACGGCGGATGAACGTGGATTCGATATCGCGGATATCGGCTCCTCGGAAGGCTTTGAAAACCTGGGCCGCTTTATCTTCGGAGGTGTTGTAGGTGACGGAAATATCCTGGCGGATATGCTGGCCTTCGCGCGTGGGCAGGTCCATACTATCGTCGATTTCCGAGGATCCCTCGCCGCCGCGCTGAACCATCGTGTACGTCCGCAACGCCGTCGGATAGCTTTGGACGGTGGTGATCCAGGGCAAGCGAAACGCCATTCCTTGTCCGACCGTGCGCAACGACCCCGTCCATTTGTTGAAGAGAACGCCCGTATTTCCCGGCTCAATCACGACGAAGGAATTGATAATCGCGATTAATACAACGAGCGCGGCCAGAGCCGTAACGGCTCGGCTGGCCATCCAGGCAATTCCTTCAGGCGAATCAAAGTTGGGGGGTCTTTGCAAATTCATTAGGGCTCCTTTTTAGGATCTTTGGGCGAGACGACATCGGCATCGATCCATTTCGGTTCACGTCCAAGCAACTTCAAAAGAAATCTTTCTATAGCCTGCTGCAGCGGCCGTAGCAGGCTATAGATTGCCGCCACTAAAAAAATAACGAGCATCCACTCGGCAATAGTCATGTCGAGAGAATATCACATATGGGAATGGACTGTTGTGCGCCAAAGCCCCAGAAACCGGTGCCCGCCAATCCGGCCACAATGGGAGGGTATCCACGCAACCCCATTCCGCCAAAATAGCGGATCGGTTTATGTTGACACCTAGCAACTAGGGGGCTGTTATGGCTGGTTTTGCGGTAAGTTCATTTTGGCGAATGGCATAGTGTTCTTCCAAGCATTCCAGTCCGCGATTGTCCTTGTACGGTATGCAGGTCTTATCTCGCTCGGTGAGCCAAAGAGTCTGTGCTTGTCTCAATTCATTTCTTTGACTCGCTGAAACACTTTTGAGAAGTTTTTCAAACGTCTTGGCGAGTTTCCGATCGGCTTCGGCTAGGTCGGCATTACCGCAAATAATGATTTCATTCTCAGATTTTGCCCTAGAACAATCGAAGCTGGCTTGGTAGGTAGGAGACCTTCCGATCTTGGCAACGGTAAAACGCTGTCCATCAAATTTGAATAGCACTATCAGCGGATGCTCCCTCCCGGAACCATCGTAAAAATCCTGTACAAGGAATCCGTCATCCGCGTATAAACGCCAATTACGGTTGCCCACAAGTTGATCGTTGATTGGCCGTCCTTGAAATATCTTGATTTCCTCGATGGGTATTTCTGCCACTTCGCTCGATGAATTTACGTGGTACACGGAATGAATATCCGGCCCTGCTGTGCCTGTCATACAAGATGAGGCGACGATAATAGCTTCTTCTTGACCATCCCCATCGAAGTCGTAATAAGTAACGTCGTCTACATAACTCGCTTTCCACCGAGTGGCGCAGAACATTCATCGACATAAGGTTTTGTCAGATACGATTCAAAGTCGAAGGTCCTTGCGGGAGTCTGCGGTTCTTCAGTAATCGATGTTGCGGCCCACGGTACTCCATCCGCATACAGGGGTTGGCGCAATGGTTCTGTATTAAAACGAATCCGGTGGCCGATCAGCTTGTTAAGTGAAATCGCGTCGCATTGGGGAGCATCACAAACGAATTTCAATACGTCGCCACGAACACGGACTATCTCGATAAAAGAGTGTTCCTTATTGGAGGTCACTCGTTGAAGTACTCCCATCACAGAATGATTTTCTGGTGCCGAAAAAGTTGGCATTGCGAGACAAGTCAGTAACACAATTGCTTTTAGATTGTTATCCATAGGCGGTGTCACCCGGAAATACACTTACTTTTGAGGCAGTCTTAACGTGCCATCAAATTCATTTTTGAAAACCATGCCGAAGGATATCCGCCACTGGTGTTTTTCTTGTCAGCCCCGGTACCCGTGCGTTCGATATACTTGGTCGGACTGAGGTTCAGCGAGTGCGATAAACATGTCGTCAACGTGTCACAAACTGTGTCGCAAACATGTCGCAAAAAGCGCTTCTATTTGTCGACTAATTCGTAATGTCTATGATGTGTCTCTCCTTCAGCTTTTACAAGACCTTTTTTGACTAAACTGACCAGCTCCCGTTGAAGAGTTCGCCGGTTTATTTTTGGAAAAATTCCCTCAAATTCTTGAATCGTAAACCGCCCTTTTTCCATTAAAAATCCAATGGCTCGGCGCTGCCGTATCGATAGACCCTGTTTCTGCGCTAGAAGATCGGTACGGATAATCTTTTCCCCATGCTCTTTGACCTCCAGCATCTGAGTGGAGAGCCCTGTCACGAAAAATTCGAGCCAGGGCGTCATATTCATTCCTTGCTCACGCACGCTTTGAATGGCCCGGTAAAAAGCGGGCCGATCTCGGTCATAGAATTCGCTGATGGTGAAAAGCCGCTTAAAGTCGTAGCCCGTTTTATAGAGGACCAACGTAGACAAAAGCCTAGAGGTTCTGCCGTTTCCATCTACAAAAGGATGGATATGAACGAGTTGGAACTGAGCGATCCCGGCTCCAAGGACCGGGTTCACGTCATGTTCCGCGCGGAGCCAAGAGACCAACTCACCCATCAAGATGGGAACTTCCGGCGCTGAAGGGGGAGTATAGATGACCTGTCCCGTTTTAGAATTCACCACGTGGTTTTGGACTTTGCGGTATTCCCCTGGAGCGGCCTTGTCGCCGCGTACGCCCGTACCCAGATGTTTATGAATTTCGCGCACAAGCCCTTCGGTGATAGGCCCGCCCCCATTCAGATAGTCACTCACAAAATCAAACGCCTTTCGATAATTCAACAGCTCCTTGGCGTCATCAGGATCAACCCCTGCGACTTTCTTACCGGACAGAAGCTGCTTGGATTGCTCCAGCGTCAAGTGGGTTCCTTCGATACGCGTTGTATGGTGGGCTTCTAAAACCAGCGCGCGATTCTGCATATCGGCGATCCAATCCTTGGACAATTTGGCCGCTTCCAAGAACCCACGCGCCCGCTCAATCTTTGTCAGCGCCGCCGTGATCGAATTCGTGATATTGAATTTTGGAGAAAAATTCACCTTAGCCTTCCTTTGCTTATTATGGGTGCGATGGCCACCATACGACCGTATTCTATCGGAAGTATGGCCATCCTCCACAAACGCACCGGAGGGATGATCGGCAAAACGATCGACATTTTGTCGATCGTGCCGAAGGAGCATTGATTCTACTAAACGCACTTTGCCTGCGAATCGACTCTGCAACACCACATGCTACCGTAATCACTACAGCGAAACGAACTTTTCAGGACTAATCAGGATTAACGAGATTTGCCATTGTCGACGGCGGACTACTCAGGACTTATCTTTTTTCAGGGGGGAGGTCAGCGTCTGATTAGTTGTGCCGCCGTTCAAACTTTGTGACGCGCCTGAGGTTGAGGCAGACTGTAGGCTACCTTGCCGGTTGCCGCTGGTTTGATTGTTGGACTGATCGCGCGTCGGATTAGAGCAAGCGGCCTTGAACGTATCCGCGTAGGTGGTCGTTAGGACGCACGTCCATAAAGGCGTCAAATTGCAGGGGCATGGAAATCGGATCGTGTTTCTCACAGGCTGACACTCTGACTCACTAGACGCACACTTTCCCGTGCGGCCTTCTCGGCATCGCAATAACGGTTTAGATCAGTAAGGATAACTGCGAACAAGTTGAGCCCTGGATTTTCTCGATCATCAGCTAAGGCATTTTCTATTTTGGTTAAACGGCTAGATCTTTGAGCTGGCGAAGAGTGAGTGTCATAAGGAAACGAGGGCGGACGGCACGTTCGGGGGGAAAGCCCTGTGAATGGCCGCTCTGGCGTCGCAAACCGAGTGCCACGAACCGTCCCCCAATGAATTCCGTTATGTGAGACCACGTGTTGGAGAATGCTTCAGGCCTGAAAATAGCCGTACCCAATAAAGATCCGCCTACTCCAGCAACTATAAGCCCGAACCAAGGACTGATAGCCGTTGCGATAAATGAGAGCAGTATGTACGGACCAAGATCCTTTGCGCTATGAGCGGTGCTGCCATTTTCTTTATCCCAACCCATCCGTTATAGTGATCTTCCAGAAGATCGTACAACGTGTCTTGTTTGTTACATTTTTGTAAACGCGGGGCCTATATTTCGCTGGGTCTTTCGACAATTACGCGGCTCATAGTATGTAGACGGATAGGTGGCCATCCTTCAAAATGGATGCATGTCGACGAGGAAACAAATATTTCGCCAATTCGGAGAAATCGTCAGATCATTGCGCGAGAAGCGAGGACTGTCGCAGGAGGCATTTGCCGATAAAGGTGAAATCCATAGGACTTATATACTGTCGAGTAAGCTCGCTAGAGCGGGACTGTGTGCTGGCGTTACGCCATCCGGGAATGATTCGACTCGCTTCGCTCGCTCATTATGTGTTCAGAAAGTCGAATCATTTTCCGAAGAATAAGGGAATTTTAGTAGACAGTAGTAGCTGCGGCATGGTGCGTCTGCCTCTACAACTGGCGACTAAAAACTTAGCCGGAGGCCCAAACCGCCATCGAGGATGGTCGAGGGAATGGCCATTGGGCTGACGGATACGCCGGCGTTGGTTAGCGTTGGGGTTTGCAGTTCAAAATTAAATTCACCACCGTGGTGACCATAATGACCGTCCATGTAAGCTTCGAGCGTCAGGTATGTGAGCAAGCGCCAGGAAAAATCGAGACGCGAGATGTACGAGCCGTCGGAGGCGTTGGTGAGCGTGGAGAACGTGTAGGAGGTGTGCTTGAGCGCGTCCGGGCCTTCGGCGCTCAGGTAGATTGCGCCGTATTGCTCACCGGTATAAAAAGGTTGATACGCGCCTTGGAAAATCAGCACGGGATAAATTGTGGAATCACGGTAACCCACTTGGTTGTAAAAATATTCGGCACCCAGAGTGGCTCGACGATTGGCTTGCCAAGCAAAGGAGTAGTTCGCTCCCGCGGTGACCTGAACGAAGGGGCCCCGACTCTTGTCGACCGTGGCCAACGTGGCGACGTCCGTTCCTGTGAGGAGCGGGACGCCGGTGGATTTATAATGCACCGTCGGCGATTCGCTTAAGAGCGAGGCTTCGCTATAGACATCGAACGGGCCGAGCGGCGACGAAATGTCGGCTCCATAGACCGGTGGACTGTTGCCCCGACCCACGGCTTCGAGTCCGACTTCCGCCGGGCCGATTAATGTTTCGCCGCGAAACGCGCCACCCAGTTGTCCTAGTGTGCTCCCGGGTTCAGGGTTATCAAAGAGAATGATGCCGTTCAAATTGCTGCCATCGCGGGGTAGCGGCATGCTGAATTTGGCCATGGTATTGCCCAGTCGCAAGTCGTATGGCAACAGCGGATCGCGCCGCTGGGTACTGAGAAAATCCGTGGGATTCCAGAATCGGCCGGTGCCCCATTTCACATGTTGCTTGCCGGCCGTCACAAACACGCTCCGTTGAATATCGAACTTGATCCAGGCTTGATCGAGCACCCCTTGGGGGTTCGTCGGCGTCTGATTGGTTGTGCCGCCGGGCAAACTCTGTGGCGCGCCCGAGGTTGAGGCGGACTGTAGGCTGCCTTGCCGGTTGCCGCTGGTTGGATTGTTGTACTGATCGCGCGTCGGGTCGTAAAGCAAGCGGCCTTGAACGTATCCGCGCACGCGGTCGCTTGGACGCACGTCCATAAAGGCGTCAAATTGCAGGGGCATGGAGACCGGATCGTGCTTGGGCGACGAGCCGGAATTCTGTGTGACGATAAAGCGTTGATAGTACAAGCCGCCGATCTGCAGCGGATTGTCGCTGACGGCGCCGGAGGCAAACGCGTCTTGCAACAAATGGGGCTGGAGTTCTTGGACGTCGTCGCGCGCGTTCGGGGCATGGCTTGGCGGCGGAACAGGATTTGCCGATGTAGGGGTCGAAGCAGTCGACGGCGTAGCACTGAATAGCGCATCTTCGTTCGGACGTCCGTCGGCATGGGCCGCACGCGTCCAGGTGATCAACACGAGCAGCGAACCGGCGATAAATGTCTTCACCGACTCTGCGATTCGAGCCACGCTTTCGTAAAGATATTTTCCGGAAGCGAATGCAGGTCGACCGATTTGATAATCACGAGCGTCGAATTCGCTTTATCGATTTCGTCATAAATGCGGATTTCCTGGCGATACCACACGTCCGCATTCTTGGACTGGCGAAACAGTTTTTCCCACTTGGGCACGTAAGACGTGCGCAAAAGTCGCCCGGAGAGCGCGAAGTCCTGGCGCTTGAGGTCGTTGCCGGTCGCCTTATCGATCCAGAGTTTTACGACCGGGTAGGCCACGTCCACATTGGGTTTAACCGTTAACTTAAGTACCCACACCGTATAGCCGCCTAATTTTTCTTCGTCAACAAATGCCGGGATGTATTCCTCTGCCAGTTTGGACTGATCGAAGTCTTCACGCCGCGAGTCGGTGCCGGCGATGCGTTCACGGTCCGTGCGGCGTTCCCACTTTCCGATCGACGGATCGTAGAACCATAA
>JBBQYF010000010.1:0-26030 GCA_038208955.1 Elusimicrobiota bacterium
TGCCCATCGTCTGTGGGCAAAGAAAGTCTATTGGGAATCCCAGCAATCGATGGAAATACGCGCGACCCAAGAGAGTCAAAGCGGCATGATTCAGCGCTTGCACAAGCTGGCGAATGTGGATGCCCAAGCCGAGCGCATCGACATCCATTTGCCCGATGCGCTTCTTTTTGAATCGGGTCAGGCGACGATTCGCGATTCCGCTAAACTCCTCTTGGGCCAACTGGCCCCCGAGCTCGCCAAGTTTGCCGGCGAAATCGTCGTCGAAGGTCACACCGATAATCAACCGCTCGGCCCGCATGCCGTGGTGCATTCCAATTGGGAACTGTCCGTGGCCCGCGCCTTCAGCGTGATCGGCTGTTTAACCGACAATGGGGTCGATCCATCACGCCTCTCCGCGCGTGGTTATGGGCCTTACCGTCCGCGGGTGCACAACGATTCAGCCGAGCATCGGGCGGAAAATCGCCGGATCGAAATCGTTCTGCTTAATCCAGCGGCCAAAAGAGTTCGCTGATGCCTCGAAAATGGTTCCTCATCATCCTGGCCATCGTCGTCATCCCGGTGACCATGACGTGCTGGAAGATCTTTCAATATGTCCACGAATCCAAGGCCCAGGTTATGGATCTCCACCGGCATATCGCCCACGCGCTCTCTCTCAACACGAGCACGTATTTTGAACAGCTGAACATGCGTTTGGCCTTTGCTCCGCTCCTGGCGCGGTCTCAACAATGGGGGGAACAAGTCGGCATTTTAAACAATGCCCTCATGTCGAATAACGATTTCGCCTGCGTGGCCCTGCTGGACCCGGCCGGCAAAGAGAAAGCCAAAGCTTTTGATGCCGCACTCGATCATCTCAAAGAGCCGCTCAATTATTCCCGCAACCCGTTGTATCAGAAAGTTTTAACGACGCGCACCGCCGATACCGGCTCTGTCTACGAAAAGAACGGACAATCGTTTTTCGACATTTTGTATCCCCTCGAGAACGGCGATTGGATGCTGGTCGTGGTCCGCTGGGAAGCCTTGCGGAACACCCTCTTCGATCAGCAAGTCGGGGACCAGGGATTTATTTGGCTGATCGACGACAGCGGTCGAATCGTCGCGGATTCCCGTCGGGAACATTATGGCGACCGGATCCTCCCGCGATGGGCCTACTTTCGAGAACGGTTGGACATCCCGGAAGTTTGGAGCGGGGAATTTGAGGATCCTTACAATGTGTCGTCTGTGGGCGCGGGGCAATGGGCTAAAGGCGCGGGCTGGTTTGTTTTGTCGGCTCAGCCGCAAACGGAGGCCTACGCCAAAATATGGCAGTTGCGCCGGAAAGCCGCTGGCTGGATGATCAGCAGTTTCCTCGGTGTATGCTTTTTTATCTACTTTTGGATCGAGCACATCAGCCGCCCGATCACGAAACTTGCCGCCGGCGTGACGCGCGTGTCTCAGCGCAAGTTCGACGATAAAATTCCCGAGGATTTTGGCCTCGAAGAATTCCGCGCGTTGGGGAAGGCCTTTAACCAGATGATGAAAGAGTTAAAGTCCTACGAAGCCCTGCAAGTCGAGAAAATCATCGAGGAGCATACCACCAACCAATCGCTGCTATTCTCGATTCAAGACGGGATCGTGATGATCGGGGAAAAATGGGATATCCGCTTCTCGAACGAACCCGCGCGGCAGTGGGTCATTGATGTGGCGGGACGAGGAAAAGGGTTCGACAAGGCATGGGAATCGCTTCAAGAATACCCGCCTTGGCTGGATTTGATCGAACCCGTCCGCATGCATGAACAGGATTCGGTGACGACAGAATTTGAATTTCCCGTCGCCGGCCGGTCGCGCTGGGCGCGCGTCATGGCGAAGCAAGTGTTGACCGAGAAAGGGCGTCGCTTAGGGGCGATGATCGTGATCCGCGACGTCACGCAGGATAAAGAGCTCGACCGCATGAAGGAGGATTTCTTTAACGGCATCACGCACGACTTGCGGACGCCACTCGCCGCGACGATCGGTTATCTCGGCCTGTCCGAAATTCAAGTGCCACCGTCGGAAGTTGAGTTGGGGCAGCTCGTGGGGTCCGCCAAGCAATCGGCTAAGCGTGCGCTGAGCCTCGTGGAGACCATTCTCAGCTTGGCACGGCTACAGGCGGGAAAACTAACCATGAACCGTGTTCCCGTGCAGGCCCAATCCATCCTCAGCAAAATCGTCGGCGATCTACAGTTTCATGCGCGCGCGAAAAAAATTGCTCTGTCCTTCGAATGCGACGATCTCGGTCTGTGGGTCAGCGCCGATGCCAGTCTGATCGAGCGCGTCATGGAGAACCTGACCGGAAACGCCATCAAATACACGATGGAGAACGGTTGGGTCAAGTTGGCGGCTCGTGCCGTGTCAAATGGGGTCGAGCTCTCGATCTCCGATAACGGCCGGGGCATTCCCGCGGAGGCGATTCAAAAATTGTTCGGCAAGTTCCAACAAGTCAAAGCCGAAGACCGCGCTGTCGGCTTCGGTATTGGTTTATCTTTCAGCAAAGGTATCGTCGAAGCTCACGGCAGCACAATCGAGGTTGTATCGGAAGTCGGCAAGGGAAGCAAATTTTACTTCGTCATCGAGCAAGTTCAAGCCCCCGCTCAGGCCGCTGCTTAAATTTCAGAAATCTTTCGACTCCAGGGTGATGTAGTTTCCGCCGGCAGCCGTCGGGAGCGCGAACCGATGCCCAGAATGACTCTTAGGGACAAATGTCAGTGTCGCGACGAACGCTTGCCGCCGCCGAAGACTAAGCCGACACTGGCGCCGACTTGGACGCTGGCCGGAATGGCTTGAGCCGTATTGTCGATGTGGACTGTTTTGGAGCTGATGGCGCCGCCCACGTCGAGCTTAAAGGCAAAAATATGAAGTCCGATTCCTGCCGTGTAGGCGAGGGGTGTATTGGCTTCGACATTTTTCAAAAGTCCGGCGCGTAGCGAGAAAAACAACACATTCACTTCACCGCCAAGACCGAGATTGCGTGAATAAAACCCCGGCACCTCCGTTTTATTTTTAGTCACGTCAAGGTCCGCCCCCAAGGTCAGGCGCTTCCACGGCCAAAAGGCGATACCCGTGCGAACTTGCGCATTTTCCTTGTAAGCAGGTTCACCGTCGGCAACAGCACTGTCTGGCTGCGAGAATGTGGGACTGTTGATATTGCGGGCCAGGAGCCCCAGCTGTACACGTCGCCGAAAAGGGGCGCGGTACAACAATCCTAAGTCGAGAGCAGGTCGGTAAGTCGTTTTGTAATTTTTCGTCGCGTCACTGAGTGTCTTGCCAACGCTGGTGTCCTGGCCGCTAACGAGGTTCACATTCGCATAGCCAATATCGCCGCGAATAACTTTGGCATTGGCTCCGATCCCCAACTCGCCATAGCGGTCGGATAGCGGCAAGGGAAGGCCGTATCCCAACGACACTTCGCTCATGGCGGCTCCGCGGAGGACGACGCGGGTGGTGTTGTCGGCCAAGGCTCCGGAAATGCCGGACGAGACGTCGGACGGACTTCCGGCGCCTTTGGAGCCATTGGCGTGAGCCGAAGCTCCCGTAATTCCCGACGAGGCTAATTGTCCATTTAAACTTTGGGCCTGGTTCACCAAATCGGCTATTTGCGCCGGTGTGGACCCTTGGTTGGCGGCGGCGTTGATGAGCTGATTGGCGACCGTGGTGGCTGATTGCCCGCCGGCGATCGTCGCTCCGAATTTTTGTGATAAATTGCCGATCACGCCGGCCAAGGTGTCGCGCGACGCGGCGTTCGCGGAATCATTTAATGAGGCGTCTCCCGTGAGGGTAACCCCACCAACGCCGCCAATCGCCCCTAAGTTGAACTTCGTATCGACAAAAGGCGAGGCTCCCGCTTGATCGAAATTGTTGACGGAAAATGCATACCGTCCGGCTCGCATGTCGGCCCCTGCGCTAGCGTTTACCAAGGCACCCGTTCCCACTTGATTGAGGGCGGTTAAGCGAACGAGGGCGTCGTTAAAGTCGGCGACCTGCTGCAAATTCAAAGCGCCACCGTTCGTCTGGAGATTTTGAAGCGCCTGAATTTGGCTAGAAAAGGAAGCGATGGCATTGGCTTTCTGCAAAATATCGCCGGTGGCTTCGAATCCTGCGGAAACGGGTAATTGAAAACCGGAACCTTTCGTCATCGATAAAGCTCCGGGATTCCAATATTGGGCCGTCGGACCTTCGGCGATGGCAACATTGGCCCCGCCCATGCCCATGGGGCGCAGACCCAGGATGCTAAAGCTGGAAGCCATTGACGGTAGCGGAATGGTGAGTGCCACAACGGTTGCTAAAAATCGTTTCACAGGTGCCTCCTCTTGCAAATTCAGAACTGGCGTAAGCGTAGCGGCACAATAAACCCCATGCAAGCTCTTTTACGTCGAGCATGCCTCGGCCAGCCGGCCCGCAACGCTACACAATCGTCCCGTGAATTCGCATGGAATAGTGAGGAAGCGCCAGAATGTTGAATGCGGCGACAATCGTGCGATAATTGCGTTGTGACTCAAGCCTTCCAGCCTCGTTCTACGTCTCCGGGCGCCGCATTTCTGATCCCGCGCGACGTCCTCTTTGGTAATCCCGAGAAGGTTAGTCCGCAATTGTCCCCCGACGCAGCCTTTCTTGCGTATGTGGCTCCCGACGCCCAAAACGTGCTGCAGGTCTGGCTGCGTACGGTCGGAAAAAGCGACGATCATCCACTTACCGCGGACAAAAAACGCGGCATCCGCGCTTTTTTTTGGACGTATCAGCCGAACATCCTTGTTTACCAGCAGGACTTTGAGGGGGACGAGAATTTCCATCTTTACGCGGTCGATGTCGGCACCAACGTCGCGCGGGATTTGACGCCTTTTGCCGGGGTTCGGGCTCAGGTGCTTGCCGTGGAACCGCACGTGCCCGATTGCATTTTGGTTGGCCTAAACCGACAGGACCCGCGAAAGCACGATGTGTACCGAATCTCGCTCCTCCATGACTCGGTCGAGATGGATACAGAAAATCCCGGGAACGTGATCGGTTGGACGACGGATGCACAGCTCGTCGTTCGCGCGGCGCTGGCGGCACGGCCTGATGGGGGACATGAATTATGGTGGCGCGCCTTGCCCGCCGATCCGTGGAAAACACTGCGGGTCTGGGACGCCGATGATGAAGGCGCGCCCGTCGAATTTTCCGAAGATGGAAAAACGCTTTATCTGATCGGCAATCACGGTGCCAACGCCAAACGGTTGCTGGCCCTCGATCCGCTGACGGGGAAAGAAACGGTATTGGCCGAGGATTCCGACTATGACGTCAACGGCCTCTTGTTGCATCCGTTGCGCCGAACGCTGCAAGCCGTATCGTTCTACAAGGATAAGCTCCTCTGGTCGGTCGTCGATCCGGACTTACAGGCGGACTTTGCGGCGATCGCGGCCGCGCAGCCCGGTGAATTTCACATTGGGCATGGCGACCTCGAGGACCGCTGGTGGCTCGTTTCGTACGTGGTCGATGACGGTCCGGTCCAGTACTACCTTTACGAGCGCGCCACCAGACGAAGCACATTTCTTTTTACGCAGCGACCGAAGTTGGAGGGTCTGCCACTCGTCCCCATCCGGCCGGTAACCTTTACGGCGCGTGACGGTTTGACCCTCCATGGCTACCTGACCTTGCCGGATACGGCCGATTCCCCGCCGCAAAGTTTGCCGACGGTTTTACTCGTTCACGGCGGCCCTTGGGCGCGCGACCACTGGGGATTCAACCCAATGGCGCAATGGCTGGCCAACCGAGGCTATGCGGTGCTCCAGGTTAACTACCGCGGATCGACGGGGTATGGTAAAAAATTCCTGAACGCTGGAAATCGTGAATGGGCGGGAAAAATGCACGACGACTTGATCGACGGCGTCGGGTGGCTCGTCGCCGAGCGGATCGCCGATCCCAAGCGCGTCGCGATCATGGGCGGATCCTATGGCGGATACGCTACGCTGGTTGGCTTAACCTTTACGCCGGACGTATTCTGTTGCGGCATCGACATTGTCGGGCCGAGCAATATTATTACGCTCGTTCAAACAATCCCCCCTTATTGGGAACCGCTGCGCGCTACTTTTGCGCGCCGGCTGGGGGTTGTCGATAAAGACGAAGCATTCATGAAATCGCGTTCTCCGGTTTTCTTTGTCGACCGTATCCGAGCGCCGCTTTTGATCGCCCAAGGGGCCAATGATCCCCGGGTGAAGCAAGCGGAAAGCGATCAGATGGTCGAGGCCATGCGTAAAAGCGGGAAGACCGTCGAGTACCTCGTTTACACCGACGAAGGACATGGTTTCGCGCGGCCCGAGAACCGCATGCATTTTTATGCGAAAGCGGAAGCTTTTCTGGCGAAATATTTAGGCGGCCGGTGCGAATCCGAGGTTGCAATTCAAGACCATTCGGCGCAGGTCCGGTAACCATGGATTATCACCAATTCAAAACCTACGAAAAGGTGACAAATGCCGCTGGGTTTCCACGAACAAGACAAGAGCAAGGACTTTTTCTCTTGGAGCTCGAGTTTTGTTCCGAAGGGGAAACGCGATCCGCCCCGGTAACGATGAAGGCCGAGTTCAGCGGATTTGGCGATGTCTGCCGCTTGACGGTTCATAATTTTTCCGCCTACGCCTCTCGCGAAGAAGCCGCCCACCTCCAGTCGCAGTTGATACAAACCGATCCGCCGATTCACGCGACGTTCAATGCGGACGGAGATCATCTCTCGATCGAATTTTTAAACAACCCGCCACAACGCCAACGACAAGTCTCCGGAACGTTGATTTTCGACTCGAAAAACCACTTGGTGACAATTGTGGCCCAGCTCCGGGGATAACTCGTCGACTTAATCACTTCCACCGTCGGCTGGCGACGCCCAAAAATAAAAAGATGTTGACAGGGGTTGCGCGGGCGGGTCTATAATACCCCCGGTTCTTTAAAACGTGATTGGTAGCGGTCCCACCCAGCCACAAGGGTCGGGACAAGGTCCCCAAGACACATGGGGACTGTGGAACTCCGGTGAAAAACCGGGACTGCCCCGCAACGGTAACCATCGGCGAGAGGTTGAAGAGCGCTGACGGAAGTCCGATCTACTGCCCGTCACTATACGATCAATGCGGTGCCCTCGCGGGAGGGTTGGAAAGTCTCTATCGGGTTTTTTACGCCTGTGTGAATCCTGTTCCTTTTCTCCTGGGGCAGGATTTTTTATGGCGAAGACCAAAGCAAATATGAGAGAAACGAAAGCAAAAAGCAAAGAGCTCGGCGCTTTCTGCGTTCTCGTTTCGGTTATCGCCTATCTGCTCTCCACCGGTGCCGCGTCGGCGGCGCGCATTGTTTCACTCCTTCCCAGCAACACGGAAATTATCGAGTCGCTGGGCGATGGATCAGAAATTGTCGGCGTCACGGAATTCGAAAAAGACACGCTACCCGGGACGAGGCGGGTCGTCATCGGCGATTTCGTCAATCCTTCCATTGAGAAAATAGTCTCGCTCAAACCCGACCTGATCGTGGCCGGCGCCTGGGAAAGCTCACGGACCGTTCCAGAGCTCCGCCGTTTGGGATATCGGATGGTCGAGGTTCATAATCCGCGATCTATCGCCGATCTCTATCAAACGGTCCGGCAATTGGCGGCGGCAACGGGGCGTGCGGAGCAGGGCAAACGGGTGATTTCCCTTCTCGCCCAGCGACGGAAGGACCTGCAGTCCCGGCGACCCAACCAGCCGCTTAAAACATATATCGAGATCGACCGTCCTCAATGGACCGTCGGCGGGATAGATTTCCTGAGCGAGGCCCTTGCGGATGCCGGGGCGTTCAACATTTTTTCCGATCTCCAAAAAGAAGCCGGCCAGGTATCGTCGGAAGTGGTCATTGAGCGCAACCCCGATTTAATCATTACCTTGGCTGATAAAAAGGAAGACATTCTTCGGCGGCCGGGGTGGGGCAATATCGCGGCCGTCCGGCACGGCTGGATCATCGATGATATTGACCCCAATCGGCTGACGCGGCCCAGCCCGCGGTTGTGGGACGGTATCGAACAGATTGAACAGCGAATCCTTGCGTGGCGGGGCAAGGTCCCATGATGACCCTGCATAAGCCAAATAAGGCGCTGTGGTGGTTGGGTTTGCTCTTGGCGATGGCCGCCCTCTCATCGCTCTTTCTCGGACCGGCGACGACCACGCGGGATATTGTTTTTCAGCTTCGCTTGCCCCGCGTGGCCGCCGGCATCTTAGTGGGCCTGGCGCTCGCAACGGCCGGAGCCCTTTACCAGGGTTTACTCCGCAATCCTCTGGCGGATCCGTTTATTCTCGGTACATCGAGCGGGGCATCACTTGGCGTGCTGGCGGCGGCCTTTTGCCACTGGCATTCTCCGATCGCACTCTATAGCCTCGCGATGCTCTTCGCATTCTTATCGATTGGCGCCGTTTTCCGGATCTCACAGGTCGACGGGCGCTCTCCGGTTCAAACGCTGGTTCTGGCGGGCGTGGTGGTGAGTACTTTTCTCAATGCGCTCGTATTCCTCGGCTTCTCGCTGTTCTTCAAGGAATCGTTTTCAACATTATTCTTTTTACTGGGGACATTGGCGCAATACGATCCCGTCCTGCTTAAAATTTCGGCCTTGCTCATTGCCCTTGGGATTGCGCTGGCCTGCGTTCTTGCGCCTTCCTTGAATGTGTTGTCTCAGGGGGAAGAAACGGCGCGACAATTGGGCCTTCATCCGGAAAAAATAAAGTGGCTGCTTTTCATCACGGCCTCCGCGCTCGTCGCTGGTGCCGTGGCTATGTCCGGCATGATCGGGTTTATTGGCCTGATTGTCCCGCACTCTGTCCGCTTGTTGACAGGGCCGGACCACCGCCGGCTAATTCCGGCCTCTGCCCTGGGCGGCGCGCTGCTCCTCGTTATTCTGGATGTGGCGGCGCGAACGCTGGCGGCTCCCCGCGAAATCCCCGTCGGCGTCCTCGCGGCTTTATGCGGAACACCGTTCTTTATCTACTTGCTGAAAAAGAAAAAAGGGGAAATGTTTTGATTCGCCTAGAGAACGTGTCATTTCGTTACGGCGATTTGAAAGCGGTCGAGAATGTCTCGCTCCAAATCGAACGTGAAGAGTTCATTGGCTTGATTGGACCCAACAGCTCCGGCAAATCGTCCCTTTTGCGCTTGCTGGCCGGGACGCAACAACCCGGGCAGGGAAAGATTTTCCTTGAGGGCAGACCCCTGGACGAATGGCCGCTGCGCGAACTGGCGCGTACGGTCGCCGTCGTCAGTGCCGAAAACTATTTTGTGTTTCCATTTACCGCGCAGCAAATTGTGTTGATGGGCAGAACTCCCTACCGCCGGTGGGGCTGGACCGAAAACGCCGCTGATCTGGCCGCCGTTCATCGTGCGATGGAACGCACGGACGTATGGGGACTGCGCGAGCGGCCCGTCGACGAATTGTCAAGCGGGGAGCGTCAGCGCGTATTGCTCGCGCGTGCGCTCGCGCAGGAACCACGAATTCTTTTGCTGGACGAACCAACCGCGCATCTCGATCTGGGCCATGAATGGTCGCTTTTTGAATTGTTGCGGGAATTGCACCGGGAAAAACATCTGACCATTGTCTGCGCCTTGCATGATTTGTCTTGGGCGGCGCGGTTCTGCACCAGATTGTTGTTGATGCATCAGGGCCATCTCTTCGCCGCCGGCCCCCCGCGCGACGTGTTGGACGAACAAACGCTACAGGCTGTTTTCGGTATTCGCACTCAAGTTGTGTGGGCTAAGCCCCCATCCACTTCCTTAATAATCCAACCCATAGAGAGGACTTTTCCATGAATACAAAATTAGTTTTTTTCTTGATCGCGGCTGGCGCGTTGACCCCGGCTTGGGCCGTCGATGTTTCTTCGGCTCCGGCGATATCGTCCCCGACGGCCGCCGTAGATGTTGATGGCTCGACTGTTTTTGCGTCGAGTTCACCGGTTTATACCGGCGAAACGCAAGGGGCGCCCATGCCGCAAGCGTTAACGGACGTTGTCGGCGCTGGCGTTTTTGTCACCTTGACGCGTACGGCAACATCAATTAGCCGCTTGCCGACGAGTGTTCAGGTCATCACGCCGGAGATGTTCAGACGCTTTGACGCCCAAAATGCGGGTGAGGCGATTCGTCACGCGACAGGAATTCAGATCTTGCCGATCGGGACACAAGGATCGTTGTTGACGGCACGGATTCGCGGTTCGACGAGCAATCAGACCTTGTTGCTCATCGATGGCCGCCCGGTTGGCGGGTTCGCCCTCGGATCGCAAGATCTCTCGGAAATTCCGATCGAACAGATCGACCATATCGAAATCGTTCGCGGCGGAGTTTCGGCGCTTTATGGCCCGAACGCTATGGGCGGCGTGATTAACGTTATCACCAAACGCTCGACACATCCTGGCCTGCCGATCAGCCATGTGGAATACGAGATCGGAAAGTATCTCCGCCAAGACCTTCGGTTGGATTTTGGCTCGCGCTATGGTCCCGTTGACTATTTCTTCTTTGGAAATGAAGGACAGGAAGGCGGCTTCCGGCGCAATAGCGATGACAGACTCCACAATATCGGGGGGAATCTCGGCTTTTCCATGGGGAAAGGCGGTAAGTTGCTAGTTGACGTTTCTTCCTATCACAGCAATGCCGGGGTGCCGGGGACATTCTTCACGGATATCCCGACGAATCAATACAACAATGAAATTGAACGCACCGCCATCACCCCGAATGCGCGTCAAGTGACGGACACCAATTATTTGCGGAGCTCCTACTTTTTGCCGCTCCCCGGAGATTCGCTCTTCACGCTACGGGCATTTGGTTCGCAGCGGCAAATTGCTTACACAGACCCGGATAATTTCGTCAACGCGGACCGCCATGAGCAAAGCCATGGGACCGATGCCCAGGTCAGCCTCCCCTTCGGTTTTTTGATTGGGGGGAACTTTGTGCACGACCGTGAAGACAGCACCGACCATATCACACCGGAAAATACTTTTATCCGAGCGCTCGAAAATTGGGGAATATTTGCCCAAGAAACCTTTAGCTGGCGCGCTTTGACGCTGATCCCCAGCGGCCGTTATGATCACAATAGCCAGTTTGGGGATACGAAAAATCCTCGCGTTCAGCTTCTGGCGGATGCGACACGCTGGCTTCGCTTTTCGGGTTCGGCCGCTCGCTCCTTCCGCGCTCCGACCATTGACGATCTCTATTATCCGTTCACCGACTTCGGGGGTGGATTCAGTTACCAAGGCAATCCGTCCTTGCGTCCTGAGACGGCCTGGACTTATGACGCCGGCTCCGAAGTTCATGTCGATTCCTTCAGCGTGAAGACGACCTATTACCGCTCCAATCTGACGGATCTGATTCAAACGACGACCGATCCGGCTTCGACGACGATGAATATCGGACGCGCACGACGTCAAGGCGCGGAAATTGAGATCGATCATGTGGTGAACGCGTATTTTCGCGACGGATGGAATTACACCTATCTCGAGAATGTTGGAATCCCAGTCGGTTTTAGCCACTACGTAACGCTTCCCTATAGCCCCCGCCATAGCGTGAATTATCAGGCGACGATTACTCCGGCAAAAGGTTGGGCACTCCACTCGACATTGCGCTATGACGACCCACGGTATTCGGGGTTTGATCAAACAGGAACGAAATTGAGCTCGATGATTTTGTTGGATTTACGTCTCAGCTACCAATGGCGCCAAATGGAAATCTATGTCGGCGCCAGCGACGTTACCAACCGTCGCTACGAGGAGCAGGCGGGCTTTCCTTTGCCGGGGCGCGTAACCTATGGCGGTCTGCGCTTACGACTATGGGGGTAACGTCGAACCCTCTCTGGAATTACCCGTACAGCAGGATGATTTTTATGTCGAAGGCAACCGCGTCGTATTGACGGAAGTTTTTTTACGCCGTCGCGGGTTCTGTTGTGGATTTGACTGCCGTCATTGTCCCTGGAAGAAGCCCCGCTATTCCTGCTGTACAATCAATCGATGAAACGATCCCGCGGTGCCACAATTATCCATCTTGTTTCGCGCATCGGGTTTGTCCTCAAGGGCATCGATGGCGTTTTCGAATGCTTGGGCGCCTTTATCCTGCTGGTTCTTTCCCCGCATGCGATTAATAACGTCGTACGAATCCTAACGGAACACGAGCTTAGCCGAGATCCGGCCGATTTTTTCTCGACTCATTTGGTGCAAGCGGCGCGGGATTTATCCATCCAGACAAAAGTATTTTTTGCGCTCTATTTGCTCGTTCATGGGGGGACAAAGTTATTTCTCGTGGCGGGATTGCTTCGCGGAAAATTGTGGGCCTACCCCGTGGCGCTCGTTTTTATGACCTTATTAATTGCCTATCAACTCTATCGCTACAGCCATACTCATTCGCCTGTCGTCGAAGTATTCACGATTTTGGATAGCATTGTGACTTTATTCATTGCCTTGGATTACTATGCTCTTCGGCGTCCAACGCAGTCCCATTCGTTCCCTGGAGGATAACGCCGCCATAATGTGCGCGGGCTTCACCAATAATCTTATGGACGGCCGACGGCGTAACTGACGCCATTCGTGCATTCGGGCAGCCTATAATGTGGCAATCAAAACATGGAGAAATTATGAAAAACGAATTGGTTCCTATGTCCTTCCGGGGTCTATCTACAGCAATGCTACTCTTGGTTTTTGCGGGATGCGCGACCGAATCGCATCAGGCCATCGAAGCCACAAAGACGGCGTCTTCTCAAACGACCTATTCAGGACCCCGGAGCACCCTGGTGGTTGGCAAGTTTGATAATCGCTCAAGTTATTTGCGCGGCCTGTTTTCGGACGGTGTCGACCGGTTGGGAGGCCAAGCCAAGACGATACTCATGGGTCACCTTCAAACCAGCGGGCGTTTTAACCTGGTCGACCGCGACAACATGGAAGAAATCGCCCAAGAAGCAAAGATCAGGGGCAAACAGCAGGCGCTTAAGGGCGCGGATTTCGCCATCACGGCGACGTGGTGGAATTTGGGCGCAAGGAAACGGGCGACATTCAACTTTTCGGCATCCTAGGAAGCGGAAAAAAGCAGGTGGCCTACTCCAAGGTCGCCCTCCATGTCGTAAACGTGCTCAGTTCGGAGGTCGTCTATTCCGTGCAAGGGGCAGGGGAATACGCCTTGAGTAATCGCGAAGTGCTCGGTTTTGGCGGCACAGCGGATTATGACTCGACTCTGAATGGAAAAGTACTGGATTTGGCAATCCGGGAGGCTGTTGACCGGCTCGTGGAAGGACTCGAAAAGGGAAAATGGAAAGCTGAAAAATAGAATAGAGAATGAGGAAGTTCGCTTTCGTAGTTTTCCTTCCGGCCTTGTTGAGTAGTTGCGCTCCGCGCCAAACGCTCTATTTCTGGGGGCATTACGAAGAGGTGTTGTATAGGTCCTATGCCAAGCCCGGGGAGGGGGGGCCGGAAAAGCAGATTGAAAAACTAGAGCAGGATTATCAGGTGGCGCGCTCACAGCAGAAGCCGATGCCGCCGGGATGGCATGCGAATCTTGGCTACCTCTATTATCAAACCGGTAAACTCGATGAGGCCAGACAAGAATTCAAAACCGAAAAAGCAGCGTTCCCCGAGTCGACTGTTTTCATGGACCGCTTATTGGCCAAGTTTCAGAAATCATGAAAATTCGACTCAAACGAACGGAAGCCGCATTCCTCCTGGCCGGGCTTTGCTTGGGAGGATGCATCACGGCTACGCCGTTTGACTACCAGAATTTCCGACAACGACGGCCGCGCTCTATCCTGGTTTTGCCTCCGGTCAACCAAAGCACGGATACGCGCGGAACGTATGGTTATCTGTCGACAGTGACGCAACCGCTGGCGGAGATGGGGTATTACGTTTTTCCTGTGTCGTTGGTTGACCAGTTCCTAAAGGATAACGGTCTGCCGGGTCCCGCCGAAATGCACCAAGCGCCGCTTCGAAAATTGGCCGAGATTTTTGGGGCGGATGCGGTCCTCTACATTACCTTAATCGAATATGGGACGAAATACTACGTGCTGAACAGCGCCGTTACCTGTCACGCAAAAGCGAAGCTCGTCGATACCAAAACGGGCATGCTACTTTGGGAAGGTGAGACTCGCGCCGAAAAGGTGTCCGGCGGTGGGGGCGGATTGATTGACGCCTTAGTGCAAGCCACCGTTAGTCAGGTGGTCAGCTCATCGCTCGATGTCGCTCACATGATCAGTGTTGATGCAAACACGATGCTCTTCACAGGAAGCGGGCTGCCGACTTACAATGCCCACGCCAACGGCACCGGCGGGCCACCATTGCTTTATGGCCCTTATCACCCCGAAGCTCAAACCACAAACTAGCGGAACGTAATAAACTGCTAAGTCTCCTACCTTAAGATCACGCATGGCCCTTATGAGCGCAATAAAAACGTCATACTTGCTTACCGTTAAAGAACGCTCGAAATTTCGATCAACATATTCGACATTTGGACATTTGTACCTGGTCTAACGGCGCGCTAGGTTAATTGGTTAGACCTGGTCTAAATGCGAACATTCGCTTTTGGAGATTGCAGACGGTTTGAAACGACGGCGAATTTGTTACCTGTCAGCCACATAAAACATCTACATGTTAAGGAGTGTAATAGACGTCTGAGCCAGTGGATTGCTCCGCTATAAAACGCATTAATTTCTAGATGGAATTGTCGGAAAAGACCCTGGTGAGCGAGGTGAGCGTAAATGTGGCGGTCGCAGGGAACTGTTTTTGGCGAGGGGAAAAAGTGTTGAATTGTTCTGCGGCAAGCGCGGCGGGGCAGGTCTGAAATTCGGGTTTCGGTCCCCAAAGTACGTCTTAAATCTCGGGGTCCGCGCAATGCTTGGAATCAGTTGTAAAAAAACGCATACTGTTAGCGGAAGCCTCAATGTTCGGTGCAAATGTTGAAGGATTTTCCGATGAATTTGTGGCGTGGCGCCGGCATAGAAAGTGAAAAACGTTTTTGATCCACATGCGCACGGAGAAATTGTAAATTGGATTGCAAATTTTCTTGACTCTCAAAATAAAAAATCTATAATTTGGTTCAACTTTTTATGAACTTCACGCGCTCCCCCATTTCTAGGTGACTCGTTGAGATCTCTCGGCCGGCATTTGCTTATCGAGCTCTACAATTGTGACGCCAAAATTCTAAACGATGTTCACAAAGTAGAAGCCGTCATGGTCGATGCCGCGAAACATGCGCACGCCCGAATCGTGGATGTCGTTTTTCATACCTTTAATCCGCATGGCATCTCCGGCGTGATCGTTATTGCCGAATCTCATCTAGCGATTCACACCTGGCCCGAATACAATTACGCATCGATCGATGTCTACACCTGTGGAACGGAAATTAATCCTTGGCGCGCGTATAATTACATGGCGAAAAAATTTAAAGCTAAAAATATGACCGCCGTGGAAATAAAACGCGGCGTTTTGCCGATACCCGCTCGATTATTGAAACACAAGCCATAACGGGCGGCATGGACAATTCCTCAATCGACGCGCCCCCGACACCCGAATCGACTGAATTGACATCCGAATGGTTCACGGAGCGCTTTACTCCGCACGAATCGCACAGCCACCGTTTTAAAAAAACATTAATTCAAACCCGCACAAAATTTCAAAATGCGATATTGGCGGATTCCCATTCTTTTGGGCGGTGTTTAATTCTAGATGGCGAAATGCAATCGGCGCAACTGGACGAATTCATCTATCACGAATGCCTGGTGCAGCCCGCCATGGCGCTGCATTCAAATCCCAAAGACATTTTGATTTTGGGCGGCGGCGAAGGCGCAACCGTCCGTGAAATACTCCGCCATCCCGGTGTGGAACGCGTGACGATGGTCGACATTGATGGGGAAGTTGTGGAATTTTGTAAAGAATATTTGACAGAGTGGCATCAGGGTACGCTCTCGCACAAAAAAACGCGTTTGATTATCGGGGACGCGCGCGAGTTCGTGTTACAACAAAATGAAACATTCGATATTATCCTGTCCGACCTCCCCACGCCGATTGAAGGGGGGCCCGCCTATCAACTTTACACCGTGGAATTTTATCGCCAGATGCTGAAGCGCCTCCGACCAGGCGGCATCTTCATTGCGCAGGCGGGTTCCGGGAGTTTGGTTCAGCTCCATTTCCATGCGGTGCTCTTTAATACGCTCCGCCAGGTGTTTAAGGTGGTTCGGCCATTCTACGCGTTTGTTCCCTCTTTCGATGTTCCCTGGGCGTTTTTGATTTGCACTCAGAAAGCCGATCCCCTGAAAATGTCGGCGGTTCAGGTAGACCGCCGCATCGGACGCAAAAAAAATGCGCTCAAGTTTTACGATGGCATGACGCACGAAGGGCTATTCAACATTCCGAAGTATTTGCGCCAACGTTTGGCCAAGGAAAAAGGCGTCATTTCGGAGAAGAAGCCCGTCTTCTTTTTCAAATGATCAAAATCAACTCTCCCGCCATTGCCCAGGACTCTCGCATTACCACCAGTAGCTGGGAATTTATTTAGTCTTCCGCTGTTACAATCAAATCCCTATGAATAATCAGGACCGGACACCCCTTCTCGACGTTTTACTCGCTCATGCTAAGCGCCAGGTAACCTCTTTTCATACGCCTGGGCACAAGAACGGTCAAGGCATCGACCCAAAATTGAAAGCCTTCACGGGCCGAAACGTTTACGCGCTAGACGTGACGGTTTTTCCCGAAGTGGATTCCCTGCATGATCCCGTAGGGCCGATCAAAAAAGCACAACTGTTGATGGCCCGGGCCTATGGGGTCAAATATTCACAGTTTTTGGTCAACGGGTCATCATCAGGCAACATGACCATGTTGATGTCCGCCTGCAACCCGGGCGACTCTGTAATTTTGTCCCGCAATGCGCATAAGTCGACCTTGTCCGGCATTATTATGTCTGGCGTTTGGCCGATCTGGATTCAGCCGAAAATTGATCAGCACTTAGACATTATTTTTGATTCCGACGCCGCCCAAATTGAGGAGGCGCTGCGCCAATATCCGGAGGCGAAAGCCGTCTTTATCACGAGCCCGACTTACCACGGTGTCACGACCGATTTACGGCGCATCGCGGATATTTGTCATGCCCGCGGAAAACTCCTGCTCGTCGACGAGGCCCACGGAGCGCATTTAAAATTCCATAAAGATTTACCGATCTCGGCAGTCGAGGCGGGCGCGGACATGTGCGTCCAATCCACGCACAAGATATTGTCAGCGCTCTCCCAGGGGTCCGTGCTTCACGTCAATTCCGATCAGATTGACATCACCCGCGTGCGAAAGATTATTTCCATGCTGCAAACCACAAGCCCAAATTACTTTATCCTGGCCTCGCTCGATGCGGCTCGCAAGCAAGTATTTTTCCAAGGGGAGAAGATTTTCGGACGCCTCATTCGGTTGGCCGAAGAAGCACGTGAACGAATCAATCGCCTGCATCATATTTATTGCGTCACGCAAGGCGAGATTAGGGCCAAAGGGTACGATCTTGACGTAACCAAACTCACGCTGAACGTCACCCGCACCGGCCTATCCGGCCACGACGTCGAACAATTGTTGGCGACGCAATACGGGATCCAAGTGGATTGTGCCGATCTTTTCAACTTGATTGCTATCATGGGGATTGGGACGACCCGCCAAGACATCGACAAGCTCGTCGCTGCCCTCGAAGACATTGACAGGAAGGATCCCGGTCAGGAGAAAAACTGGGTGTTGCAGTTGCCATCGCTTTCGACGGAGATGGTCATGACGCCCCGGGATGTTTTTTTACAACACCGCTCCAAGCGCGTTCCGTTGTCGAAGGCCGTGGGTCATATCAGCGCACAAACGCTAACGCCTTACCCCCCCGGGATCCCCGTGTTAATACCCGGTGAACGTGTAACCAAAGAGATCCGGGATTTTCTAATGGATTTGGCCGATCGGGATGTTCGCATCAGCGGTCAGGAGACCGACGCGCTGCGCAGTATTAAGGTTGTTGCCACACGCTAACATTAATAGATTGACTTACCGTTCTGCAATCGTGTAGGTTATCCAAAATCTTGAGGAGCTCTTATGGCGAAAAAATCTAAGAAACCGGTCAAAAAGAAAGCCGCAGCCCCAAAGCGTCCCGCTCGGAAGGCGAGGATTGTGAAAAAAGCCGCACCCAAAAAAGAGCCGGCGAAAAAGTTGCCGCCGCGACCCATTTTTATCTCGAAATCGTCAAAGCCGCCGATTACGACGACCGATGTCCGCGAAAAGCCGATGACCGAATCGCAAATTCAGAAGTTTCGCGACGTTCTGGTGGAAAAGCGAGAGGACCTTTTGGCCGTCGTTCAGCGTAAAAAAGAGCAGGAAATTGAAGTCGCTGACAGCGACGTGATCGGCGACGAGGCCGATATTGCGACACGTTCTGTCGAGAAGGAAATGCTTTTTGAACTCACCGATTCCGAAAAACATACGCTCGACATGATCGAAGCGGCTTTGCGCAAAATGGAAAAGAATGTCTATGGCACCTGCGAATCTTGTCAGAAGCCTATTGGACGGCTGCGCATCGAAGTAATGCCTTGGGTTCGTTATTGCATCAATTGCCAGGCGGAGCAGGAAGTCCCGCCTCCCGTCGAAATCTAGGTCGAGTTCGGCTCGGGCCAGGCCCTCATGCCCAGCCGCATCGATCTGCATACTCATACCACCGCTTCCGACGGCACGCTGACGCCCGTGGAACTGTTCGACAAGGCTGCCGGGCTTGACATGCAGGTCTTAGCGCTTAGCGATCACGATTCCACCGCGGGCTATGACGCGCTCGTTCCTCTTCAGTCCACTCATCCGACGCTTCGCCTGATCCCCGCCATTGAACTCAGCGCGGGCGGTGAATTCGCTTGCCACCTGTTAGGGTATTTCATTAACACTAGCGACAAGGCTTTCCAAAATCATTTGTCTCTCCTACGTGAAAAGCGGGTTGAGCGCCTACAAATTATGGCTCGGCAGCTCGATCGGCTCGGTTTTCCGGTGGAATGGTCGCGCGTCGTCGCACTTGCCCATGGCGGGTCGCTAGGCCGACCGCATTTAGCCGATGCAATGATGGAAAAAGGGTACGTCAAAAGCCGTCAAGAGGCCTTCGACCGCTTTCTTAAGCGCGACGGACCCGCCTATACATCCGAATCTGAACCCGCGGCCCAGGACTCGATCGGGTCCATCCGCAAAGCGGGCGGCATACCGGTTTTAGCGCATCCCTCCTATTACACATCCGAAAGCTTGCTAAAAAATCTGGTTCAGGCTGGACTCATGGGAATTGAAGCCTACTATCCCGAGCACAGCCGGTCCTTGACGCAACACTATATTGAATTCGCCCGCGATTTGGGTTTGGTGGTGACGGGTGGGTCCGATTTTCATGGACCTGGGACCGGTCGGTCAGCGCTGGGTAGTGTGACTGTGCCGGAGGCGGTCGTCGAAAGCCTTGAAAAGCTTAAAAACTCCCTATAGACTTCGGCATGACGCAATGTCCGAAATGCGGTCATCCCGCGGATGAAGCCAACAGAGAATGTTCCTCCTGTGGTATTTTATTTGGTAAATGGCAAGAACGCGAAGAAAACATCGCCAGCGGGAACCTGGGTCGTTATTCAGCTTTAGCCGCGGCGACAAGCTCCGAATTTAACTGGACAATCCTCAGCATCGTTTTCTTTTTAGTCCTCGGCATCCTGTATTACTTTCGCCAGCTCGCCAAGCAGTAGCCTAAGACTTAAAGCGCTGCCGGTTTCGATAGACATCCCACCGCAGGCGTACCTTCTCAAACAACTCCCGTCCGAAGAAAATAAAGTAATTGATCAGTGACGCCAATATACCAACGCGCGTGCCAGGCGATCCGAAGATCAACGAGTAAATAACCGTCGCCCAGATTATCCAAGCCAGGTATTTCACCTTGACGGGCAAAATGAAAAATAACAGCAGTTCAAAATCCGGGAATAAGGTGGCAAAAGCGAGGAATAACGTTGTGTTGAGCGGAATGTTGGATAACGTCGCGTGAACAACGAAAAGCGCGGCGAGAGCTGTCGCGACCGCGCCCGTGAGATAAAAAAAGCAGAACTGGAATTCACCCCAAGCCTGCTCCAGGGCCTGGGCATATTGGTAAAGCAGATAAAGCCAGAACACCATGAAAAGCGCGGACATCGGTGGGGGGACGAATAAGAAGGTCGCGACCCGCCACCATTCGCCATGGCGTACCGCGTAGGGATCGAGCAATAACTTGTCATAAAACAGAGGCTGCGTCTGCATCAGCAAGTAGATGAGGCCGTTAGCCGCCACAATAAAGAGGGGAAATTCGGGAATCGACCAAGCTCCAAACCGCCGTTCCAAACGATCGAGCCATTTCATACCGCGCAGTTTACCATACCGAATAAGTAAAATATCGTACGGAACTAACGATGAATCTTCTGATCATGCGTCATGCGGAAGCCGAACCTCTTGGGGGGGCAATACAGGCCGATGCGGATCGCCCCTTGACGCCGCAAGGGCAGGTCGACGCCCATTCCGTCGGTACCCAAATAAAAGAGAAGTCTCTCAAAGTCGAAGCCGTCGTCTCAAGCCCCCTGACGCGTTGTCTTCAAACGGCCGTCATTGTGGGCCACGCGCTGGGGTTGCCAGAAGTCTATCCCAATGCGATATTGGGACCCTATGGGATCATCCCGGACATCGGTCCGATTCTCGATAACTATAAAGATCAGACAGTACTTCTCGTTGGACATCATCCCGACATGGGCTTGCTCGCCACCTCGATGATCACCCCTGAAATCGTATTCACCCCCGCCACCTTGATTTATTTTGCCTGGGACGCGATCAATCATCGCTGGCGCTACGCGGGCGTGATTCGTCCTTTCCAACGCAATTAATGCTCCTCCTCTACACCGCCGCCCACGGCGGTTTTGACCTCGAACGCGTTCCCCTCGGTGGCGGCGCGGCGGTTTGTCAACATCTCCAAGACGCTTGGAAAAAGACTCAGCCATTTACGCTCAAGATTCTTGAGCCTCAAGTGCTGGGCGAGCAGAGGCCGCGCGATAAGCAACTTATTGGGATGTCGGAATGGAGCTACGGGCGGTTTTGCCGCGCCTTCGAAAGAAAAACGACCGAGATCATTCTGGAACAGGATCCAAAAAAGACCGTGGTCCTGATTAATGATATTTCAGAAGGTCCAGATTTTCGTCGATTGGCCGCAGCGGGGTTTCGTCTCTTCACCATTTATCATGTCGATGTCGTCGATTACCTCTCCCGGATGTATTTGGGGGGTCATATCAAACCCGAAACGCTCACACGCTTTTACGAGAAAATTGTCCGAAACCGATTAGAATCGTTCGTGCCCGATATCTTGCGCCTCGCGGTGCAGAAACAACGCGATAGTGTGGTTTATTCGAAAGGTTTAATTGTTCCTTCGGAAGGAATGCGCAACGTACTCCTGCGCTGTTATCCAACCTTAGACCAGGCCAAAGTGCATATCTTGCCCTGGGGAATATGGGAGGAGGATTTGCCGACCGCCGTGGATGACGCCCAATCCCAGGTGCGCGAGCAATACGGGATTTCCATCGGGGAGTGCGTTCTGCTGACACTCAGCCGAATTTCCCCCGAAAAAGGCCAGGACCGGCTGTTGCTGGCCGTTGCCCTTTGGGAAAAGGAAGCGGATTTTCCAAAGCAAGGGTTGGTCGTCGTCATCGCAGGCGAGGCGGCGTTCATGCAGGGTCGCCGCTTCGAACGAAAGTTGCGCCGGCTCGCATCCCGATTGGTAAAGACCCGGGTGATTTTCCCTGGTTACTGCTCGGGTCGGCAAAAACAGGCCTTTTTCGCGCTCGCCGATCTCTATATATTTCCATCCCGGCACGAAAGCTACGGATTGACGCTGCTTGAGGCCCTTCGGTCGGGGTTGCCCGCCGTCGCTTGCGACAGCCATGGCGCGCGCGCCGTGATGGGACCGGAGGTTGGCGAAATTCTGCCTTCGCTCCGCGAGGGGGAGTTGCCAGAACGATTACTCGGCGCCATCAAGCGGATGTTAAACGACCCCTCAAGTCTTACCAAAATGCGTGCCGGCGCTAAATCCTACGCGAGCCGCCAGCGTTTCTCAGAAACCGCCGCCAAGCTGGCGGCTATTCTGAAGGACGATCGATAGAAATTTTGCTCGTATCGAGACCTATGGGGGTGCGCGCCATCCAATAGGCAAAAAGAAAATCCATCGGCGGATATTCCCAACCTTCGCTGTCGCCGCGAATAGACCGCGCGCTACGTTGCCATAAAAAAGCATCACGGGGACGTACATCGGGTGGTAGAGGTTCACGCGCTTTTCCGACGACAGGCCCACCAAAAACTTTCAACAGCTCCGCCTCGTGTGCACGCCAATAGTTGTCGCCGCGCCCCCGCCGGTCTTGGGGATAGCGTGACAATGTCCAGAGGGCGAGGCCAGGCTGGTGAGGGGAGAGACCCAGTTTGTCCTGCATCGTCCAGAGCATCGCATTGTAGTCCGAGCGCATCGGCGCCAGCTCGCGTTCGAATACGGTTTGATATTGAAACCTTATCCAAGGATCTTTTTCCAGAAGGATCAAGTCGTACAACGCGAGGAAGGTGAGGTGACAACTGCTCGTGCGCATCGCGCTGGCCCGGGTTTCCCCGAGGGCCGCTCCCAACAAGAGCTCATCGATGTGACTCCAATCGACGACGGTGCGCAGGAGGGCATTGTGGGTCGAAAGATTATTCTGATAGTACAGGTCAAAGCGGTTCGGTTTAGGAAGGAGCTCGCTCGTGACCTTGATCCAATGCAGCGCGTGCAGGGCCTCCGACGGAAGAATTTTTAGGTCCTCGGCTCCCCGGAGCGGCTGCCGGTGCGTCTCATCGTCGATCTTTTTGATGATTTGCAACAGCAACAAATCGATTTTTGCATAAGGCGCATCGATCAGCCCGCCTGCGACCCCCATCGCGGCCGAGTGATGCACGTTGCGCTGCAACTGTCGGAGAATGGCCACCGCATCGTTTAAGGCCGGCGCGAGCGACGTATCCACCGGTAACGTGGGATGCCTGAGCGCACGCAGCAACTTCGCGAACAAGGGAACGGGCAGCTGGCCGTGCAGCCAAAAGTACCAACGCAGGGCGCCCAAAAGGTGAATCCATCGCTTCGCCTCAGCCGGATTATCCTTCAATTCATGCAGCGCTTCCATTAAAAATGTCGGTGAGAGCGAAGGGCTAACGGTCACTGGATAGCCAAAAGGCGAAAAAAGCATCAGGTTCTGGGTGATCAAGGCATCCGTGAGGGTTGCCGCATCGTCCGTCAGGGCTTGACGAAGGGCAGGATCGCGAACCCAGGTCATGCATTGTCCGAGCGCAAAGAAAAACCCGGTATAGGAATCCTTACTAGGCGCGTCCGGCAATACGTGACCTTGAGAATCGACATGGCGAACGATAGTTTCGGGATTCGGCGCTTGCGCATGCAAGGCGTGCATCGCCCACAAGGCACGCTCCATGCGCGCGCGCGCCTCTTGAGAACGCGTGGCTTGAAATCGCCAGGCTTCGGCGGCCGCATAAAGACCGGTCCAAATTGCCGTGTCGCCGTAATCTTCCGGTTCGCCCTTGTCCGAACGTACGACCACGTAACCGTCCTGAATGAACTGTTCGTTCATCAGTTTTTCAAAAGAAAGTGCCTTATCAATAAGCTGCGTGAGCGAGCTGGATTCTAGGGCATAGACGTCGACCTTTTCCAGGTAAAGTCCCGCCAAGCCTTGCCAGTATATTCGAGGTTCCCAACGGTGATTGTGGCGCCCGCGCGTGCTGAAGGTTAATGTAAGACAGCCCAGGCCCCGGCGGGTGCTAGGAAAATCGGCCATCTGGAAAGTCCGGTCCATCACGCGTTCTTTCGCGGTCGCATCATAGGCTTCGACCCGAATGACATCGTTTGCGGCGCTCAGCAATCCAGCCAAGTGACCGGAACGTAACCCGATATATAAATCATAGCGGTACTCGCCTTCCGGGAGCAGGTCGCCTCCATTCGAGAGACCGCGCACCAAATATCCGGGCTGGCTAATCCGGTAGTCGGCCTGCCAACCGTAAGGGTTGTGCCGTCCGGTTTCATGAACAAACCCGCTGTTTCCCGCATAAGAAAAGAGAGCCGGCGTGATGGAATCGGCGATTGTGGGAGGTGCGGTCCAAACGGAGCCCTGAACTAGTAGGACGAGCATGAGAGTAAGGCTTAACAGCCGGCGCAGCAGCATGGCCAGGCCTCCCTCTGCAACGCTTTGAGCCTAGCCCCAAAACCCTTCAGCTTCAACGGTTCTGTTTTGTGGCTGCTAAGAGACCTGGGAAAATATTCACGGTCAGCGATGAAGTATGCTGGCCATAATGCCCATCTAAATTCGTTATAATTGGCGTAGTGAACATCGTCCTTTATGAACCCGACATTCCTTGGAACACCGGCAATATTGGGCGCACCTGTGTGGCGACCGGCAGCACGTTGCATCTAGTAGGCCGACTGGGTTTTTCGGTCGACTCCGTTGAAGTCAGGCGGTCCGGACTCGATTACTGGAGCAAGCTCAAACTCGTCCAATATGCGGACTGGGAAACTTTTCAAACGTCGCTTCCAATGGATGCTCCACTTTATTTTTTTAGTCGTTCGGCCACAAACGACTTCTGGCAGGCGACATTCGAACCCAAAAGTTATTTAATCTTCGGTTGTGAGACAAAAGGACTTCCCGACTTTGTTCGCCAAATGCATGCGGAGAGGCTTTACCGGATAGCGATGCTGCCGGACAGTGTGCGCTCACTAAACTTGTCGACGTCGGTCGGAATCGCTTTGTATGAAGCGCTCCGCCAGACCGGATGGGCGGGAAAATCCGCGCAAGCCGTCGAATCATGAAGTGACGCGCTGACATTTATGACAACCGTAAAACGCAGACCGGGGATAGAGAAGAAGACAACGGACGGGACGACTCGCGGGACACCTTGGAATACGATCCTTTTTAACTGCAACTGCCATTCCTTTGAAGACGTTGCCCGCCAGCTGATGAAGGCCATTCGCGTCAGCTACGATGGCGGAATGCGGATTGCCGAAGTTGTCCACACCTCCGGCAAAGCGGTGGTGTATACCGGCCACCGAGAGCGCTGCGAGGCAGTCGCGATGGTCCTCGAATACATCGGTCTTCTCACCAAAGTGAGTCAGTGAATCGGCCCCGCGGCGATTCTTTTCCAATCTGATGAAAGTATGCTGGGTCACAGGTGGAGGCTCCGGCATTGGCCGGGCCTTGGCTCAAAACTTTTATGAGCGTGGTTACCACGTGGTCATCTCGGGTCGACGCAAGGCATTACTGGACAATACTTGCCAAGAGATTGCGGCCAAGCCCGGCGGTAAAATCATGGCATTGTCTGGCGACGTCGCGTCAGCTAGCGATAGTCATCAAATCCATCAGACCCTAATTCGCCAATGGGGACCTGTAGACATTTTGGTGAACAATGCGGGAAGGAACAATAATCAGCCGTTCGCCCAAACGATACTTGACGATTATCGCCAATCGTTGGAAATCAATTGCCTAGGGGCTATCGCCTGTATTCAGATGGTATTGCCGAAAATGTTGGTGCGACATTCCGGCGCAATCGTCAATATCGCTTCGGTTTACGGCAAGTGGGCATCGGCCAATTCGATTTCTTATTCCGTGGGAAAATACGCCCTGGCCGGCGTCACCGATGCTTTGCAGCAGGATCTCGCCAAAAGCGGCGTGCATGTTTTGGGTGTCTATCCGGGATTCATCCGGACCGCGATGACATTACCTTTTGTCGTGCCCGGGTCGATGCGCGACCGAATGGGCAAAAGCCCCGAAGCGATGGCCGGGGCGATCCTCTCGGCCCTCGATCGACGCCAGCGTGAGCTCTATTTTCCCTGGTATGTCTCTTGGGTGTTGCTCGCGCATCGTTGGATGCCTTCCTTAATGGACCGGCTCGCCGCGCGCGTTAAACGTTGATGAATTTTAACCGCGGGATTCCGGTCGCCTTGGGTCTCGTCCTGCTCGCCACGCCACTCTGGGCCAGACCGCCAACCCAAGTCCA
>JBBQYF010000011.1:0-25880 GCA_038208955.1 Elusimicrobiota bacterium
GAGTGGCCCTTGATGGATGCTTTTGCCAAAGCGTTGCTTGAGCGCAGCGAACTCGATTATGACGAAATCGAAGCTATTTTCAAACAGTTTGGTAAGGAGCGATTGCTGGCGTGAACGGAATCCTCGGAGCCAATTTCACCTTATCCGATCCCTCTCCACAGTCCTTGGGAGTGGCGAGGCTATGGGCCGCGCTGTCGAAACCGCGCGCCATGAGATCTTTTGCCTTGCTGGTCGCGACCGTCGGATTGCTCGGGCTGTCCTCTTGTCGCTGGAAGATTAAGCCGACCTACCCCGCCGACAAGGGTGTGTCGGCGCTGAAAAAAATGTGCGCACATGATTACCAGATGACTGTTGAGGCGCGAGTCATGGACAACAGCCTGCAGGTTTTTTTCTGGCGGGTGGGATTGCTTAAAAACGGCCAGACCGAAATGCGCGCCGATGCGGCGGACTCCTTGGAGCGTGTCCTTTTATGCGCGACGCGCATTGCTCTGAGCACGAACGCTCCACTGAAATTTGTCGAGATCAAGATGGTCGACGTATTGACCGGGGGAGCCGTGACGCTTTGGCGCTACGTGCCGGACATCCGCGATTCGATGTACACGCGAATCGCTGAAGACGAATACATCAACCGGTTGGTGATGCAAGTCGACAGCGATGGATTGCGCGAAACTCAAGACCGCGTCCCCCACTGGAGTAAGCCAATCACGATGAACGAGTTTATTGCCAAGCAAATTGTGTTGCGGGTCAAGCGGGCCGCGCCGGCGGGACTTCAGGCTCATGAAGATTTATCACACCCCAGTCTTCTGACAGTCGTTATTGATAATATGCCGATCACCACTGACAAGGATACGGAAGACGAAAGCGTTAAGGTTTCTGGTCTCTTCGAAAAGGCGACAAGGGATGTCATGAAGGGCTACCGGTATAGCGGATTTCAAGGATTGATCCTAAAAGATAATCAGGGGCTGCCCCTGGGAAAGTGGACATTATGAAACCTAAACGCAAGTCGGGTGGGTCTCCGGCAGCTAAATTTGACGCAAAAAAGGGGCGGGGGACAAGGAGTACAAGCACCATGGACGAACGCAAGAATGGACATACAGGCGTAGCTGTGGCTTCAAAGACCGCATCCAAGAAAGACAAAGTACGTTTGTTGCTGGCGGACGATCATTCGCTCTTCCGTGCAGGACTTAAGGACTTGCTCGATGGGACAAGTAACTTTGTCATCGTCGGCGAGGCCTCGACGGGACCGGAAGCCTTAGAACTCGTTGATAAAAAGGTGCCGGATATCGTCCTCATGGACATCCGTTTGCCCGGCATGGACGGAATTGCTTGTACGCGACAAATCAAGAAAACCCATCCCGAAGTGACGGTGCTCGTGCTTTCCATGTACGACGATGAATCGCACGTGTTAGAAGCCTTCAACGCCGGCGCCAATGGATACCTGTCCAAGTTGCTCTCGGCACAGGATCTCGTCCGCGCCATTGAAACCGTTCACCAGGAAGGTTATCTCATTCCGGGGAATATCATGACGCGGTTGATGGGTGGCATCCGCAAGCTCGACCTGACAGCCATGGAAGATGCGAACGGCGTTGTAACAAAGTCCGAGCTCCGCGTGCTCTGCTCGCTCGTTCAGGGGCGCTCGAACAAGCAAATCGCCGAAGAGATCTTTGTCTCGGAAAAAACCGTCAAGAACCACCTGAACCACTTGTTCAAGAAACTGGGTGTCAAGAACCGAACCGAAGCCGTGGTCAAGGCGATCGAGCGCGGCCTAGTGTCCATGCAGTAAACGCTTTCATAAGGTAAATCATTTCTCTCCCCCTTAGGGGGGACCCAGCCATCAGAAAAATGGGATCAGACTTAGGATGCTTATAGGCATCCTGAGCCTGATCCCTTTTATTCCTGTAGAGGGAAACCCAGAAATCATCGAAGCGTTTGACGAGCCGGCCCGGGCACACTTGTGTTCCCCGTCGTGCCGAGAATGTACAAGCCGGGACCTATTAGGGAGTTTGAATTGTTAACCAGAAAAGCGCTAATGGAACGGCCAGTGCCTAGGGGGTGTATCTTCTCTCGTACTTAGCAAACCCCAAGGGTTTTGCGGATGCCAAGCAGGCCCTTTTCTGGACGTTTGTCGGGCGGCGCGTTATCAAATTCGGGAAGACCGACGGCTCCCATCAGCGTAGCATCGGCTGCTTGCGCGAGGTGTTGTTCTACTTACTCCTCTTCCTTTTCTAAATTAAATTGCAATCCCCGGTAATTCGATGCCCAGAAATTGTACAGCCCCGCTAGGAGGGTTAATACCCCCGAAACAACGGGGGCGTAGACGATCGTAAAAATGGCCGTCGCTCCAAGGCGTTGGGGGAAAGACCAGAGAGCGATGCTGCCATTCGGCAGAATGAGAAAACTAATTACGGCCAGCACAAATCCAACGACAAAAAATACACGAAGAGCGTTAAAGAAGACGGATCCGGGTCGAATTGATTTTACTTCGTATGTCATACAGCCTCCTTGGGGGGTGTGGGGTCCGAGTTGGATTTAAGCGCGATAACCGTGCGGATAACCTTCGATTGTCCTTCAGGAATGATCAAGATCGCCGCCTGGTAGGGCTGATTTTCAAAGGAGACGGCGCCGCTTGTCACTTCGCCTTCTTTCTGCAGTGCGGTCCGAATTAACGTCGAAAAATCGCTATCGGTGACGAGATCTAAGAGATGCCGCGACTGTCGGGGTTCCCATCCGCCATCGCTACCCGTGTCGCAGACGAGCCGATTCTGTTTATCGGCGATTAGTACGCGAGCTTCCGGCATCAAGCCGCGTACCAGCTGCTCGATCAAAACCCGCTCATCGCCCGATTGCGTCATCAAGGCGGTGCGCTGAGCGCTCCATTCGGCTTTGATTTTTGAAATAAAATTATTCACTGTGGCGTTCATTTGACCAAATTCGTCGTCTGATTCCGGCAGATTAGCTTCCAGAACGGCCGGATTCATCATCAAAAGACTTCCCTTAAGGCGCTGCATCGGGCGAAGTACCCATAGCCGGAATCCCCAGAGTATGATGCCGATCGTTGACGCCATCGTGCCCATGGCGGTCATATGAAAACTGGCTTGGCCGGTATGGACCTGATCGATAATATGTCGGTAAGTGAAATCAATGCGGACCGCGCCCTGCGGGGCTGCCTGCCCGCGGACTTTAAGAGGAGAAACGAGGGCTAAGGCCTGACCGCCCGCGTTGTGAAAGTTATTGGCATAGCCCTCACCGTTCTTTAAAGCCCCCTCGATCAAGGGATCGTCCAGTTTAGCGCCAATTTTCTCGGGATCGGCGTCGTAGCGAATTTCACCGCTGCCGTCGACGACGACGACGGATGAAATTTCCGGATCCTGTTCCAGCCGGTCAATAACTTGCAGCAAGGTGACATCATCATTGTGTTGAAGCGCGTCGGCAATTAAAAACGCATAGAAATTATTGACGAAGCTAGCTTTCTCGCGCAAGCGAAGTTCGAGCGCCGCGCGTTCATGCCGCATGAAATACCTTTGCGTGGTAATCGTCGACAACAGCACGGCGCCCCCTGTCAGCCAAGCAATACGAGTAATCAAACTAAACGAAGAAAGTTTTTTCATTGCGTGCCCACCTGCGAGGTCGCGTTTAACCATTCCTGCCGCGCTCGCTCTTTGGCCATGTAAATATGCTCGTTCGCAGGGTCGAGCTGGGCGGCCGTCGTTAATTCATCGAGCGCCAAGTGATAATCTTTGGTCCTGATAGCGGCGAGCCCCTTCCGGTAATGCGCTAGTGCCGCTTCGGGATTGGCTGGCTCGGTGGCTACTGGAGGCGGAGCAGGAGTTTGTTTTTCGCTAGCCGTCGGGGGCGGTTTAGCGGCTACTGGACTTGTCGATTTAACGGGTTTAGGGTGACTTGCCATTGTCACTTTTCGTTCGGCCTCTGCCTTAAGGGCTTGGGCTTTCACCGGTTCGTAACCGTTCGAAATGGCCGTCGCCGCTTGCGTAATCGCTTCCTCGAAATTGTTATCGGCCAAAGCTTGGCGCGAGGCTTTGAACGCGGCTTGTCCCAACTGAATTTTTATTTTAGAAACCATGCGGCGCGCTTCTTCATGCCGGGGCTCGAGTTTCGCCAGTTCTTGATAGGTCTGCAGGGAGTTGTTTAAGTCACCCTGCTGATATTGATCAAACCCTTGTGACGCTAAACGGGTGACTTGGTCACGGTGGACTTGCAGCTCAATCTTTGACATCAGCAGCAAGAGTCCGCGTTCTTTGTAAGAGGAATCCATGGCGATGGCGTTGGACCCGGCATCCAGAGCATCCTCCCATTCATGGCGATGGTAGTGAATATAAAATTCTTCAAATTGCTTGCGCGCGAGGGCTTGCCGGACGTTATGGATTTTTTTCTTGGCGGGGGCGTAATTAGGGCTCGCGTCCAGGGCTTGCTGCCAGCAGTGAATCGCCAGAACATTTTGCCCCTGTTTATAGGCGGCGTCGCCTTGACGCATGTAATCGTGAACGCTGCTTTCGGCGGCTTCGGATTGGTTGTTCACCTGGCGCTTGCGAATGGTATCGCGCATTTGCTCGACATCTTCGTAGTGCGGGTTTAACGAATAAATTTGGTCCAAAAGCTCCAGCGCTTCGTCGTAATGCTGTTCCCGGTAAGCATCGACGGCATCGTGATAGAGCGCATCGAGCATTTCCCGGTCGATCGACTTCTTCGTGGTTTTGATCGACTGTTCATACAGGCCCTTATTCGGAACGGAAGATGCCTTGTCGGAGTCGAGCGCAAAAGCCGGCGTGAGAAGCCACAGCGCAAGCGCCGTTGTAAATGGTTGGCGAAAGTTCATCGGTAGCTTTTCCAGAAGTCCAAGGCCATAGGCCCTAAGATGATGACAAAAACGATCGGAAAGAAAAAGACCATCATAGGAAAGAGAATTTTAACAGGTATTTTGCCCGCAAATTCTTCGGCTTGCAGGATCCGCCGCGTGCGCATATCCTCTGCATAACTCCGCAAAACTCCAACGAGAGGTGTACCCATTTCTTCCGACTGATTAACCAGCGAAACCAGCGATTGGGCGTCCGTTAACCCGGTGCGGTACGCCCAGCGCTGCAACAAATCGCGTCGCGCCGCCCCGAGGCGCGATTCCTGAATTAACGTCTGAATTTCGTCTCGCAAAGCCCCCGGTTTCATTTTATCGTAAATGCGCTCCGTGGCAACGAGAAGATCCAGCCCGCTCTCGACGGAAAGGGCTAAAAGGTCAACATATCCGGGGAGTTGCCGCCGCATGGATGTTCGCCGGCTGGATCCGCTCATCTGAAGAAAAATATCCGGAATCCAAAATCCTATAAACGCCGCGATAACGAGTATCAGAGGATCGTTTAAATCGAGGCACCAGGCTAAGCCTGCCGCTAGGACCGCGCCGACCTCTTTATAAAACAACAGATCTTGGACCTTCCAGCCGTAAGGGTGTCCGCCGCGCACCAGAAGCAAGTCCAATCGGTTGCGAAAAATCTTCCAGCGTAAAAGAGCCTGATTAAATCCGACCTGGCCAATTAACCCGCTGAGTTTAGACAGCGATGGACGGTCCGCTTCCATACGACGTCGCACGGACCACGAGGTCGTCCGTCGGGATTCCAGGACGATGCCCAGACCTTGATAAAGAACAAAAAAGATCGGTAGTGCCAGCAAAATAAACTTAAAGTCCACGACGGGCTATCTCCTCTCAGCGACGCAAACGATGGCCCATTGACCCCGCGTTCTCAAACGTCGACCGTGACAATCTTTTTCGTGACAATAATTCCGAGTATTTCCCAAATAATTAAAAATCCAAGCACAGCCTGTCCCCAGGAATTGCTCAGTGCCGGTCCGAACATATCAGGCGATATAAAGTAAAAAAGGACGGCCAAAAGCCAAGGAAATACCGCTAAGAAAGTAATTTGAGTACGGCCTTGGGCGGACAAAGCGCGAATTTTTTGTTGGAGCTTGTTTTCGTCCCGAATCGTCGCCACGAGTTGTTCGAAAGTTTTGATCAAATTTCCGCCCGTTTCGCGTTGAATAATAATAGCGCTGATGGCCGTCTCGAGACCGCGGGACTGGATTCTATTGGTCATGTCCATCAGGGCGTTATCGAGTGAGGCGCCCAACCGATAAGCGTTTACCACCAGTCCAAATTCCTCTGACATAGGAGGTTTGGTGTTGGCCGCAACGAGTTCCAGACCCGTGGCGATATCGAGGCCGCTCTTTAAAGCGTTATTAATTAAAGTGAGTGCGTCGATGAATTGGGCTTCAAATTGACTTGACCGCATATCTTTCCAGAGAGACAACACAATTCGCGGGGCAAAAACCCCGGAGGCGACGGCCAAACTGCCAAAAATCAGACTTTGCGTAAGTACGCCAATCAAAACGCCCACCCCGAGCGCCGCGATCAGAATATGGCTAGGTTTCATTCGCAGAAAAAGTTGGTCCAGTTCGCGGCTTCTGCCCCCAAACCGCCGTTTATATTGTTCTTGGGCGCTCGTCATCAGAGGTGGCAAAAAGTTAATCGCCGTCATCATGAGCCCGAAGACCGCGAAAAGCACCATGACATGTGGAAAAGTAATCATTGTTTTGTGAAAATGCTCGCCTCTAAAGCGAGTCCCTTTGATTTCAAATCCTGAAAGAAGGTGGGAAGATTTCCGGTTGTTTCAAAATGACCCACCACCTTTCCCTGATGGTCGACGGAATCCTGGACAAACCGAAAAAGATCCTGGGAAACAATGGTTTCTTCTGTGCGATCGGTGACTTCTGTAATACAGGTGACGCGGCGGGACCCGTCTTGAAGCCGGCTGAGTTGCACGACCAAATGGACGGCCGAGCGGATTTGTTCGCGAAGCGCCCACACCGGCAAGTCCATTCCCGCCATCAGGCATAGCGTTTCCAAGCGCGTAAATGCATCCCGCGGGGAGTTAGCGTGAATCGTCGTGAGCGAGCCGTCATGACCGGTATTCATCGCCTGCAGCATGTCCAGCGCTTCCCCGCCGCGACACTCTCCGACCACGATTCGGTCCGGCCGCATACGGAGACAATTTTTCACGAGATCGCGAATCGTGACCGCGCCGTGACCTTCAATATTTGGAGGGCGGGCCTCTAAGCGGACGATATGCTCCTGTTGCAGGCGCAGTTCGGCCGTATCTTCAACCGTAACGATACGCTCGTCTCCGGGGATAAAACTTGAAAGCATATTGAGAATCGTGGTCTTTCCCGTGCCCGTTCCGCCGGCAATTACCACGTTTTTTTTTGCCAGTACGCACACTTTGAGGAAGTCCACCATGACGCGGCTCATCGATTCCGCGTGAATCAAATCCTCCGCCGAAAAAGCTTTTTCCGGGAAGCGCCGAATCGTGATGGATGGCCCGCTCACCGCCAACGGAGGAATGATCGCGTTGACCCGGGAACCATCTTTCAGTCGCGCATCGACAAGCGGCGAGCTTTCGTCAATACGCCGGCCCAGGGGAGCAATAATGCGTCGAATTACCTGAACAATATGATTGTTATCGATAAATCGTTTGTCTGAGAGGACAATTTTTCCGCGGCGTTCGACGAAGACCTGATCCGATCGGTTCACCATGATTTCCGTTATCGTCGGATCCCGCAGGAGTTCTTCGAGAGGCCCTAGTCCCAAGGCTTCGTCGACGAGCTCCCGAACGAGCGTCTCGCGTTCTTCGCGAACAAGCGTTAAATCTTTTTCTTGGGAAATGAGCGCGTTCACGGTGCTTTCGACGTTCGTGCGCAACTGCCGCTCGCGGACTTGGTCGCCTTTGGTATCGAGGTCGATTCGTCGGACATTCAGCTCTTCGACAAGCTTGGCGTGAATCTGCTGTTTGAGCTTGCTCCAGCGTTCGTGTTTTTCCTGTAAAAGCTTATCAACGACTGTGGCCTGGCTGACCGGGCCCCTTACCGGAACATTGTCCGACCGCCCATTGCCAGAGGGTCCCCCGGCCTGCCCAAACGCGCGTTCTCGAACGAACTGCGATAGCATTTCGACCACGGCGGTGACGCGCTGAAAGTAAACCGTCCGGCGGTTATCGAGAATTACGGGTTTGCCGGCATTGAGCAATCTGGGCAATTCGGGTTCAAAGGGGAGAATGAAATCCAGGTCTTTCTCAAAACGACTGAGCGTTTGAGCAATCACTTCTTCCGAAAGGCTTTGCTGCACACCTGCCTGGTTAAGACAAAAAACGAATTTCTTAAAGGCGAACTTTTGGCTAAACAACGAATCCAAGTTCTGCATCGTGGATCGAACGGAAAGGGCGTTCGGAAGAAAGGTCCAGACCACGCCGTCGGCGAGATCTAGCGCGCGAGTGTATAACGGGTTGGTTGCGTCAATATCGACAACGAGATCGTAAATTTTCGAGAAACCTTGAAGGAAAAATCCCCATTGCTCGGCCGTAAGTCTTAATGCTTCACGCGCATGCGGAGCCAGAGCAAAAACCCCGATTCCGCTGGCACTCACCGGCATGCGTCCTCGGACCATCGCCCAGGAGAGTTGCTTGGCCGCCAGCTGGTCGAGCATCTGCATAACGCTTGTTCCTGGATGGGCGCCCGAGGCTTGCGCCACCTCTCCGCGGCAAAGCGTGTCGGCGTCTAGAATGAGAACGGGTTGGTGGCGAATCTGCGAAAGGCGGGCCGCTATATTGATAGCCAGCGTCGTTTTGCCGACGCCATCGCGGTCTCCAGTCACGGCAATTAATTTATTGGGCATAACGCGGGTCCGCCGGTCGGAGCGAAGGCCTTGCCGGTCTGCGGGAGTGGGACCTCCTATCCTTTAACCAAACGGAATGTGACGAACAAGACGAGCGAAGTCTGGCTGACTTCCTCGTCCTTATGTCTAAAAAGCAAACCAATCAAAGGAATGTATCCCAGCACGGGAACTCGAGTCATCACTTTGGAACGGGTCGATTGCTTAATTCCAGCCAGCACAACCGTTTCGCCATCGAGGACCTCGACTTTAGATCCCGCTTCTCTCGACGCAAGGCCAGGGACCGTCGTTCCCGCAATTTGAATAGCCACCGAGGGATCTGGATTGGAAACGCCGACATTGATCTGCGCTTCGATGGTCTGCCGAGGTGTAATCAACGGAAGAATCTTTAGGGCGACACCGTATTTCTTAAATTCCACGCCCACCTGTCCCAACTGGCCAGGCGTGGGGTACGGAATTTCGCCGCCGACGAGAAAGTTGGCCTCGAATCCACTTTTCGTCAGAAGGTTAGGATTGGCGAGTACCCGAATTTGGTTGGTGCGGATCAACGCTTGGAGCTGGGCATAAATCTGGGTGCGATTAAATTTTCCCGCGTCGAAAATCGTCGCCGGGGGACTTTCTAGGAAATTGAGGTGGTTCGCATCTAACGCCGTAATGCCGTTTTGCGAGGGACCTTGCTGACCCCACAATATCCCGAGAACATTGGAATTGGTTTCGCTGATCTCGAGCGTGTCGACGCTGACTTCGATCATCGGCTCCTTGCGGCCGGTGGTCGTTGCCGCGTTCGCCGGAAGCGGCGCGACGGGCTCATTCGACGTGTTTTGGGGATCCGTCGCCGCCTGCAGGGAAGAATTTACAACGATCAGAGTCGCGATCATGACCCTAGAGATCGTGCGCACGTTGCTGGCTTTTAAAAGCATTCGCTCTAAGTATTGAAACAATGTAGTCAACCTCCCCATCCACGCTTATTTTAGGCCTACAGACCCATTAGATCATAGGACTTTCCACCTATACGAGAATACCTTCCTTCTGTTACGTCCATATTACGAAAATGTGAATTAGGCGTTAATTATATATGCAGGACAAGCGTTGATAAATCGAGGGGAAAGTATAGGAATTATTTTTCGGTGGCGGTACGATTGGGGGGGGCCGCGGGGGCATTGGGGGGTCTAGAAAGAAGGTTGGAGTCCGTGATGGCCGGCAGGGAACTTGTATTGTCGTCACCTTGCGCCCGCACCACGACAGAGATCTCGCCGCCGGACTCAATTTGCGCATGGGCCAGCTGCTCAGCCTGCACCGGATCGACGGCCAAGGTGAGCAAGCGCCCTTCCGTGGTCTCGGTTTTTCCCGTCACATCACGGCCCGATTGGATAATATCTTTGTCGACGGCAGCGACGAGAATATTCTGCAAAATCGTGTAAGTCATTTTTGACGTGGATTCGACGTCCTTCGTTCGCACGGTAAATGTTGCCAATATATCGATCCGGTCTCCCGGCAATATTAACTTCGCCACATCCAGGTTTCCGAGCCGAAGCACATATCCGCGTTTGCCCGGCGGCAACATCGGGGCGATTCCCGTATCCTTGGCATTGGGCGTCCGCAAATTGGTTTGAAGTATTTGAGCCCCAGTAGGAATGGCCGACATGCTGACTTTCCCCAACACCCGCTTGAGGGATTGACCGGGAATTTTTTCTCGAAAGGCCCCGGGCTCTACAAATCGAGCCGCAATTTGCCGGGTCGTCACGAGATCGGCCGTTATTGCTTTTTGGGGAGAAATATCGCGAGCGGCGACCAGGACGTCGACCAGGCCGAAACCGTATTCAATATTCTGTTCCTTGGCCTTGAGATAGAATTGAACGAAGAGAATGGCGATAACGGCGCTGACCACGAGCTGAAGAATCTTCTTATTTTGGTTCATAGCTACGTTTTCGAGGCAAAGTAATTCATTCGAGCTTTCGCCTTGCCGCTGACCAGAAAGTGATAGGGAGCAGGGCCTTTCAAACCCACCGGCCCCAGGGTCTTGGTCCCGGCCGTGCATCCGTCGCCACCCGCGGCCTCGCTCGTCAATGCCTTGTCCAAAAATTGCCCGACAAATGGATAGGCCGGTAATTCGGCACATGCCGTGATCGCAATATCGGACGTGATTTGCTGTGAATCAATATCTTCAATATGATGCTCGATGGGAAGAGGTGACAGGCCGGCCATCAACAATTGATTAAAGTGATTTTGAGCGGCGGCTTCATTGAATCCATTTTCTTCGACGGCCTGACGCGCAACCGCCGAAGCTCCATAGTTTACAATGGCCACGGCGATTCCCAGATGACCTACCTGCAAAACCCCAAAGACCAATAACAAAAACAGAGGCAGGACAATAGCCACCTCTGTGATCGTTTGCCCATGCCGTTCCTTCAACAAGCGCTCGCGTTTGTTGGGCATCAGCATTTCCTTCCAGGTGCAGCTCTGGAAAGTATGAAGATATTATTTACCGGGCGAAGAAAGATCCGTCGAAATCTTATCGATATTGGCGTTAATCGGGGCTCTGAATTTGGATACCAGGGTGACGGCGAGTGCGACCACGGCCGCCATGATAATAATGTATTCGGTCATTCCTTGACCGCGATTATTTTTAAAGATTTTCATGAAAGTCCTCCTAGGGAAGCGCTTGTTGACATCTTACTAATTTATATCTGTTGAGTGTTACAGGGGTGTTACGACTGTGTTAATTCTGTCCGTCGTTGGCAATTTTGAACGAGGCATTCATTTGGACGGTCGGTACCGCGCCAGAAGGGGAGATCATCCGATATCCCAAGATCAGGCCAATAAGAGTCAGGGCAGCAAAGACAACGACAAATTCGGAGAGGGTCTGGCCGCCGCGGGAATTTTTCACCATTTCACCTTTACCGTAATCGTGTGTGAAATACCGAGAGCCCCGAAGGGCGCCATCGCATAATCCAGGACCAATTTGACATCGTGCCAGAACGCTGGGCGGTAATTTAGACCCGCACCCATCGTCAGCCCCGCTAGTCCGGCACCGCGCAGGGCTGGGATCCGACTGTCGAGCGAATCGTCCAAAGAGTCGTGCGATTGGTAGCCTGCCCGAATGACGGTGTCTTCCAATTGCGGAATACGGTATTCGCCGGCAACACTGTAGCGGATCGGCGCGTCATTGGCGTAGTTGGCCGCCACGGCTCCCGTAAAAACTTGGTAAAAGGTATAAGAAGCCCCACCGATAAATTCCCTTGGAAAATTGGCTTTGGCGGCCGACAAATCACGCGCGGCCAAGCCAATATTCATATTCTCCCAGGGCGAAATGAGGGCTCCGACGTCCAAGGCGGGGTTATTCACAGAAGTATCGGCGATTTTTTCTTGAACAATTTTAACAGCGGCACCGAGAGAGACTTCGATGCCTTCCGCTCGGGATAGCACTTTCCGTCCATAGCCGACCGTCCCAACCAGGTCGTAGAACTGAAAATCCCCCGTCGAATATCCCAGCACGTCACGCCCGTCCAAGGTCCCGGCGTTCAGATAGAACGCGCTCACGGCCAGTCCGCTTTCTTCCATCGGGTAAGCCGCCCCGACATTCTCAATTTGAACGCCTTGATAATATTGAACGTGAGTTCCCGTAACTTCCTTCCCGTCCAGGGTGCTTAAGTTCGCCGGGTTCCACCGCAAGGCGTCAACGCCTTGCGCCATCGACACGACGGAGTCACCGAGGGCGACCCCACGCGCATCCGTCTGAATTTTTAGGAAGTTACCGTTTTTAGTTCCGCTACTGCTACTGCTGGCGTAAAGTTGACTTGGCGCTGTCCAGAGCGTGGACAATAGGGACAGTCCCGCTATGGCGACCATCCTGTGGGGGCTATAGGGTTGCCGCCGGTTCATTGGATTACCGCAATTTTCTTAATGATCTGAATCGTGCTGACCGGGTCTTCCTCGCGAACTTCGTAATAGTAGAGCCCGCGACCCACCTTGTTGCCCGCGTCGTTAAGGGCGTTCCACGGAAACTGAGTTATCGTTCCTGCGGAGAGCCCCGAAAATATTTTATTCAATACCAGGTCGCCGCTCAGCGTATAAATTTTAAGGAATACCGTTGCGCCATCACGTACCGTCGTAAATTGAATCGTTGCTAGTCCCGCGCGTACGGGGTTGGGAAAAACAAAAACCCCGGTTTTGAAAGTGGCAATGGGGTCCCCTAGCGAGCCGGACAAAGTGGTGATGGCCAAGGGAAGCGATTTCGTAATGGCGCGGTCACCCGTTGCGGGGTCCGTGGCATCGACCAACACCGTGTAAAGACCTAATGGAGCCGGATGGCCGCTATCCGTGGTCCCATCCCATACCACGGTGTTGCTTGATATTGTTTCGTCGACTTGGAGTTTATTGCTCACCAAGGTGCGCACAACAGTATTGCTTGAATCGATAACGGTCGTCGTAACCATCCCGCTTTTGGCCAACAAATAACTGATGGCAAATGGCGGCCCAGCATTGCCCGTACTATCGAACGATGAATGAGCGGTTAGGTTGTGAATGTCGATGGACGTAATTCCGACCAAAAGGTTAATCGATTTTGTGTTGGTATCCCCAGTCAAAGAGTCCGTCGCGGTCAGCGTGAGTTGGTAATAACCATCTTTGCGTCCTCCTTGCGTTCCAAGGAGCCAATAAGCTTGCCAATATAAGTTTTTTGCTCCCGCCGTATCGTAATTTTGGTCGATCGTCGTGACATTGTTTCCTGAAACAGAGTCGCGCACGTCTACATGAATTTCCGCTGGGAAGTCGATCGTAAATTGAATCGTGGTTCCATGCGGCTCTAGGGTCTCATAAGGAATGGTCGTATTGGTCACGGTCTGATTGCCGATCGAAATGGCGGACGCTTTTGAAAGAGGGCAAATTAAAAGGGACAGGACCAAAATCCATAAATATTGTCGCATCGCCCCAAATAACGGTTTTAGGTTTGGCGGCGGATATGCCGCTGGCATTGGAAGTTTATTTTTCATGGGTCTTTCATCTGAAGTGTAACGAGTTTCTGTTACGTTCGTATTACGCCGATTATTTTAAATAAGAATTTGCAGGAGAATTGTAACATGCCTGTAATATGCAACTGTTACTTTTTTAGTGGAGGTATACCTTTGATCCCGAAACGCTTAAACAACCGGAGCGGACAATTTGTCCCGATGGCCATGATGCTCATGTTCGTGGGCGTCGTTTTGCTTTTTGCCGTGCTGAACATTTATCGCGTGACAAGAGCCAAATTAGAAGCACAAAATCTTGCCGATGCCGTAGCCAGCGCCGTTGCCTCGATGGAGGCCAGCAGCATTAACTTCACAGTAGATCGTAATGAATGGTTGAACACTATGTACGCTAAGAACGCCTCTGGGAATAGCCACCAGGTCCCCAATATCTCCGAAGCCAACGACTACAATATGGGCGAAAGTAAATCCAAAAATTACGCACAACTTGTGGCGACAGTCAATAAGGCGCAGCAGATGTATTCGAATGCCTACAACCGGTTTTTGGGAGCGGAGGGATCGGCAACATCCACGAACGCCGGGGCGGGAGGGTTAAAGGATATTTTGCAACAAATTGATGGGTTGAACACGCCCGACGTTCAAGTGATCGTCTATAATTCCAATGATGGTCAACAAGCGGCCGACGCCATTGGGCGGATCATTGGCTCCCAGCAGGTGCCCGGCATGCCAACGGCAACCTCGGGTCCCAACGTGCTGACGATGATGCAACCTATCCCTTACAAAACGGAAGATGTCTGGATCAAGGTTGACGGCAAAAATCGAACGAGTCTCTCGAAATTGCTTAAGCAACCCGATGGAACTATTGGCTGGGTGCACCCGGACTGGGACGACCCCCGCGCGACGATGAATGTTAAAACAGGGGGCGGAAACAAATCCCAGCAGATTGGGGCTGGTGCGGTCGTGATGAAACGAGTCCACATGATTAGATTTTTTACGGATATTTATGTTGTCGCAAAAGCGAGCGCTTATGTCGTGCGAAATTCTGGCGTCACACTCGACCCGAACAAACCGGGCAAACCACCGGCCCATTTTAAACCCACCTATTACATTCGGCTGGCGGCGCGCTGATGGTTCGAATTCGTCAATCGGGCCAGGCTGCGACAGAAATGGTCTTTATTCTTCCACTTTTGGCGACGCTGGTCGGCGCCGGCATGGTGGTTCTTTACTGTTGCTGGCAGGGAATAAAAACTCAACAAGCGGCAAACTTTGCCGCCCGCATCCAAGGGCAAGAGCGCGTGATGGGAAGCATCTCCAAAGACGAAATCGAAAATGAAAATGGTGTGGGAATTGATGTCACGACCAGCGGAGGGGATCCCGATCCGACGGATTCTTCAGGAGGGTCGAACGATCACCCGGCGCACGGCTCCCCCGTTCCAAATTCTGTCTATGAACATATTCGCAAAAACGTTTTCGACATGTTCGGAAATTCTTCCAATAATGTTTATGTGCCTCCTCCGCGAATTGGTCAGAATGTGGATAAGGTGACCGTGGTCCGGATCATCCAGATGCCCAAAATTCCATTTACAACTTCACCAGGCCGAACGCTCAAGCTCAAGGCCGAAGCTTACGGCGGCGAGGACACCCTGATGTATGGCCTTCCGCGCTGGGGTCACACCAGCAATAGCGGGGCCGATCCTGAATGGAAAAATATCACCAAGGATTCTGCCAACAACCCCCCTCAGTAGGAATTTTCAAGCACTCCTGTCCGTAACGCCGCCGTAACACATCTCTGCTAAATTTAAAGAGGAATACACCTTCGCAATCACGAGCAAGACCTAAGAAATTGGTAGGTCCTACGGATAGGGAAAATTAGACCTGCGGACTATATCAGCTTCCGTCGATCCGCGGTATGCTTTAGAAGTCTAAAAGGATTTCCAGTCGCCCCAAGAGGAGCCATGCGAAACGCGTCGCACCCTACATCGATTCTCCGTCAATCCCTCGCCGTGATCATCGTCGCGGCGATGGTGGTCACCATGCCGGGCACCACAGGGTGGGCAAAAACCGGATCCAAACCCCGAGACTCCCGCGCGGTCTATGTGCTTGGGGACCAATTTACCAACGGCCGAAAGAATTATACCCACCCGATGGACGACTGTGTCTCCGATGCCCCGGGCGCTGAGACGGCTTGCGTAGCGAACTTTACCGCTCATGAGTTTCCGAAGCTGGCGTTGCTAACGCAGCCCAACGTCGATCAAACGCAATTTCGAGCCGTGGCGGCATCGAATGCTACCGGCCTCAACACCTACACGTCAAGCCTGCATGATGGGTTACCGCAATTAGAGTCACCCGAAGCGACGTCCGAGCAAATGAGGGTCGTCGCGAACCTACCCGCAATCCAAACTGAAGCTCAGCGTATCGCGACGGAATCGGCAAGTGCTGGTGATCAATTTCTGCTCAGCATATCGAATCAGAAGGATATCGGCGATCAGGCAATGTTCTCCGGCTATAGCGGTTTGGTCAATCAGACATCAGGCGACTCGAATGAGTCAATGAACAAGGCCTATCAATCGATCAAAAACGCTTGGAACAATGTGCAGGATCCCACAGCCGCCGCAAAGATCGAAGGCAATATTCAAGATGCGGTCGATGCGATGACGAAGTCGAAAGCCGCCTACGATACGGCTGTCGATGCTTACAAACAATTACTGGCCTCGATGAAAAATGCAGAGGACCGAATCACGGCCGAGCTGGCGTTGGCTCAGCAAATTGATCCTCACCAGAGTGGCAAAAATAAGGATGGCGAAAAAGTAAATACGATCGATAAACTCAAGAAAAAATTGGCGTCGCTGCAGCAAATCCACAAGTTGACAGACGATAGCTATTCAAAGCTTAAGATGCAGTCGGAAACAATTAATAGCGCGGCGCGCGATCTCCAGGGACAGGTCCAAGCGATTCACATTGCTCAGCAGACAGGACAGGGCGTACCCTCGACCATGGATTTGGCTCGACAGTTGATGAAAGGTGTTGGCGAAATGGCCGGCGGTGTGATGCTTCAAGGATTGGCGCAATTCGGCGGCTCGATGTCCGGCAAGGGACTTCTGATGCAAAGGGACGGCTACCTCACGGCTCATGACGCCTGGGACCGGTTCTGGAATCCGGACGGGCCGTCAGTCACGAAGAGCGATTACGACGATGCTCAGAAGCTTCTGGATGGCCCGGACGGCAAAGACGGGTCGGTCAATTTGAATAAGCGCGTGGTCAAGGCGGCCCTCAATTATTCCGATAAATCGGGCAACAATCTGGGAACCGGCCATGACAAATTAATAATTGGCGCTGACCGATTCAACAAATATATGAACAGTGATTCGGCCTTGCGGACTCAAATGGCAAGCAATGGCAGTCTGAAAGCGGCCAACGACCAATTTCAGTCTGTTTACGACGCCAATAATGTGGACATAAAGAACATCGCCAATAAAATCGGGCAACTGCACAGCATCGCATCGGGGTCGGGGTCAATTTATGCAATGAAGGGAATCGTCGAGGGCATCAACGCAAAGTTTGGCAATCTGAACTCGAACCTCGGTCCCGACAGTCCATTGTATGCGCGTAGTAAGGACGGCGCAGGCTTTGGGTATCAAAACCAAATTGTTCAGCGCAACAACCTGGCCCAAAACGATCTAAACAGGATCTACAGTTACTTGGGTTTAGAGGTCAACGATAAAACCGGCCAACCCTTCGATTTGAATCAGTTCAAGGCATTTGAAAATTTCGCTGGCGCGATGCAGGCCCGCGATATGCAGGCATCGATGAACCAAACCCGATTCGCGAGCTTCGGTCCTTCGACCGACGCGGGGCAAGCAATTATGGATTTGTGGTTCCAGGGGGTGACCGCTCCTATTCACCTCATTTTTGATGGTGCCGCGGCCGCAGTTGGTTGGGGGGTAGAAACTCTGGGCAATTGGACCGGCGATTCGCAAACCGGCCAGGACGGGGCGACATTTAAGGTGGCGCATTTAAATGACGCTGCTGGGATCATGGATTTCCTGAATATCGCCGATGGCTCGGGTGATAAAGCGGAGCATCCCTGGGCAACGCGCATTTTGCCCGATGCCCTGTCATTGACCGGAGCCACGTACGACTCTCGTTACATGTCGGCTTATGGTACGCGCGGGGTGTGGGTGGATGCGCAGGGCAACCCGATAAGCGCTAATCTTCAAGGAGTGTTAGGCTCTTCGGTGGGCAAAAACGATGCCAATTTTAATATTAATACGGCGTTGCAAAACAGTTTAACCCCGACCATTCTCGGCGAAAATTGGATTCAAAGCGCTGTCGACCAGGGGGATTCATTCAAAGTTGCTGGAAGAACGCTGTTAGTCGCGGGCTACAGCGCCGTCAAGACCGCTGCCGAAATGTATGCCTTTGGAGGGGTGGAAGGGTTGATTTCCAAGTGGGCGACCAACGTCGACTCTGCTCTTAATACCGCAACGGCACTTACGTCGTTTGATGGCGCCATCGTTTCGGAAATGAGCGGCTGGGCTCGAGCAGCAAGTTCTATCCGAACGTTATCGGGCGGTGTTATGAGCTACCACTTTGTCGATGGCATGTACGACTCGATCGGATCGATAATGGACAATATCAATCAAGGAACTCCAGAAGCGCAGGGCAAGATTGCTAATTCATTGGCCAGGATGTTGGGGACGACAATTGGTATGGGAGGTTCGCATTACCTCTCCGCCGAAAGTGGCACATCACTCTGGAAATCAATGGTTGAGGCAAATAAGGCTCTTGCTGGACAAATGGCGTTAGGGTTGGCCGGATCAACGATCGGCGGCTTGATTGGACTGCCGGGCTTAGGAGAATTCTCAGGGGTGACATTGGCCGGACCGATCATCGCTCACTCTGGGGCTGAGGCTAGAGTAGCCGATTCCGTCGCTCAAGCGATGGAAGGAACGGATCCTGTTCTTCGCGGGTTGGCGCAGGGCTACTCGGAACGGCAGGCCGAAACGGAAATGCACGACAGTTCTGACATCTTAAGTCCGTTGCGCCGCTTGATCAACAAACCGATTGAAATTGCTAGATCGTATCTCGGACAAGCCTCTGACTTTGTAACGCCCGATGCGCCACTCGCTGGGGAGACCGGGATATTTGGTGCTAAATCCGACTTAGCCAAAACCGGCTTACCTCTTGGCGATCCGACCGATCCCTCCTTTTATAAGGATCCCACTATGGCGTTGAATGAGTTGCAGTCGCGTACTGATAAAGCCCATGCAAACTATCTGGCGGACCCGACCGATGCCAATCGGCAAGATTGGACAACGGCATCGAATCAGGAGAAAAACGCTCGCACGGTGATGGCGTCCAACCTGGAGCTCGTACAAGCCGCTGCTGGCGAAATGCCGCGATTGCTGAGTCATCTGCTCGGGACCGCCGGTGATCCATCCGGTGTCGTACGCATCCTTAATGAAACACCGGTTCGACTCGCAGAGCTGGGACATCAATGGGATGTTACGGCAGCTCAAAAAGCCGTTGTCGATGCCCAGACGGCGCTGTCGAAAGCGGTCGATACGGCTGAAGACCCCTTAGCCCAGCAACGGGCTCAAGCTAAAGTTCTAGACGCGCAAGCTGCATTCGAAGGATTGCACTCGGGCACCAATAGCGAAGTGGCCTTGAAGGCTTCACGAACCGCCTCCCAAGCGCAGGCGAACCTCAGCCGCGCGCAAGCGGCGCGAGATGGGACAGACGCGCAAATCGCCGCTCATGAAGACGATGCCGCATATCATGACGCGCAGGCCAGGCTGGCAGAATCCCGCTTGAAGTTGGTTCAAGCTACCGAACGCGCGGAACAGGCCGCCCCGGGTGAGAAAAAAGATTTGTCATTCGTAAGAGACTACGCGAAAGACGTGGTAACGGATGCAAAAAATGTAGTCAATCAGAAGCAAACCGCGCGGCAAGTCACGCAACAGGTTTTGGAGCAGGAAAATTTGACGCAAAATCTACAAGAAGCCAATGCGCGTCTGGCCAAAGCACTGGCGAATAGTGAGAGCGCGCCAGCGGGAGACCGGGCGGCCAAAGCGGAACTTGAGAACGCTTACGCGGCCCAGGCTACGATCCGCGCCAAGCTCCAAAACGCCGGGGCGCAAGTAATTGCAGCCAAAGCTCGCCAGACCTTGCAAAGCGATCCCCGTAACCGAGCGGCCAGAAAAACGTTGGCCGACGTCCAGAAAATTATTGACACTAGCGCACGACGCACGAAAGCCGCCCAAAACATTCAGAAGCAAATCGGAAACCGCCAGAATTGGGCGAACGCCGAAGTGCACGGAGCGAACTTGTCGGAAGAGATGGAGACGGTTCAACATCAGATTCGCCAACAGCAGGCCGCTAATGGCGAAGCGTCAGCTGAACTCGAAGCGCGCCGTGATGTTCTGGCCAGCCAGATCAAGCCGATTAGCGAGGGCGGCCAACGTTTACCAGCCGACGCCGAATCAAAATTGATTCAAGAGCGTGCTCAAGAGATTCGTGCCCAGCGAGTACGCGCGGCATCCGCCGAAACGAGCGTACCGAATGTGGAAGATTTTGAACAACCTCTGGCGGCAATGCGCGAACGGATTGCGTTGAACAAGGCGTTGTCCAATGAAAGCCTGCGGCAGGCGCAAATTGATGCGGCGAAGCTCGAGGCGGATCTACGAGGCAATGCCATGCAGAAGTGGTTGGCCGGGGCCAAGCTCAATGTAGCCAAAGCGCTTGTTGCCTTCAATCTCGCTGGAATCGTCACCGGCGTCGCGGCTGCCGAGCCGTTAACCTTATCCCCAAAGTCTATCGAACACTCCGCCCCCATCGGTGATGTATTCAGTGGCTTTACCTTGGGGGAGCTGGTCGAACACGTGCAGACGGCCGCGGACGTGCAGCAAGCGACCGAGCAGTTAACTAAATTCGACCGGTCGGACCGCGCGGTTCATCGAGTAGTGGACCAGGAGCAACAAGCCAGCACCGCAGAAGAAATCGTTCATCAGGTTCAAGCGCTTCGCGATAAATTTGACCGAGACCACAAACTGTCGGCGGCCGACTTGGCCCACCTGAGCGCGCTTGAACATGAGGCGCAAGCCATTGAAAATGGCCACGCTGCCAAAACGGGTCAGGAACTCAGCGACGCGATTAGAGCGACGCGAGAACGTGCAGGCAATGGCCCGTCTGAGATTTCCCAAGGCGACACCCTGCGGCAGCTGAATGCGGTTCGCGATCTAGCCGATTCGCTGACGCGCGAAACACAAAACCGGTTAGACGCCGCGCGCGCCGAACTGCGCGCCGCTCGAGCGGGCGAAGCCGCAAAAGAAGCAAGCAATGCGGTCACGCGGACCGTACGCCAGATTGAAGCCTGGCTTAAAGGCGCAAGGGCGGATCGCCTCGCGCGTGGAGCGGAACAAACGCATCTCGATGAAATTAAAGCGCGTGGAGAAGCTGAAAAATCTCGTATGCAAACAGGTTTTAAGGAACTACGCCGCGAGCTAAACGCATTGAAGGAAGGCGAACGGCCGGATGAAGATCTCTCAGCGAAAATTCGCGATGTCGCCGGCCTTAGCGTGGCCGAAGGCTCGAAGTTTAACAAAGAAATATTGCTCGATCAGATTGCCAAGAAAGAAAAAGCTTTTAATGTCGCGATCAATCGGCAAGTGGAGGGGGCGCGGCTGCGCGCCAGCCTCGCGTATGCCGAAGCGCGCAATGACACCAAATTACAAGACAAGCTCACTCGCCAATTCATGGCGGCGGGTAAATCCCGCAACCAGACGGCCATTGATCGGGCCAAGGAGCTTCGGGAGATTGTCAATAAGGGTTTACCTGGGCACCTACTATTTGCCTTTGAGGCGTTACGACAAGGCAAGCCGCTGCACGATGCGTTGGTGTCAGCGGAAGAGGCCCATGCCCGAGCGAGCGAAGCGCACCAAAAAACTCCATCGGCCCAAGCCGATGCGGCTTTGAAGCGCGCCAACGAACACCTGGAACGCGCGCGAAGTGATTTCGACCATTGGCTCAAAGAGCAAACATTTACGGATGAAAATAACAACGTGATCAGCAAGAATCAGACGAGTTACACGCGCGACGGGTTTAAGAATTCCTGGGATGAATTGTTCGGCAAAGACGCAACCCTCGAGCAAGCGCGGGATAAAGTGATTCGTGACTTAGGTGGCAAAGCCCCCGACGTCTATCTTCGAGAAATGGACGAGAAATTATGGAACGCGCTCAGCGACGCGGGTGTCGTTCGGCACGGTAAGCCGGCTGGCTATTCGGGAAGTCTAGTGGAGTACTTGTTGGATAAAAACCATGCCGATTTTAGAAGTCATAGCGACTTCGCGAACATTTTGTCCGATGAGTCGGCCGCGAAGCGAATTAACGATGCGCTGAAAAAACTTGTGTCTAGCGAGTCCGTCAGCCATATTGACCGCGTGGTTTTGGGGCGGTTATTTGCCGACGTGGTGCTAGCGGGTCGAGAGAAAGGTTTCACCACGCGGGGTGCGCAAAAAGTGGCGCTTACAGCATTTGCGAATCGTCTCAATATTATCGTTGAAGCGGGTGGGGGTAAGACGGAGACATTCTTTATTGATCAAATGATTCATCACTTGGTCGGTGGTGGCCGCACGCGCGGCATGCTCATGGTTGAGAACGCAGCGGCGACATATAAGTACGAGAACGAACCTACCGTTAAAGCATTAGCGGCGGCTTTCGGCGTCAAGATTGTTAACGGAACGGCGTTTCAGCAAGCGCATAACATCGAAGGCTTGATCGAGGCCCTGCGAAATCCAAATGCCATTGTGCTGATGGATCCAACCACGCGCGGCCACTTAATGAATGAGGCGTTCGCCAATGCTGACCTGCGCATGGCGCTGCAAGAAAGTAACGTGATCGGCCGTGATGAAGTCCATTTTGACGCCACAAGCCAACAGGCGGCCATTCGCGGCAAAAATACTCATGCGCCAACGGACTATCGCGTTCAGCGAACGACAGAGTTGTTTACGCAGCTCAACGATTTCCTGCGCGTTCGCAAAGCGGATGGCGACTGGCAAGTGCGAGAAGGCGTGGTAGTCACGGCTGACAACAACGAAGCCATGGAATTACAACTGACCCTTTTTAACGAGCACAATGGGGGGAAAGAGGGCGTGGGTGTCGTGGTGTTCAAAGGCGAACCGATTGTGAGTGACGCGCTCTATGAAAAGTTGCGCGCGCAAGGGTTTACGTCTGGGGAAATATATTCCGTTACGAAGGCGCTGGTGACCGATCGTGGCACCAAGAAAAGTTACGACTTTGCGATCGACGCGAAGACGGGGAAAACGATTGCCTTTCCGGTTGACGAATACGGTCGTCAGCAAAAGGATCAGATTAATGAAAATGTCGTCGAACAGATCGCTCAGTTCTTGAAACACCAAAACGATCCCAAATTCGGTGGCTTCGACATGAGCGCATCGAATGCGCGTGTGCAGGAAACCGAAATTTCAACCAGCCTTTCGGCGACTTTTGAGAACGAAGAAGCCCGCCAGGTCGGCGGTTCAGCCACGCTCAAAGGCCTCGACCGATTGCTGCAAGGCCGCATCGGTTCTCGCACTATGAATATCAGCGGCTCGGATTTGGATCTCAATGAATTGGTTTTGCGTGGTCATCAAGCCGACGGGGATATTCTAAACCCGGGTTCCATTTGGCAAGATCGGAAGGCCGAAGATGGCAGCGCCGGTTCGTTTGGGGATCTTGACTTGGCCCATGCTATCTTGCAGGACACTCGTACCTTCCTCACGCTCTTGGCGGAAATTTCTGGGGGTTCGAAAGTCGATTTGGCTGCACACGATTCCGCCCGGCAGATTCAGGATCTTCTCGAGAACGTTCGAACCAATACGGCGTTGGATACGAGCCGTTCCGATATCAAAGCACTTAAAGCGTTTGCGGATTTGGTCCATGAAATGAAGAAAAGCCTAGTCAATAGCAATCTGATGATTGCCAGCGAAAACCCAGCCCTGACCGAATTGCTTAAACATATTTTTAATGCCGACAAAGTCATCGATGGAGCCACAGACAATGAGATGATAAACAAGATTGCGGAGGCAGGAAAGAAATATCGGGACGACCCAAAGAATAAAGACAAGCCAGAAATGACAGGCCAAGTTTTGTTGATTAATACGAGCGTTTACACTGGTACCAATTTCCAGCTTAAGGCCGATTTGTATGTGCTCGGGGCTGAAAGACTAGGCGATCAAATGCTCGTTCAGTTGCTCAAGCGCGTCCAACGTCCCGATGGACAGGGGACGACGCGGTGGGAAGCGACACGGCATGTCGTTTTGACAAACAACGAAGCGCTCCGTCAATCACTAAAGTTTGTGGTTGAGAACCAAACGCAGTTGGCTGAAGTCTTCGAAGGCAAAGCCAAAATCTTGCTCGAGCGCTTCCTGGCCGGTGACACCCATTTAACCTTGAAAGACCACATCGAGCTCAATGCTTTTGCGCAGCAGGCCGATATTAATTCGGGCGCCGCAAAGTTTGCCATTCAGGACGCGCTCCGCGATCGCTACGTCATCCAACCGCTGAAGGAAGCCATGTCGCGCTTCGATAAAAATTCACGCGAATACGAAATTCTGAATCATGTCCTCACCGAGACTTTAGGCAGCCGTAGCGAGTATATGCCGTTAACAGCCAAGGATTATTCGAAAACACTGACGCGTCAGGACTATTTGGATCAAACCTTCAATCGAGTGTCTGGCGAAGCCGAAAACATGCTAACGCGCGTACAGCAAGAATTGTCCGTTCTCAATCCGAAAAACTGGGGGCGGGGCGAACTGCGCAACTGGCTGGCTGAAAATCGCGGAGCCGTGGTCGACTTCCAATCAGCGGTTCAGGACTACGCGAAAATCGAAGCAAACGAAAAACTTTCCTTAACGGCCGCGAAACAGGCCCGCGAGTTGCTCTCGGTCGTGAAATCACTATCCCAACTGATTATTGACGGCCGCACGGCCGTGGATGTTACGGACCATGTCGTCGCGCGCGCCTCGGAGAAGGCTTGGACCGAGGTGCAAAAAGCGGTGCAGGATGCGCAACGGTCGGCGGACCGAACGCCGGGAGCGGGCGGGACGAACGGCACTATAACGATGACGGCGGCGCGGCGCGTCCTCTCGGCAGCGATGGCGGTGCGGCTCTCTGCCATGCCTAGCGGTGTCGACAGAGATCTTTTCTCCGCGATCTTAGCGGCCGGTTCTGTTTCGGACGTGCGAGATGTCTTGCAGGCCTTGGTGCAACGGGTCAACGTCAACGGGGATGGACAATTCAATTTGCAGGGTATGCTCCCTCCGGATCCCGAAAAAAGTTGGTTGGGCACGCGGATAAAGCAAAGCCCATTGGGGTCGGCGGCAAGTTGGGGCCAAAGCCTTGTCGTCAATCAGTTTGTCACCGGTAACCCGAAAAAGGCCGCGCAATTCGCCGATAATTTGCTTGAAATTCTAAAAATTCCCGGTACAGCGAATCCCTGGAATGTTCAGCACCGGCGTCAGACTCAGCGGGCTGATGTTCAGCAACAGGCGGTGGATCAGTTGGCCTTGCTGGCGACAAATTCTCGGACCGCTGCGGCGGCGGCCAACGCCATTCACGCGTCGCGTGTGGAACGAGACAACGCCGAAAAAACGAAAGTCGATCCGGCCAAGCGGAAGGTGATTTCCGATCACGATTGGGAAGATTTGGACCGGATTGAGCGGTTGGCAGATTCTGTGACGGCCGAGCTGAAAGCCGTTCGCGGCCAATTTAGGACGCAATCCGGCGTCAACTCGGAGGGCGGGCGGTTTGTTCGTTTGGATATCGAATCGTTGGGTCAGGAAACGGCTCTTGAACTGGCGCACGTCTTAGAGCATGCTGTCACCTCCGCCCGGGTGGCGAGAGCGCGCCCAGGCCAGAAAGTCCAGCCCGTTCGGGTTTATTTGACGCGTTTCTCGAACACAAGTACCGACGCCCAAAAGATGACGATGGCCATCCAACAAGCTGTCGCTCAAGGAGCGGATATTTATTGGTTGGAGGATAGCGGACGCGCGACGCCGGTAAGAGATTTCCATGGTCAAACGGCGACGACATCGATCGGCAATCACTCGGCGCCCAGCAATTTCGTGAACCCCGCTAAAGATGCCCAAGCGTCGCTCAGGGGACGTTTCGGTGGACGACAAACAGTCGAATTC
>JBBQYF010000012.1:0-25861 GCA_038208955.1 Elusimicrobiota bacterium
GGGGAACGTAACACTGAAGCCGGGAGTAGAGATGGTCATGCCGGGTGACAACATTGAATTTGACGCAGAACTGATTACGCCGATCGCTCTTGAGAAGGGTGTGCGCTTCGCGATTCGCGAAGGCGGACATACCGTCGGAGCCGGTGTCGTCACGGAAGTTATCGCTTAAAAATCAGGACTCGGGACCGAGGAAAGATGAGCCGGAAGCCCGGCCGTCTTGTCTAAGCCCTGAGTCCTCAGTCCTGAGACCTGAGGTATTAATATGGCTGAACGAATTACGATTATTCTTCAATGTGCGGATTGCAAGAACAAGAATTACCACTATTCGCGGGGTAAGCGGAAGGATTACAAAGTGGAAATAAAAAAGTTCTGCAAGAAGTGCAAAAAGCGCACGCCGCACAAAGAGACCAAGTCCTCCTAATTAGGGCTTCGCGGTTCATTGACTTTTGACTTTTCGTTTGGTAGACTTTTTCCGCCTCTCGATTTTGTCGAGGGGCGTTTTTTTGGCTAAGGAAGAATTCAGTGCCAATTCCGTGGGGGAATCGGTTAACTGGTAAACCAAGGGTCTCCAAAACCCTGACTGGGGGTTCGAGTCCCTCTTCCCCCGCCACTTTTTAGATCTTAAATAGAGTGATGACGAGAAACCAAGCATGCTTGACCAATTCGTTCGATTCTGCCAAGAAGCCTACCAGGAGCTCAAACTCTCGACATGGCTGACTCGTCAACAAATGCTGCAATCCACCCTCGTGGTGATCGTTTTAACACTCGTCGTCGCCGCCTACGTCTCGCTCATCGACCGGATCCTTTTATGGGTGGCCGGAATTTTATTCAGGATAGGATAAGGTGACCCCTGTGGAAACAACAACGACCGTAGTGGCTGAACGCGGCTGGTACGTGATTCACACGTATTCGGGGCATGAGGACCGCGTAAAAGCTTCCTTGGAAAAGACCGTCGAGAACCTTGGTTTGCAGGGGAAGATCCATAAAATTTTGATTCCGACCGAAGAAGTGATGGAAATCAAGCGCAACAAAAAACAGGTCCGGAAACGGAAATTCTTTCCGGGTTACGTGATGGTCGATATGGTCGTCGATAACGAGACCTACTGGACGATTCGCAACACCCCCGGCGTCACGGGTTTTCTGGGAGGCACCAAACCGATCCCTCTGCCAGAAGGGGAAATTAAAAATTTAATTGATCTCGCGACGGCCCAGCCGCAACAAAAGCCTCGGCCTGCCGTCACTTTTAATAAAGAAGAAAGCGTACGAATCATCGACGGTCCTTTCCGCCATTTTATAGGCGTGGTCGAAGAAGTTAACGAGGAACGCGGAAAGCTGAAAGTCATGGTTTCCATTTTCGGCCGCCCCACCCCCGTCGAGCTGGACTTTTTGCAAGTCGAAAAACTTTAACAAACTTTAAACCAAGAGGCGCAATCCGAGGTTTACCATGCCACCTAAAAAAATAAAAACGCAAATTAAGTTGCAAATTCCCGCGGGAGCTGCTAATCCCGCACCGCCGGTAGGACCTGCTCTCGGGCAGCATGGCGTGAACATCATGGATTTCTGCAAACAGTTCAATGAGCGCACCAAGTCCAATGAACCCGGAATGGTCATTCCAGCCGTTATCACGGTTTTTGAAGACCGGACCTTCACCTTTATTACCAAGATGCCGCCCGTCTCCGCTTTGCTCAAAAAGGCGGCCGGCTTGGCGAAAGGTTCGGGTGAACCGAATCGCAATAAGGTGGCCAAAATTACTCGTCAACAGGCGGAAGACGTTGCCAAGCAAAAAATGCCCGATCTCAATGCACTCAGTCTCGACGCGGCCATGCGAATGGTGCGGGGGACTGCCCGCAGTATGGGAATTGAAGTTACGGAAAAGGATTGACTATGGGTAAACGACTGAAAGCGATCGAAAAGACATACGACAAAACCAAATCTTATGCCGTTGTCGAAGCCGCGGAGATCGTCAAAAAATCCGCTACCGCCAAATTTGATGAAACCGTCGAATTGCATATGAAGCTTGGCGTCGACCCCAAACAATCCGATCAGAATGTTCGCGGAACCGTGGTCTTGCCGCATGGCACAGGCCAAAGCAAGCGTGTGGTTGTCGTCGCCAAAGGCGAAAAAGTAAAGGAAGCCATGGCGGCCGGCGCCGACCTCGCGGGAGATGCCGACGTCATCGAAAAAATTTCAAAAGGCTGGCTCGATTTTGACGTCCTCGTCGCTACGCCGGACGCGATGAAGGATCTTTCCAAACTGGGAAAGGTGCTGGGACCCAAAGGATTGATGCCCAATCCTAAAGCCGGCACGGTCACGTTCGATGTGGCCCGGACCGTTAAAGAGTTGAAGGCGGGACGCATCGAATTCAAGCTCGATCCTGCGGGAATCATCCATGCGCCCGTGGCAAAAGCCAGCTTCACGGCGGACAAGATCGCCCAAAATGCCAAGACCTTACTGCATGCCGTTTTGTCAGCCCGTCCGGCAACCGCCAAAGGGCAATATCTCCAGAGCGCAACGATGACATCGACGATGGGACCTTCGGTCAAGCTGGATCCTACGCAGAAGTTCGAATAGGTCTACGACCGTACCGAAAATCGCTACCCCGCCCCTGCGCATCTTCTCCTCTCATTCCTAGGCCCTAAGGCCCGTTAAGTTTTGTAAACATTTCCCTTCCATTCCGTCGTAGACTGCTTAAACTCAGGGCGTCAATTAGACGCTATGCGAAGCAACGAGGGCATCGGGGGAATTCTCTCAAAAAGCTGGCTTAGCCTGGCCCTCGCCTGTGTATCCGTTCACGTGGCTGCTGCTCCCCGATTGCCTTGGCCACGCCGTCCGGGCGTAGTCCTCTACCAACTTCGTACGGGTGTCCAGTCTCAAGAGCAAGCGGCCTTCGCACAAGTCTTAGCCGTGCGTCATGCCGGCGCCGTACCGGCCACCCAGGAACGACGTTCCTTTTCCCGATTGCTCATGACCAGCCAAAGTGTTTCGGAGGAAGATCTCGCCGCCGAATTACGCGCGACCGGCGCCGTACGTTTTGCCGAGCCCGACTATCTCTTGCCGGCCGCGGCGATTCCTAACGACCCTTCTTACGCGATCCAGTGGCACCATAGCATGATCGGAAGTCCAGCCGCCTGGGACGTCACGTCTGGAAGCTCCGCCGTAACAGTTGCCATCTGCGACACCGGCGTCGATGCCACGCATGCCGACTTGGCGGCTAATTTAAGTTTACCGGGCATTAACATTGTTGATGGAACCACCAACACGAGCCCGATTGCCGACCATGGCACGGCCATAGCGGGGGTTTTGGGGGCGAGCGGGAATAATGGTTTGAATGGAACCGGCGTTAACTGGCATGTTCGCATGATTCCCGTCCGCATCACCAATAACGCCGACACGACGGCCTGGTGCTCTGACATGGCCGCCGGTATCGAGTGGGCGGCGGCGCATGGAGCTAAAGTGATTAACCTGAGTTACGACACCACGGGGTGCCCATTGACGATCGACAGCGCCGCCCAGGTGGTTCGGGCGGAAGGGTCTCTCCTGTTTGTAGCGGCGGGAAATTCGGCACAAAACTTGTCCTTCAGTTATCCGCCAACTCATTCTTTTTTGCTGATCGGCGCGACCGACGTCCGTGACAAACTGGCGCCTTTTTCAAACTACGGGACGCCGATCGATATGGTGGCGCCGGGCGTGTCGATTTGGACGACGTCCCCCAATAATCAATTCAGTTCCTGGAGCGGTACTTCCCTGGCCACACCGATGGTCGCGGGCACCGCCGCTCTGCTCTGGTCGCTGCGATCGACGTTCACGCCGGATCAAATTCAGAATTTTCTATTCGCATCGGCCAAAGGGATGGGGGCCACGGGTAAGGACTCATCATTTGGTCACGGCCGCCTGGATGCCGCCGCTGCGCTACGGGAGGCCCAAAGCGTGGTGGAAGGCAATACGGCTCCGGTCGTTTCCTTGGTTCCGGCGACGTCGGTTGCCTGGCCGGGACCCGCACTCTTGAATGCGGCCGTCAAAGATGATGGTCTGCCAACCAAGCCGGGGGCATTGACGATGACTTGGTCTAAATCGAGCGGCCCTGGGACGGTGACTTTTGCCAATCCGCAGTCTGCAGCCACTCAGGCCACCTTTTCTTACGCCGGTTCTTATACGCTCGCCGTCACGGCGAGTGACGGCGTGCTCTCAACCAAAGCGATTGTTACGGTCAATGTTTTACCGGGGGCCGATGGCGCGGGCGGTTTGCCGGCGCCGATCTTAAATTTGCCTACCTTTCTATCGCTTGAAAGCAGCATCACGGCCAATTTTCCAACGGGTTATTCCGTGGCACGCTACGAATGGTCCGTTCAGCCCGCGCAGCCAGGTCTCCAAGGTCCCTATCAAACAAACTTGGCCCAAGCCGGAACGGTGAGCGTTAGTTGGAGCACCGTCGACCAGTCCGCTAATTTATCGACGCAAAGTTTCTCCCCGGGTTATTACGCGATTTCTGTCCGGGCCTTCGACAATAGCGGAGTCATATCGGCACCCGCTCAGGCCTACGTCACGCTTGTGCCAGCCGATTTGAATAGCGCACGGATATTTCCAAATCCTTGGCGAGCCGACCGACATATGGGCTCTCCTTTAACGTTTGACCAATTGACGGCCAATTGCTCGATTGCCATCTTTACCGTTTCTGGGCGCTTGGTCCGCACGTTCCCCGCCAGTCCGCCCCGGGCAACCTGGGACCTCACCACCGATACGGGAGACCGCGTGGCATCCGGACTCTATATTTATCGAATTACGGACGACCAGGGCCATAAATCGACGGGCAAATTCGCCGTCATTCGCTAGTTGCCTAGAAAAGCTGTCGTTCACCTGACGGGCTGGAAGTACTGGGTGATCGGAGAAGAGTCCTAAAGTTCTTCTTCGAGCGTGGCCGTGCGATTGAATGGTCAGTTTGTCCTCCAATGGCTCCTCCTGTGTCTTCGAAGAAGCCTACAATTTCCCCATGCCGTTTCTACTTTCTCAATCATGCCGTTTGAACTTTTTTCGACACGGCTCAAATGAGGCCTAGCATGTATGTCGTTTATAAACTACACTTAGAGAAGGACAACAATGGAAATAAGAAAACGCGAGATTCTTCACTATAAAACAGAGAACGGAACCGACATGTTTACCGAATGGTTTGAAGGTCTTCGAGACGGACGGGGACAAGCGGCGATATTAAAACGTCTTGACCGAGTCGAGGAAGGTCTTTTAGGAGACCACCAGCCTGTAGGGGAAGGCGTCTGGGAGCTTCGGATTGATGTGGGTCCAGGATACCGAGTGTATTACGGAGAGCAAGGACGAATGATTGTTGTATTGCTCGTCGGAGGCAATAAAAGGTCGCAACGGAAAGATATTCGCAAGGCTCAAGGCTATTGGATGGCATTTAGGAGAAACCAATGAACAAAACAGTTAGACACCATGATTATTTAATGAAACACCTCGCTGACCCCGAGGCGGCAACCGCGTATCTCAATAGCGTGGCGGACGATGGGGACCTCCGATTCCTTCTAAAAGCCATTCGCAACGTCGTAGAAGCGCAGGGTGGGATCGGAAACTTGGCAAAAAAAACCAAACTTGCCCGGACCCAGCTGTACAAAACGCTTTCTGAAAATGGAAACCCAGAGGTAAACACGCTTTCCGTTATCCTGCGCGTTTTCGGGATTCGGCTCGGCTTCTTCACAAATCAAACAAAACGCCAAAAAGCGGCTTAAAATTGACCTGGAAAAGAAAACTAGCCATAAAATGATGAAAACTAAAGCGCGCACTTTTCAGCACTTACGCCGCATGCGAAGAAAACACGGGTGTGGATGAACAAACTACGAGCGGTCACCGCCGTCCATGTGAACCGAAAGGTGAGCGAGGTCGTCGAGGAAATGAATCCCACCCTTCGCGGATGGGTGAATTACTTCTGTATCGGGCATTCGGCGAGTGTCTTCAATGAAGTTCGAGAGTACGCTTTGCAAAGAGTACTTCGATTACATGAGGCGACGTCAGGGGAAGAGCGGGTACGGATGGAAGAACTTGTCGCACGAGTTCTTCTACGGGCCGCTTGGGTTGTTCTTTGAGTATAGGCTCAAGAACCGTCCGCTCCCGCCTACCGGCTGATGGTTCTAACTCTCCGTCTGGTTAAACTGCCACACCGCGGCCGCAATCATCACGAGCGAGAATATCAGCAACACCGACCAGCTAAGTGCGGAGGGAAATTGATTGAGACCGAGAAGGGAACCGCGTAGCAAATCCACGCCGTACGTGAGGGGATTAAGCCGGACCAGTCCGTACAACCACATCGGCAGTCCTTTAAGGGGAAATAGCGCGCCCGAGAGAAGAAATAGCGGCATTACGATAAAATTCATAATTGCCCCGAAGCCTTCGAACGAGCGCATTCGGGAAGCGATCGTTATTCCCAGCGAACTGAGGCCAAAGGACGTCGCCGCCATGATCAAAAAAGAGACAACCCATCCGAACGCGCTGATGTGCAAATGAAAGAGCGGCGCCATCAGCAAAACGATCGTGCCTTGGATCACCGACAACGTCATGCCGCCGATGGCTTTGCCGACGACGATGGACGTCCGCGAAATCGGCGCCACGAGCATTTCTTTCAAAAATCCAAATTCCCGGTCCCAAATAATTCCGATCGCGGACTGAATCGCCGTAAACAGCACCGCCATCATGACGATTCCGGGCAAAACGAATTGCGTGTAACCGCCGCTCCCCGTCGAGGATTTGAACGAGGGCGACAACCCATAACCCATAAAAAACAGCCACGTGATCGGACGAATACTGCTGACAAGAATTTGCGAGCGGTCGCGGCGGAAGCGCGTCATATCGCGAAGCCAAATCACGTAAACAGCCTGCCAGTCAAACATCAACGTTTCCGCCGGAAAAAGGTCTGCATCGCGTCGGTCGCCTCGGCCTCTTCATCGCGAATCGCCCGGCCGGTCAGATCGACGAATACGTCTTCGAGCGTCGGCTTGCGCACCTGCAGGCTGCGCAGCGGCGTGCGCAGTTGGGGCAGGCATTGCGCAACAAACTGATCGCCATGCGGCACGGATAACGATACGATCGACCCTTGGTGGCTGGCCGTTACAGGCGTGCGGGATCGTAATTCCTCGATCAAAGCTTCGGGCGCATCGGTCTCGAGTTGCACCCGATCATTTCCCATTCGCTCCTTCAAACGAACCGGCGTATCGCTCACGATAATCGCGCCGTGATCGATGATGGCGATACGGTCGCAAGCCTCCGCCTCTTCCATATAATGGGTGGTCAAAAATAACGTCAGCCCATGCTGACGGCGCAGCCCCTGCAAAAATTCCCAAATGCGGCGGCGCGTTTGGGGATCGAGACCGAGCGTCGGCTCATCGAGAAAGAGGACCGCCGGCCGGTGCATCAAACTGCGGGCGAGCTCCAGTCGTCGTTTCATGCCGCCGGAAAAGGTGCGGACAATCGAGCCCGCCCGGTCGCTCAGATCGACGAGGGCCAAGGCCTCCGCCATCCGCCGCTCACGATCAGCCCGAGGAACCTTATAAATCATCGCGTGAAAGCGCAAATTTTCCACCGCTGTTAATTGGTCGTCGAGGCTCGCATCTTGAAACGTAACCCCAATCGAACGCCGCACGTCATCGCGCTGGCGCACGACATCGAAGTCGTTGACCCGAGCCTGGCCGCCGCTCGGGCGCAACAAAGTGCAGAGCATTTTAACGGTGGTTGTTTTGCCCGCGCCGTTGGGACCGAGAAACCCAAATATAGACCCTGCTTCGACGGAAAAACTGATTCCATTGACCGCGGCCAGCGACCCAAAGTTTCGCTGCAATTGTTCGACGTCGATCATCGCCATACAAGCATTATACAGACGCGGGTCCGGTGGGAATGGCTAGCAAATCGACCTTGGCAAGGAACGTCTGCTATGTTAAGGTTATTAAGTGCTCAGCAAACTAACTCTGTTTTTCATCGCGGTCGTGGCTCTGATTATCGGTCTTCACCGTACCCTGCAGAATGGCTCTTTTTTGAAGTTTCTCGACGATCATCCCAACGATAAGATTGTGCCGGCGGTGGAATATTACGTCGGGGAAGGTTATTACGTGATGCAAGGACGCCAGGACGCCACGGTATTTTTTAAACGCCTGTCCGATCGCTATCCCAAATCGTCATTCTCCGATGATGCCGTCTTCAATACGATTCAGATTCTTGACGACACGTCGGGAATCGGTCGGGTGACGTTAATCGACGAGTACACCAAGTACCTCGCGCGTTTTCCTCAGGGAAAGCATGCTACCGAAGCACAAACCCGTATTGATACCTACCGCGCCGGCAGCTGACGTTATTCCCGCGTAATTTTTAGGATCTGCAGGTTGTAGCCGGTTTTGCCGACCGGCACTTTCACTTTGGCATCGACCCCCTGGCCGAGGAGCGCCTGGCCGATAGGTGACGTGATCGAGAGTAGTCCTTGGGCGGGATTGGCGACGGAAGCATCGACCAACGTGTAACGCGTCTCATGGCCCTCATCGTCTTTGACGAGAACCGTGGCGCCGATGTAGGCTTTGTCCGCTGGGATATTCAGCTGATCTTCGAGCAAACGAGCAGAACCCAGCTTGTTTTCCAATTCGGCGATGCGGCGCTGGGTGTGCGATAAATCCTCTTTGGCGGCGTGATACTCGGCGTTTTCCTTCAGGTCGCCTTTTTCCATTGCTTCTTTGATCGCCAAGGCTATTTTAGGCTTTCGAGACTTTAGCTCGTCAACGTCCGCCAGCATCTTTTGATAATCTTTTCGACTAATAAATATTTGATCGCCAACCACGTGCCGCCTCCTGAGTAATCCTCGACTTCGCTTGCGTCGAGCGTATTGTAGCCCCCCGTTTGAGGGAGCGTCAAGCTACATCCGGCGCTCCTTCCATATCCTTTCGTCGGTCGCGTAATCCGGGCGCAGGTTGAACGACAGCTCGCCAAAAATCCGCCCATCATCGGTTTCCACGTCGACCCGCCAAGTCCCCGGCTCGTAATTGGCTTTCGTCATCACACCTCGAAACCCTTCCCCGCGTCCGCCGAAAATCGCCAAAGGAATGCGGTCCGGGCTAACAAATTTTCCGTTGCCGGGGTTTTGATACCACCAGCGCACATACACTTGTTGCCGGAAACGCCGGGGGGCAAAGACACGCACAAAGCAGTAGATGGTATCTCCCGGCCGGGCGAGAAAAGGACGGTCATCGTGACGCCAAAAAGCGTACCAGCTTGGGTTCATGTAATGCAAAACATACTGGTCGCCGTCCTTTTGTATCTCATGAAAAAGTCCCATGTATTGAGCTGAGAGTGGAACAGGGGGAATCCAGCGCAGATAGTAAAACGTCATGATCAGCACAAGAACGAGCGCCGGTGACCATCCAAGCCGCCAGCGCGCGCTATTTTTGGGGGGCATTAATCCCGCCAAGTGATCGACCAACGCAGCGGTCAAAAAGGTACTGATGACCATGGCCAAAACAAACACCCCGCTTCCCATTCGCCCGATCAAAACAGGCAAAAGATAATTTAAGTAGGAGGCGACGCAAAACGTATAGAGACCTAAACGCATGAAATGTCCGGCTTTACGCACTTGTGGCATTTCGTTGGCGACCATCAAAGCAGCCACGAGCGCAATAAAGACCAACGAGCGGGAGGCGGTACTGCTCTTAAAGTAAAAAATGATATAGGCGCTAAGCAGGCCCCCGTAAAAAAAGTGAATCGCTTCGCTTTCGTAACGCCATAATTTCGCGGCCCAGCCCGTAGGGGTCCATAATCCCTTCTGAAAACGTACCTGCCGGATCACGATCCAAGTTATGAGAACGAGGTAGACCGATTGGTAAATAAGGTCGATTGTGGAGTCAATGCGCACCAATGTCACGACGTCAAACAAGAAGCCGACGACAAAAAACGCAATGTCGCTGTACCGAGAGACTTTTTGAAACCAAACCGGTTTAGTCATGCGATGAGTATAGAAAGTCTAAGGAAACGACGCGCGTCGCATCCCCGCAGCGGGTAACCCGCTTGCCAGTTATCCCTCTAAAAGGTAAGAATAAAAGTTAAGATTTGGGATGAATAAAATTTACCGTTCTGCTTTATTGGTGGTAGGCCTTAGCCTCGGCGTTTCCGTCGCCCACGCGGATTATCATAAGGGGACAACCTCTTTTCAAATCTATGGAGGCGGCGCCGGGTTTGGTGGTCGATATGACCTACCGGCCCGTGATGATGAACGCCCTTATGCCGATGGCGGTGGCGTCATTGGCGGCCAATTTCTTTATTTCATCAAGGATATGCCCAGCCTGGCGGTCGGGTTCGATGTATTGCATGCGGGGTTTGATCGTCACAATTCGACTTTACTTTTGCCGAACCGCTATACGCAATCGTCCGCTGACAATACCGCGGGTTTCTTCGTCGGCCGACTCAGTTATCCCAAGGGCCGGTTTCGACCCTACGTCCAGGGTGGCGTCGGAGTGCATCATACGGCGCTCCAGCTTCAAGCCAGCCCGATCAACGGATTTTCCTGGCCAGATACGGGGACCAGTGAGGATCGAAATCTTTACAAGGAAGGTCACACGGGCCCCGCACTCGAAGGCGCCATCGGGATTTACTTTTACTTCGTTGAAAATTTTTTCATTGGTGCCGAATATAAAGAGATCGGACTTTTTGGGCCCGATTTTTCGCCCACGATGGCCGGACGGAGCGAAGGATTGGGCGACACGAAAGGGTCGGTCGGTGAAAGTATGATTGGATTTATGGCGGGGTTTGGATTCTAAAAGGCCCAATGAAAGCGGCCGCTGACGATGGCCGCCGGCCCCCGGTCGCGGTTGTATGCGGGATGTTGAATTTCCTGGAAATCAACGGTTAACGACAGAGACAGGATAACCTGCCAAAGATAATAAGCCTCAAGGATGTTCTCGGTTCCATAATTGAGCCCGCCGTCCCCGATAATGAATCCTAGCCCGCCGGCCGCGAGATATTGACGGTGGTCGGGAGAAAGCGCATTTACGACCCCGGCCAGACCGATTTGATCCCGGGCGCGATTCCAGGCGATGCCATTGAGCGTGATGCCGACGCTGGCTGTGCGATCGACTTCCGTAAAGGCCCAGGTTTCCGTATGTCCATCGTTCCAGCCTGCCCGTAAAAAACTTCCCAAGCCGTCCGCCAATTCTTGTTCAGCGTTTATTCCGTAGCCATATTTGTGCTCCCCCGCCGCGCGAGACCTCGTAACGTCTTCCTCGAAAGCCGGGGTATTGAGCGTCGTTCGATAGTTTCCCATGCCGGCGCGATTGAAAAATCCCATGACTCGCAATTTCCCTGGCCTCTTGCGGTAGGAAATGACGCGCTCGATTTCCATGACGAGGCCGTAATCGCGACCGATGTGATAATTCAAGTCGGGGCCGTTGGCTACGAGCGGGACTAAAAAATCTCCCACCCGAGCGGACCAATCCCGCCAGACAAGTTCGGCGGTAGCTCCCCAAGTAAAGCCGCGGCTGTTGGCGGGGTAATCCCAGGCGGCATTGTCCATGAGGGCCCAATTCAAAAAATGGGTACGGGGATCGTGCGCGTAAGCATTCTGGTCAAAGACGTCGGTAGCGCTATATTTTCCGAGCGTCAATGTTAACCGGTTTTTGGCCATCGGTCCCGCCAGTTCGTTGGCCTCCGCCACTTGCCGATCGTTCTCGTCGCTGAGGCTGAATTGTTGTCTGAGAAAAACGCGCGACAAATAAGGGCGCAACCGGCGAGATCCCACGCGAGTGCCTTCACCGTTCGGGAATCCGGCAACGCCAAAGCCAGTACTAATTCCGGCGCCGCCGTCGATTTCAGGGTTCACATAAACAGCGCCACCCGGCCATAGGCGTAGGCCGGCAAAAAGGGTCGAGGTGATCGTGGCCTGAAGATCGGGGTCGGCAGAAAGGCTATTGGGTCCAGAGTAAAGAGAATGAAAACGTCCATGCCCCTGGGGCAAATAGGTCGCCTGAGCGTGCAAGCTCCACCATTCGACCAGGCTTTGCGAATCGGCCAAGACCACGGTCGTCGTGGTCAGGGCCAGCAGGAGAACCGAGAAGAATTCGCGGTTCATCCGAAGGAGACCGTTTTCTTAGAGCGTTCCACCATGGCGGGGGGAGAGAATTAATACAGAGCAAGGCGCGCGGGGGGCCACTTCGTCGACTGTATGGCCGAAAAATAGACGGTCACGGCTAATCCGCGTCGTCGCGCCCATGATGAGAAGGTCATAGCCGCCGGAACTCGCTTCGTGGAGAATGACATCGACCGGGTTTTCGCCCTCGAGACGTTTTTGGTTAATGATAAGCGCCTTTCCTTCGGCCTCGTACCGCTGGCGAAGTTCATTAATTTTATTTTCCATCTGGCTCGATAAAAGGGCGCTTTTGTCGGCAGACTTCGCTGGATTATTACCGCGAAACCAGTCGGCATACAAGACCGTCAGACTGGCCTCGGGCGTACCCTCAAGATAGAGTGCCGCCAACTGTAAGGTCATGGGGAAGAGCATCGATCCTTTCGCCGGCAATAGCAATTTTCGGAAGGGTTGGGCGGTAAAGGCGGGCCCGGCTCGAACGATGGCCACCGGGCAAGGACTTTCAGAAACGACCGCTTCTTGAACAGCTCCGTGAAACAAATCCGTAGAAAAGCTGGTTCCCATCAGTGCAATATCGTACCCACGCCGCATTTCGTCGAGAATAACGTCTTGCGGAATCTCGCTCGTCACCATTTTCATGTTCAGCTTTGTCTGTAAAGCGCCGGCCCATTCTTGGAGCGTTTCGGCCTCGTCCTTTAGTTCTTTCGTCTGAGCATCGCGGTGCATTAATTTAAGGATTTTTTGCCCGAAGGATTTTCCCGGCGCCCGCGTCATTAGCAGCGTGGGAATGCCGAGGGTCGCTCTCGCGACGGACGAAGCGAATACCAACATCGCTTGCGCGTTTTTGCCGCCGTTAGTCGCCAGAAGCAATTTAAAGTCGCCTTTTTTAAATACCGCCTTGGCTTCTTCCTCTTCCCGCTCAAAGCGTTCCGTTTCTTCTTCCGTGAGCGGGATAAAATACGCCATGCCCCGCAAGAGCGGCGGTGTCATCAGGGACGTTGAGACGGCAATCATCACAATCATTGAAAAGAGCGCAGGGGAAATGATGCCGTAAGACAGTCCCGTGATCGCCAGAACGAGTTCCATGGCGCCGCGCGTATTCATCCCGATGCCGAGAGCAAAAGACAGGCGGTGCGTAAACCCACCCAGCCGTCCGCCAATGTAGGCCCCGATGACTTTCGACAACACCGCCACGCCAAAGATCATCCAAAAGATTCGCCACTGCGTCATATCTTGGAGATGCACTTGCAATCCCGCAAAGCTAAAAAAGAGCGGAGCCAAAACACCGAGCGTCAAACCTTCAATTTGCTCCCGGTCTTTGGGCCGGAAGCGCGGCGACTCGCCGATCAAAATGCCGCTGACAAAGGCGCCGAATACAGCGTGAATGCCGATCCACTGGGTCAGCGCTGAAAAACCCAGCATAATGCAGGAGGCCAGGGTCACGCGACGAAAAGCGATGCGACTGTGTTCGTCAACCCAGCGGAAAAGGAAGCGGATCAATGCTCCGCCGACCGTCAATGAAATCGCGAGGAATAACGCGGTAATCAACACCGCCTTCCCGGCCGCGAGAAAATTTGCTTGACCGCGGTGTGCCAAGTCAATGACGATCGAAAAACAGATCCAACCGATGACGTCCTCGACAACTCCGGCACCTAACAGTACGAGTCCGAGATCGCGCTTCATCAGTCCCAAATCGAGCAAAATCTTCGACAGAACCGGTACTGCCGTAATCGCCAGTGCCACACCCATAAAAAGGACGAGGACCGTTCGATTCTGGAGCGTCCCCATGAGCGCATCGGGTAATTGATATCCAAGACAGACGCCGGCTATCAGCGGTAAGACAAGCGCCCAGGCGGCGACCTGGAGAGCGGGACGCCCTAGGCTGCGCAGCGAGCGAATATCCGTTTCGAGGCCGGTCATAAAAAGCAGGTAAATCATTCCGAGCCAAGCCACGAGTTCGAGGAGGTTCATGGCCAGTGGTTGCGCCGGGAAAAGCCCCAACCCGACGCGCGGCAACCATAAGCCCAAAATAGAAGGGCCCAAAAATATGCCAGCGATCAGTTCGCCCAATACCTGAGGTTGACCCAGGCGCCGCATGATGTCGCCAAAAATTCTAGCGGTTCCAAGAATGATGGCGAACTGGACAAGCAGCAGGAATACGTTATGTTCGGGCAGGACCTGAATTTGCGGCATCGAGGGGATTACGCCGCCGTCACGGCAGTTTGAAAGGGATCCGCCGAAGGGGCATGACCCGCCACCGGAGTCAGGCAGCGGAGCAACACGAGCGATCGGCCTTGTAGTGAATAGGCCGTATCAGGTTTAAAAATGGTCGGTTCTTTTTTGGGATCCGCCGTATCAATCAAGGCCTGCCATTCCTGTTGACCCGTGGCTTTGGGAAGGGTGAAGGGAATAGGTTCATGATGAGCATTCAAGAGCAGGAGCAGAGTGTCGCCGACCGGCTCGTTGATTTCGCGCTCGCTTTCGTCATTGGCCAGCCGCATGCCGAGACAACGGATATACGGGGTATCCCAAGCCTGATCATTCATTTCCTCTCCTGAGGGCTCCAGGAATGAAACGTCCTTGATGTTGGCGCCGCGAATCGCTCCGCCTTTGAAAAAACGCTTGCGTTGTAACACGGGCTGCGATTTTAAAACCTGAAACGTTTTGCGCGTGAATTCTAGAAGATCGGTCTGTTCCGGGGTTAAATCCCAGTTCAACCAGGTTAGCTCGTTATCCTGGCAGTAAGCATTGTTGTTTCCCATCTGGGTATGGCTGATCTCATCGCCCGCGAGCAACATCGGAACGCCTTGAGAAAACATTAACGTGGCGATGAAATTTCGCTTTTGCATCTCTCGCAGGGCCAGGATTTCCGGAATGTCCGTCGGCCCTTCAACGCCGCCATTCCAACCGTTATTGTCGGTCGAGCCGTCATTGTTATTCTCGCCGTTGGCTTCGTTATGTTTCTCGTTGTAACTCACTAAATCATTTAACGTAAAGCCGTCGTGGCAGGTAATGAAGTTAATGCTGGCGTAAGGTCGACGCCCGCTTCCTTCGTATAAATCGCTCGAACCCGTCAGGCGCGTGGCAAACTCCGACATTACGCCGCCGTCGCCTTTCCAAAATTTGCGTACGTTATCGCGGTACTTTCCGTTCCATTCGGTCCAGCCGACGGGGAAGTTTCCGACTTGGTAGCCGCCCTCGCCAACGTCCCAAGGTTCGGCGATTAACTTCACTTGCGAGAGAATGGGATCCTGGGCGATGATGTCGAAGAAGGCGCCCAGCTTGTTCACGGCGAAGAGTTCGCGGGCGAGCGTACTGGCCAAATCAAATCGGAAGCCGTCAACATGCATTTCAGAAACCCAATAACGCAAACTGTCCATGACGAATTGCAGCACCCGGGGATGTTGCATGTTGAGGCTGTTTCCGCATCCGGTAAAGTCCATGTAGTAGCGCGGATCGGCAGGCGACGGTTTGTAATAATGCAAATTGTCGATCCCGCGGAACGAGATCGTCGGGCCCATCTGATTTCCTTCGGCCGTGTGGTTATAGACGACGTCCAAAATAACTTCTAGGCCAGCGGCGTGAAAAGACGCCACCATGCGCTTAAATTCGCGAACAATATCATCGCCGCGATTGGAGGAGGCGTAGGCCATTTCCGGCGCGAAAAAGGCGTAGGTGTTGTACCCCCAGTAATTTCGAAGCCCTCTTTCAAGGAGGTGTTGGTCATCGGCGTGCGCATGCACGGGCAAGAGCTCGACGGAAGTGACGCCCAGGTGCTTTAAATACGAGATCACGGGTTCGGTCGCTAACCCGGCATACGTTCCGCGTAGTTTTTCGGGAACGGCCTGGTGCAGTTTGGTAAATCCTTTGACATGCAATTCGTAGATAATCGTCTTGTGCCAAGGAATCTCGGGACGGACGTCGTTGCCCCAGGTAAACGAGGAGTCGATGATGGAGGCCAGTGGGGCGAAGGGCGCGCTGTCGCGCTCATCAAAGGTTAAATCGTCTTCTCCCATCTTGTATCCGAACATTTCCGGCGCCCAGCTAATGGGCCGACCGATCGCCCGGGCATAGGGGTCGAGCAGCAGCTTGTTGGGGTTAAAGCGATGTCCTTGAGCGGGCTCGTAGGGTCCATAAACCCGATAGCCGTATAGTTGGCCCGGCTGCAAATCATGGACGTAGCCATGCCAAATGAGATCGGTATGTTCGGGAAGGGGGATGCGCACCGATTCTTTCGTCGCTTCAGGAGAATCAAATAAACAGAGTTCAACTTTGGTCGCATTCTCTGAAAAAAGCGCAAAGTTAACACCCACTGGATCCCACGTTGCGCCCCGCGGGTAGGGCTTGCCAGTCTCAACTTTCATTGTAAGCCCTTTCTTTTAAACGTTACTTTCGTGGTTGGTATTATAGCTGAGCGGGCCACCCATCGTCCGATTCGACTCGCCACGACGGCGCCATGTAACACTAACTTGTGAAGTTTGCTGGTAACACAACTCCGGCTAAGTAGGGGCCTGGTCTATTGCATGGTGCGTAAAAAACCGCCCGCTGTGTTCTCAGCAGGCGGTTCTTTTCGAGATGATGGTATCGTAGGGTTTTGTTAATTTCCGCTTGGTATAAAAACATTTACCCAGGTGCTCGTGCCGACTAATTCAAAACCGCAGACCGCGCCGCCCGTCGGCCATCGGTGCGAAGGGAACGCGAGGTTGTATTGGCCGTAACTCCCAAAGGAAGGCGAGGTTTGCAAACCGCAGCTGTTGATGAAAGAGGCGTTGTTGCCGAATACACCGTAAAGCGTCACATACTGGGCAGGACCCATTTGCCCCGCATAAACCGCGCCATTCGGGTTAATATGAGCAGGACCGACAGCCGGAATGGTGAAGTGGTAGACCCCAGAACTGTATAGAACCGCCGTATGCGCTAAGGTGGGATCGATGCCCCCGATTCCTTTTAAGTTTCCACTGGCCGGCAGGTTCGCGCCGACGACCTTGCCGTCGATTGTCGCTTGCCAAACATTCACCATTGGAACGGTAGACGTCCACACTAAATCGAGGTTTAAGTACGGAGCACTTTCCCGGCTTGACGCTGCATAAACCACTGAGGCATGGCATTCCCTGGCTCCTACAGCGCTCATCACACCCAATAACATTGTCGCCGCTGCAAATTTTGTAAAAACATTTCTCATCGTGATCTCCCTAAGTTGATGCCTAGTCGATGGTGCAGAGCTGTAAAGTCTTGCTGGTAGCGCGTTTTCTTTATTGCAAACTCTTAGGAGTTTTCCGTCTTTCCCACAAGGGCTAAAGCGCTCGTTGATAATACGTGCGAAAACTCAATCAGCGCGGCGTCAACGTTTTCTCAACAGCCTTTTCTATGTCGGAGGGCCGGTGTTTATTGCCGGTCTTTGGGCAAGTGGCCATAGGGAGATTCGGTTGTCAGCCGGGGATCATCGATTGCCCCGCCGACGGTAAAGTGATAGAGACTCTGATAGTCGTTGGTGCGGAGTCCGAGCAACCTATGCATTTCATCGTCAAAAAAGCAGCCGATACCGGTGCCGCGTAGCCCGTGCGCTTCGGCTTCGAGGTAAAGCACTTGGCCGACGATTCCAGCCTCCCAGAAAAGCGATTTGTATCGCCAGGGTTCACGCTCAATGATCGGGCGGAAGCGTGCCAGCATCGCGAGCGAAAAGGCACTACGCCCGGCTATCGTTTGTTGACAGCTGATTTGAATGGCTTGTGATTGAAAATCCCCCGACTTAAGCCGGTAAAGCGGCAAGGGTCCCGATATCGCCTCCCAAAGGAGATCCCGGCCCGTGGCGCGCTTGAGATCCATAAATTCGTTGGGGTTGCGCAGCAAGCAATAGAGTCCTGCTTCGAGCCCGACGACACGATGAACGAAGAGAATGAGGTGTATATTAGGTTCGCCCAGTTCTAAATCGAATGGCGCCAGGCCGTTTCGGGGCATCGTCTTGTCGAGCATCGCGTAAAATTGGGCAACGGTGATCATCGTTTGTCCGTCGAACGCAACGGCGCTTCGGCGCTGGCGAATGAGTTGCGCGGCTGGCGTCGTCGTTGTCGGCGTCCGAATGAGTGGGGTCTCGGCAAACCGTATGGAGCCTTCGGCCAGGGAGGGTTTTTGTGTGGCTAAAGTCGCGTTAGCGATGAGCGGCCATTCGACGTGCCCGGGGCTGAGTTGGTTAGGAGTTCCTTGCCAGGGGAACTGGGCGAAGGCACGGACGAGCTCCGCCGGGAGGGTGCGCGGAACCGCTTTTTGATGGCCGGGTGATATGAAAAGCAGTAAGTCGGCCTCTTCGGGTTCACTCTCGGACCATCGGGTTTGGCCTATTCCTAAAAAATTGCGCACGACGTCGTCGGCCAGACTGTTTAAGTAAGTCGCTTTCCAGCCCAGCAGATTGGCGGCCATCGACATGGCGGCCAGTGCGTGGCCGGTATCGTGGTGGCAATAGCGCAGCGCGCGTTCGCCGTATTTCCAAGCTTCTCGCCACACAATGTGCGTGAGGCCGACGAGAAACCCCGGCGACTGAAAGTGCGCGCGAAGGCGGTCGGTGTAGTCACGGGGCAAAGCCACCCGTCGCTCGAGCGCGTGCAAATAGGGGTTGTAATGGTATAGGCCGCCATCGGAGTCTTCCATCGGCGGTAGGATGACATACGCTTCAGTGGGATGGAGATTTCCACTGGACGGATTCATTCGCAAGGCCCACCGGCTGCCTTGCGGGATCGATTTCCACGCCGAGAGGCCCATCGAAAGTTCGAGGAACGCCGCCACGCTTTGGAATCCCCAAAGGTCGCGACGATGATAATTCATCAACGTCGGGGGTGGATCGAATTGGAACTCCCAAAAGGGATTGGACGTCCTTTCATAGAGATCGAGATGACCGCCTTCGGGATCCTTTTTCAACAGTGGCAGCAACGTCGGGGTAACGCCCTCAAAATAGCGGAAGGGATTGGGTTGGGTCGCCCAATCTAAATGTCCGGGTGACGCGGCATAACGGTTCGGCTGGTGCTTCGTTTCTTCGTGGTAACGCAACACATCCCAGAGGGGCGAGGGAGACATTATGGGCGGGAGGGCAACTTTTTTAATAACCAACGAGAGAAACTCGTTAAAAAGGCTGAAGCCTTCTCGTCGAGACGAGCTCCTTGCAGCGCTCGCCGGACACGCCCAGCGCGGGCCGCGGCTCTATAGCCGGCCGGATAATCGGCGGCTTGGGCCAGTGAAATCCAAATGTGGATCAAGGATTCAAGATCCGTTTTTTTAAACCGGGGGCTTGTCTTCACCTTCGATGAACGGACGAATTCATACAAAATCACGCTGACGGCTTGCGCCAGGTTCATGGAAGGAGTGTCGGGACGGGTGGGAATCTGAATCACCGCGCGGCAGGAAGAGAGCTCCTCATTGCTGAGTCCGCTGCGTTCCGAACCAAAAAGGACCGCGACTCTTGCGGGAGTTTTGTATGAGCTTAAATAGTCCGGTAGATCGGGGAGAAGAACGATGGCTTGCTCAAGTGGGCGTTGGTGAAAAGAACTGGTTCCGAGAACGATGTCGCATCCACGTACGGCCGCCGCTATCGAAGGGGCTACCCGGGCTTTGTGTACTAGCGCTTCGGCTCCGGGCGCCGCCCGCGTCTCACGCCATACGGGTTCATAAGGATTAACGACCACGAGATCCGAAAATCCGAAGTTGGCCATGGCCCGTGCGCAGGCTCCGATATTGACGGGATTGCGCGGCCGCACGAGGACAATCCGCAATGGTGGTGGAACGAACATGCAGGAATTTTAGCAGTTGCACCGGAGCCGCTATTCCGTGAACCGATAAGAGAATAAGGCCATGGTAAGATAGTAAAGACGAAGCGCGCCCCCTGACTATGCCAATTAAAAAGCTCCGATATATGGCCGTCATGATGCTCCTGGCCGTTGGCCGCGCCGACAGTATGGGTCACCGCCCCGCGCCCCGCCCCCCAACCTTACTCGTCGTGGAACAAGCCGACCAGCTTGATTACCGTTTAGTGAATGATGACCAGGGCGGTTTTTTTGCCCTCTGGACCCGCCAGAGTTCCACCCCCACTTACACTCTCATGGTTGAGCATTTGAATGCACAGGGGGTCGCGCTATGGTCGACGCGGGGCATTGAAGTTGGCTATGGCTTAGCCGATGTCAAAGGCTGGGACGCATTTTCGGACGGACGCGGTGGTGTCACGGTCGCCTGGAGTCAAAAGAACGCGATCAAAACACAGCGTCTGGGGCCCGATGGAAAAACCCTGTGGGAAGCCGAACTGGTCGTGAACAGATCGACATCGCCGATCGCCGCCCCAGTGGGCATGGCCGATGCCTCGAGCGGGGCAATTCTTGTATGGCCGGAGAAACGCTTCCCTGATCGGTGGGTGCTGGTCGCCCAACACTTTAATGCCGCCGGGGTTCCCATCTGGAATCCCGATGGTCAGCGGGTATCGCTCTACCCGTCTGACCAGCGCCATCCTCAGGTCGCCGCCGACAGTCAATCGGGCGTGGTTATCGGCTGGAAGGAAACGCGCGTCAACTCGTCAAGGGTGCAAGCGCAGCGAATCGATTATCAAGGAAACCTGCTATGGGGACAAGAAGGAATTTTGATCACCGCGCCGGCGGGAGGACCGGAGGAGACCGTCCTCTTGCAAGCGATTGGCCAAGGCAACAGCTTGTTTGGCTGGCGCGGCGCGTTCTCGGGGGTGAGCCGGTTTTTTCTGCAAGCCTATAGCCCGCAGGGTCATGTCCTGTGGGACCCGCGCGGTTTGCCGTTTTCGACCGGGGTTTGGGAAGAATGGAATCCCGTCCTTTGGGGGACGGGCGATGGACCTTGCTGGACGGGATGGGAAGATCACCGCGATCACGCGCACTGGCAACTGTATGCGGGGACGCTTGCGCCGGACGGCCAGTTGTTGCTTCCTGAAACGGCGCTCGCGCCCACGTCGACCGATCAAGGGCGGTTGGTCTTAGCGGGGGACGGGCATGGGGGGATTTTTGCCGCGTGGCTCGACAATCGCCAGGGTGGCACCGGGCTCTATGCTCAGCAAGTGGACGTACAGGGTCGTCATTACCTGGGATCCTACGGGGAAACGGTCGCCCCATCCCTGACCAAGCCATTGCCGCCGCGCCTCGTGGGAATCGCACCAGGCCGGGCCGCGCTCCTGTGGGCTGACCAAAAGGCCCCCGGCCAATGGACGATTTCTTGGGTTTTTGTGACGGGTGGCGGCCAATTCTAATTGGTATAATACCGCTTATGCCTCTAGAATCCCCCGTTAAACCTACGCTCTACGTTCCCGATCTTTTTCTCTACCACCGGCGCAAAACTCGCGCTGTCATGGTTGGGGATGTGGGAGTGGGTGGAGATCACCCGATCAGGCTGCAGTCCATGACGACCACGCCGACCACCCAAGTCGAAGCCACGGTCGCGCAAGCCATTCGAATGATCGACGCCGGTTGCGAAATAGTCCGGATCACAGCGCCGACATTGGCCGATGCGCGCGCGCTGGGCGACATTCGCCGGTCGCTCGATAGCCAAGGCTATAAAAAAGTTCCGCTCGTGGCCGACATTCACTTCAACCCTGACTGCGCCATGGAAGCCGCCAACCACGTCGAAAAGGTTCGCGTCAATCCTGGAAATTATGCGGACAGTAAAATTTTTAAAACCAAAGAATACACCGACCTGGAATACGCCGCAGAACTGGCGCGCCTTGAGGAGCGTTTCACGCCGCTCGTCCTGAAATGTAAGAGTTTGGGCCGGGCCATGCGTCTCGGGTCGAATCACGGGTCGCTTTCCGACCGAATCATGAACCGCTACGGCGATAGCCCCGAGGGAATGGTAGAGTCCGCTCTTGAGTTCGTGCGCATCTGCGAAAAGAACGGTTTTTACAGCATCATCCTATCGATGAAGTCTTCCAATCCGAAGGTGATGATTGCGGCTTACCGTCTGCTCGTGATGCGCTTGGCGGAAGAAAACATGGATTATCCCCTGCACCTGGGCGTAACCGAAGCCGGTTACGGGGAAGACGGGCGAATTAAGTCCGCGATCGGCATCGGCAGTCTGCTCAATGACGGCATCGGCGACACCATCCGGGTGTCTCTGACAGAAGACCCGGAGTTTGAAATTCCGGTCGCGCAGATGATAGCGCAGCCCTATCCAATACATCATCCCGATGTAAAAGCGGAGGCAGGCTCCGGTCTAGCGCATGTGGACGATTTTTTTCATTATTCCCGCAGGGTCACCCAAGCGGTTAAGATTGGGCCCTTCACGATCGGAGGGGAAAACGTTGTCCGAGTGATCGGGGATTTCTCCGAATGGTTGACCAAAACCCAAGAGCCTAAAGCCAAGGCCCTCCAGCTGCTGAAACTTTTTGAAGATCAATTGGCCGCCGGAAAAAGCGTTGTCCCGGAAATCATCGAATGGCCGGTAGCCAGCCGCGAAGATCTTGAAGCCCTGAAGGCCTGCCGCCGGGCGCTTGGTGGAGAGTCTTCAACCCTGGCATTTTATGGACGTTTCACGGAGCCAACCCTGGCGTTCGAAGGGGTATCCCAGGTTCATCTGGCCTCGCTGATTATGCCGCAAAGCCTACCCGAACGAGGAGCGCATTTCCGGGCATTTGTTCGCGCAGCCAAAGCAACGGGTGTGCCCGTGATTCTCGAATCGGGCCCCTGTCACCGCGGATGGCTGGAGCCGGCCCGTAATTTATTGAATGGTGTTTTGCTTTGTGAAAGCGAAGGATTAAAAAATCTCGTCTTATCGTTTAACTTACCGACCGTCGAGCAACTGATTGCGAACGTCCGTTTAGCCGTGGCGTTAATGCGGGACCGGCCGTTTCCCTCTTCTTCCTCCGCAATGCCTGACAGCGGACCGGTCGTCGACTATCCCATGCACTTGCGTCTTCCGGGGCAAGCCAATATCGACGAGCAACGGATTCGCTGCTCCATTGCGTTTGGATCGCTGCTTTGCGACGGAATCGGCGACTCCGTGCAAATCGGCTTTCAATCGCCGGATATCGTGAAAGAGCTCGAGCTCCTGTACAACATTCTCCAAGGCGCAGGTGTGCGCATCACGAAAACCGAATTTGTCTCCTGCCCCTCGTGCGGTCGCACCCTTTTCGATTTGCAATCGACGACAGAGCGAATCAAAGAACAAACGGGACATCTTAAAGGCGTCAAGATCGCGATCATGGGCTGCATCGTCAACGGTCCCGGCGAAATGGCCGACGCCGATTTCGGTTACGTGGGCGGTGCCACCGGCAAAATTAATCTCTACGTCGGAAAGAACTGCGTCGAAAAGGGCATTCCATTCGAAGAAGCCGATTCGCGTTTAATCGCGCTCATCAAATCCCACGGCAAATGGGTGGATCCCATCTAAAGGAATATCGATGGGAGCCAGGATTACGGTCGACCAAAAAAGAATTGACGAATTTTGCCGCAAAAACTTTATTCGTCGGCTGGCATTTTTTGGATCCGTATTGCGCGATGACTTCGGACCCGATAGCGATATTGACGTTTTAGTGGAGTTTGACCTCAATCATGTTCCAGGCCTGGCATTTTTTGAAATGCAATCGGAGTTGTCCGCTTTACTGGGTCGCAACGTCGATCTGAACACGCCCAGTTTTCTAAATCATTATTTTCGTCCTATCATCCTGAAGGAAGCGCTGACGCAATATGAAGTCGCCTAATGACCTCTTCCGGATTCAGCATATGCTGGAGGCCGCGGAGAAGGCGATCAGGATAGTCCGGGGTCGCCAGAGAGCCGATTTCGAAAAAGACGAAGTCCTCGTTTTAGCCATTACACGTCTTCTGGAAATTATTGGCGAGGCCGCCAATGGCGTTGGGCCTACTCTTCGCGAGGGTTACTCGCATGTGCCCTGGAAAGAAATGGTAAGTTTACGCAACCGGCTGACCCATGGCTACTTTGATGTCGACTACGATGTTGTCTGGCAAATTGTGTGCTTCGATATTCCAAACCTATTTGAGCATCTTACCGCTATCATCCAAAAAGAAACGGAACAATGAGGCTGGCAAGAAAGGTGGAACTTCAAAGGGTTTTTCTCGTTTTATCCATCAGCCAATCCTCGTACAAGGAAATTGAATATGAACCCTAATAAATTAACCACCAAAGCACAGGAAGCCTTGCAGGCGATCCAATCACTGGCGCAGGAACGCGGTCAGCAATCCATCGAGGCAGAGCATTTGTTGCTGGCACTGCTCGAGCAAAAAGAAGGCGTGGTTGTTCCTACCCTTGAGCAATTAAACGTTTCGCCGGAGGCGATTCGCGCCGAGGTCCAGAAGGCGATTGATAAAAAACCGCGCGTCTCGGGCGGACAACCCTACCTCAGCCGAGAACTGGTAACGGTAATGGATAAAGCCGAATCGGAGGCGAAAGCTCTTCAGGACGATTTTACCTCGACGGAGCACTTGCTCCTCGCGCTCGTTCGCGTCGGCCAATCTGACGCCGCGGACATTCTTAAAAAGAATGGGGTGACGACGGAAGCCATTCTCAAAGCGCTGACGGCTGTACGCGGCGCCCATCGGATTACCGATCAGGATCCCGAATCAAAATATCAAGCGCTCGACAAGTATGGACGTGATCTGACGGTCGCCGCGCGGGCGAACAAGCTCGATCCAGTCATTGGACGCGACGAAGAAATCCGCCGCGTGGTGCAGGTGCTGGCGCGGCGCACGAAAAATAACCCCGTTTTAATCGGCGAGCCGGGCGTGGGGAAAACGGCCATTGTCGAAGGTCTCGCGCAGCGGATCATTGCGGGCGATGTTCCGGAAACACTCAAAAATAAGCGCGTCATTTCGCTCGATCTGGGAGCCTTAATCGCCGGGGCCAAGTACCGCGGCGAATTTGAAGATCGACTCAAAGCCGTCCTCAAGGAAATTACCGCCGCCCAAGGCGCGATCATTTTATTTATCGATGAATTGCATACGCTGATGGGCGCCGGCGCCGCCGAAGGAGCCATGGATGCGGCGAATTTGCTCAAGCCTATGCTCGCCCGGGGCGAGCTGCGTTGTGTCGGTGCGACGACGCTTGACGAATACCGAAAGTACATCGAAAAAGACGCGGCCTTGGAACGGCGGTTTCAACCGGTCCACGTCGGTGAACCTTCCGTGGAAGATGCGATCGCCATTTTGCGAGGCCTCAAAGAGCGCTATGAAATTCATCACGGCGTGCGCATTAAGGATAGTGCGCTTGTCGCCGCCGCCATGTTATCCCAGCGCTATATCGCCGACCGCTTCCTGCCCGACAAAGCGATCGATTTGATCGATGAAGCCGCCAGCCGCCTGCGCATGGAAATCGATTCGTTGCCCGTCGAATTGGACGTTATTGAGCGCCGACTACGCCAGTTGGAAATTGAGCGCCAGGCGATCAAACGCGATGTCACCGGCAACGATGGCACCAAGGACCGGTTGGCCAAAATTGAAAAGGAAATTGCCGATCTCCAAGAGAGTGGAAAAGGCTTGCGCGCTCATTGGATGCAGGAAAAAGAAATTATTACGGCCATCCGCACGGCTAAGCAGCAGCTGGAAGATTTAAAAGTCAGCGCGCAAAAAGCGGAGCGCCAAGGCGATCTCGGCGGTGCCTCGGAGATTCGTTACGGGAAATTGCCGCTCGTCCAAAAGACGCTCGACGATTTAAATGAAAAACTCACGACGTTGCAAAAGAGCAAGCGCATGCTGAAAGAAGAGGTCGACGAGGAAGATATTGCTCAAGTCGTGTCCAAATGGA
>JBBQYF010000013.1:0-25670 GCA_038208955.1 Elusimicrobiota bacterium
GCTTTTTATTACCCATTCGTTGACGGGCGTCATGGGAGCGATGGCCGTTTGCTCGCTCCTCAGCCTGATTTTGGGGATTGCGATCGTTGGCCTGCGCTTCGGCGGGTATCACTGGCACTTCGACTCTCATTCCGTGCGAAAATTATTGTTCGGCGGTCTGCCCCTGCTGGGGTCAACGATGTTCTGGATTTTGTACGACAATCAAGACATTCTGCTGTTGCATCACTTTCGAGCTTCGGAGCGCGACATCGGGCTGTTTTGGTCGGCGAGCAAGGTGATTGATGTGCTGCGCGTCGTGCCCTTTTTGTTGGCCGGTACGTTCTTTCCACGTCTGGCCCGGTTCACCGCCACTCGCGAATCCTTTTTGCAGACGGCCCGGCAAATGATGCGCTATGCCCTGGTGATCATCCCGTTGCTTGCGGTGCCGGTCTACCTCGCCGCGCGGCAGGTCGAAACGCTATGTTTCGGGCCCCAATTTACCGAGGCCGGGCCGTTGCTGCAGCGGCTATTAATCGCCTTCCTTGGCATCGGAATGAATCATATCTGCACGCAGATCTTGATCGCGCGCGATCTAGAGAAAAAAATGTTGACGGGCGCGCTGCTTGCCTGCGTGAGCAACTTTGCGTTCACGTGGTGGCTGATTCCCGTTCAAGGCCTCCTCGGCGTCTGCAACGCGCTAATTCTGAGCGAAGCCATCTACTTGGCCTTTCAAATTAATCTCGTTTTCGACTCCGTGCCCGGCTTGTTTAACCCCTTCCGCAAGACCTTTGGTTAACCCAGGAATCAATTGCAGAATCCACGCGCTCCTGATAAACTTTTTTGGAGCCAGAGCCGCTTATGAAACGTCCATGCGAAATTTGTAGTCAACCTTTCAAAGATGGCGACCGGGTGAAAGCGGTGGTTCTCTCAGTCTACCGCGAAATATCCAGTTCCGTCACGTATGCCATTGAAACACCCTACGAATGTCTATCACTGGCGCACCTGCGATGCGCCGGAGACGACGAGTAATCCTCACCGACTCGTAAATTCTTTTTCTCGACGGCATTTGCCCTTGAAGCCCAACGGATGCGCTGGTAAACTCGGCCCGCAATGGGGTCCGCTAATGAACGTGATGTGCTCTTCGCCGCCGCCGGACTTCTCTGGGGAACCGTCACGCTGTATTCTGGGCTTCAGCGATGGCGCGATGAACAGAAACGTTTCCGGACCTCATCCGCGTCGACGTTCAGCTTTTCCGTCGTGAAATCCGACTCGCCCTCCGTGATCGTCATTGGGGCGGCTTTGTCGCTTGGTTGTTTGAGCTATCTCCTGTGGTCTCTATGGAAATGATCGCTTCTTTGTCGGCAAAATTGCGGACTGGACTTGGCCTGGGCCTCGCCCTCGTTGGGTTGTTGTGGTTTTGTGCGAATGGTTTCGGCGACAGTGCGACAACGTCGGCGGATTTAACGGCCTACCTCGCCCAGCTCGAACTCCAGTTGAATCATATCGCACAGCGCGCGAACCAACCGGCGGCCTGGGGAACGAGCGTCGTCGGTTTGCGCGGCAGCAAACAGGAGCCGGTGTCGAAACAACTTTATTGGAAAGGCAAAAAAACAAGCGCCCCGGAAAGTACCGATGAAATCCGCATGTTTCGCACGGCCCTCGACCTGGCAAAGGCGGGTCAACGTCCTGCGGCTTTGGCCACGCTCAAAAGCTTTGAAGAAAAATATCCAAAGAGTTCGCTTCGTTCGGACGCGGACGAGACCATCCAACGCCTGAGCGTCCCTGTCCCCGCGCTTCAAGCGGTTACAAATCCACCCGTTGAACCACTGACGACTGTCCCCGCCAAAAGCTAACATAACGTCATGTCGCGCCGCCATTTCCCGTCACGGGACCACCGGGAACGTTATCAGGCGTCCCCAACCCTCGATATCCGCATCGAACGCTTGTCACTAGGCGGAGAAGGCGTGGGACGGGCGGGGGGGTTGGTTGTGTTTGTCCCCTACGCAGCCCCCGGTGATCTTCTGTCAGTCGCCCTCATTGAACAGCATGCGCGTTACGCCCGCGGCCGGATTGTCCATATCCTCGAGCGGGCGCCGGTGCGGGTGAAACCGCCTTGCCCCTACCATTATCAGGCGCCTGAAGACGGCGCCGCGAACGATGCGAGACCGATCGCCCAATACCCACAGGCCGGCTCCGATCTATTTTGCGGCGGTTGTTCCTGGCAACACCTGGCCTATGCAGGGCAGCTGAGCGCCAAGCGCGAAATATTGCGCGAGACCCTTGAACGTGTCGGGGGATTGCGCGGAACTTCCGTTCAGCCGGTGCGGGGAATGCGCGATCCTTGGCGGTACCGCAATAAAGTCCAGGAACCGGTCGGCTGGGATGGCCGCCGCTTGATCAGCGGGTTTTACGCGCCGGGTTCGCATGCGATCGTGCCAATTGACGATTGTCTGGTTCAGCCGGAGTTGTCGGTGGCCATTATTAACCGAGCGCGCGATTTGCTGTCGGCGCATCACGTGCGGGCTTATGATGCCTCCTCACATCAGGGCTGGATCCGCCATCTCTGGGTGCGAACAGCGGGGAATCCTGCCAAAGCCCTCCTGGTTTTTGTTTCGCGTACGCCCGATTTTCCTCAAGAAAAACTGGTCGTTGAAACCCTGGTGCGTGAATTCCCGGAGCTCGTTGGAATCCATCAAAACGTCAACCCCAGTCGCACGAACGTGATCCTGGGACGCCAATGGCGCAAGATCGCGGGTGCGGATTGGATCGAGGAGCAGCTGGGCGCCTTACGTTTTCGGCTTTCGCCGGGATCGTTTTTTCAAGTCAACACGCCGCAAGCGGAAGTGCTTTACAACGCCGTGCGCGAGCTGGCCGGACGGGGACCACGATTGCTTGATCTCTACTGCGGCGTCGGTGGCATCGCGCTCTGGCTGGCGGACCAATTCGAAGAAGTCGGAGGCGTCGAAGAGTTTCCCGAGGCGATCGTCGACGCCGAGGCCAACGCGGAGTTGAATCAGATCGACAATGTGCGGTTTATGGCTAGCTCCGCCGAACGCTTTTTAAATGGACTCGACAGGCGAGAGAACCACGGTTTGACGGTGGTCATGGATCCGCCGCGCGCCGGCTGCACGCCGGAGGTCCTGCGGGCCATGGCCCGGCTCGCGCCTCCGCGGATCGTCTATGTCTCTTGCGACCCGGGAACGCTCGCGCGGGATTTGGCGTTCCTGCATGAGAACCGCTATGCCATCAAAACCGTGCAGCCCGTGGACTTATTTCCTCATACTCCGCACATTGAAACGGTCGTGCAGCTGGACCGACTCTGAAAAGGAGGAGTGATGCTTGACTCTGAAGAAAACGCCGACGCACTCAAGATCGCCGGTCTCTTGCGTCAATCAAAAACGATCGCCGTGGTCGGACTGTCGCCCAAACCAGAGCGTCCGAGTCATGGGGTGTCCCTTTATATGCAGGCGCAAGGCTACAAGATCATTCCCGTCAACCCTGGCCAGTCGGAAATTCTGGGCGAAAAAGCCTACAAAGAACTGCGCGACGTCCCGGGGACGATCGACATCGTCAACATTTTCCGAGAGTCCTCCGCCGTCCCGGAGATCGTCGATCAAGCGATCGAAAAAAAAGCAAAGGCCGTATGGATGCAGGAAGGCATTGTGCATAACACCGCCGCCGCCAAAGCCCGTGCCGCCGGATTAATCGTCGTGATGGACAAGTGTATTTACAAAGAACATATCAGGCTGTAGCCACAAAAACGCCCTCCCTCTCCAAACAACCTAAGGGTCCGAAGGCCGGTCAACGCCAAGACCAAAATAAATCTATCAACAGTGTTGTGGTAAGCAGGCGTTAACGCAATTGGATTGGTTTAGGCGAGGGTGAACTTGAACGTGATGACGCCCCAGGCTTCTTCTCCGGAGCTGGCGGATGTGGAGGAGAAACGCCAGTTCATCAGGGCTTCTTTGGCTAGCTTGTCTAGTTCGGTGTAACCGGAACTGCGTTCCAGGCGGATGTTGGAACGGATCGTGCCGTCGGGTTTGACGGTGAAATAGATGCGGACCATCGCGGTGATGCCTTTTTCTTCGGCCCAAGAAGGGTATTCGGGCAATTTGCGTCGGAGAATTTTTCGGTCGCCAACGGGCCCGGCCACTTCAAAGCCTTGTCCAATCGTGGTTTTGGTTTGTCCTTGCGAGCCTGAGGCTACACCTTCGCCGGACGTGTAGGTCGGGGCTGCAATGGCGCCATGAAACCCTACGCGGTTTTTGCCGGCCAGTTCGCCTGACCCACTACCCAGTCCCGGATGAATTTTATATCCCGAGGTTAACCCTTGGGGAGCATTGTGCAGCGCCGGGGCATTGGGAAGTTCCGCGCGGTCGCCAGCCGACTCCCCAATCGGGATCGCCACAATATGGGTATTGGCCGCAAGGGAACTCTTGTCCGTTAACTCAAAATTAATATCGCTCGCGCGAATCCCCCGGCTTTTCGATTTTAAAATCGGCGATTTGAAGGTCGTCATCGGTTTGGCTGCCGGCGCCGTAATTCCGGGAAGTGGTGAAGCGGCGATCGGTTCATCGTCCATCGCATGCGGAACGAATTTCGGTATCGTAATTTTCGAGACAAATTTTTTCGGTTCCGGCGCCGGACGGGCGTGGGCGACAGGCGCCGGCGGCAACGGTTTTTTGTGCGCCATGGCCAGACCGGACTTGTGTGCTTTCTTCGGCAGTTCTTTTTTCTTCTCGACGGGCTTTGGTGGCGGCACCGGCTTCGGCGCTTCAACAACGGGTGGCAACTCGTCCTTAAATACAACCTGCATCGTCGGAATATCGGGAAGTCCCGGACCACTGGCAAACATCGTGGGATTCCAAGCGAGCAAGAGAAAGTGAAAAGTCACGGCCGCCCCAAACGGAACCCAGAGGCTGGGCATATACTGCCGTTCAAAGGCGACGGAGGCCGCGTTCATGACGCGATGGGCGTGGCGGCCGGCGGCGCCGTCGGCCCGAGCGGATTATCCGACCACTTGAGCATCACAAGCCCTTGGGCCCCGTGGCGGCGAACAACGTCCATCAGTCGTACAACTTTGCCGTGCGTTAAAAGTGGTGAGGCGGTAATATTCACCGTTTTGTCCTTGTGCAGAGTGATCACATCATCCAGACGTTTCACAAATTCCAGATCGGAACCCATCGGGACGCCGTTTAATTTCAGCATGCCGGGAGCATAGCTCACAATGATCGGCACCTCGGGATTGGGATCCGGAAGTTCTTCCTTGGTCTGTACGGCCGCCGCTTTGGCGCTCGCCACTTGGATCAAGGCTTGCGTAATCATCGGACTGACAACCATGAGAACAATGAGGAGCACGAGCGACAAATCGGCTAACGGAATAACGTTAACTTCCGAGAGCACCTCATTATCTTCAGACATCCTGTGGGCCATTGGTCTCCTCCTGACTCTTCTCTTTTTATAACTGTATTTGATTACAGTTTTGTTTCATTTGTGTAACAAGTAGGTTACATTTTGCTGGCCCTACGACCGTTCGGTCATATATCTATCCTGAAAACTCTGAGCTGTAAAGGACAATTAACAACTCTTAACAATCGCCACGTTATCCTTGCGCGTTTTTTCTCAGTCAATTCCGTTGCCCGGACGAAGCCGGTTATTTCCCATCCCGCAAGGAGTTAGAATAGCGGTATGTTTTCACCTGATTTTTCCTGGGAAGATTATTATGTCCGCACACCCGCCGCCGCGCTGCCCTGGAACGCTGGTGGCCCCGACCGCGATCTCGTACGCCTCGTGACGGCCGGGCGAATTCCTGTCGGACAGGCGCTCGATATCGGCACGGGTCCGGGTCACGACGCCGTGTATTTGATCCAGCAAGGCTTCTACGTCATCGGCCTGGACATTAGCTCCTCGGCCATTAAACTCGCGCGCGAAAATGCGAGTCGGTCGGGTTTGTTCGGATTTTTTCAGCAAGGCGATATCCGGCGGATTCCCGTCGAAGATGGCTTCGTCGACTTCGCCAATGACCGCGGTTGCTTTCATACCTTGCCTCCCGGCGATCAGCCCAAAGCCGTTGACGAAATTTTCCGGGTCCTGCGTACCCGCGGCCTGCTCTTGCTGCGCGTCTTTAGCGATCAAGAACCCGACGGGGAAGGCCCCCAGCGCTTTACGCGCGAGCAACTCCATCAATTGTTCGGCCAAAAGTTTCGCATCGTCGATTTTTGGGAAGGCGTTTTCGAAGGCAGCCGGCGCGCCAAAAGTTATTCGATGCTGATGGAAAAAAAGTGAATCCGGGAAATCTTTGGTCGACCGTGTGGCCTGGACTGATCCTGCTGGCGCTTGCTGGATCGGCGGTCCAGCCGCTTCGCGCCGCCACGCGCGTGGAAATTAAAAACGGCCAATTCTACGTCGACAATTTACCCTTTTACGTGCGCGGCGTGGGTTATGCGCCCTGGCGGCCCCATCAACGCCCGGGGGTGTCTTATGTCGACACTAACCGCCGCTGGACCGCGATGGATTTCGAGCGCATGAAAGCCGCGCATTTCAATACGATTCGGACGTGGACGGCACTGGGTCCCGAGGAACTCGCACTCGCCGCGAAAAATGGCCTGATGGTTCTCGAGGGAATCCGGCTTGATCCCAAACAAGATTTTTCCGATCCGCGCAATCAGGATTCCTGTGTCGCGCAGGTCGAGGACGTCGCCCGCCGATCGAAAGAAGCCGGCAACATCCTCGGGTATCTCGTGATGAGCGAACCGTCGCCGCAAGCCGTGCTGGAAACCGGCCAGGAAGACACGCTCCAGTTTTTCCGCCGGCTGAAGCGCTCGATCCAAGTCATCGATCCGCGTCCCGTGTCCATAGACAGCTGGCTTCCCCTCGCGTTTCTCGATCAAAGTTCCTTCGATTTTGTCACGGTAAACCTCTACCCTTTCTGGCCTGCCTCCTTAAATGCGGCTCTGGGTTATCCGGGACTCGTGCGCTGGTTTTCCGATCATGCACCGCCGGACCGTCCGTTTCTCGTGGGAGAAACGGGGGGCTATGCGGTGTCGGAGGCGAGCGTGACCGCCGGGGGAGGCTATGGGGGTCTCTCCGAGTATGACCAGAGCTTGAAAGATCTCCAAAGTTTACGTGCGACGGTGCAAGGGCACGCCGCCGGCAGCGTGCTCGTCTCCTGGATCGACACGTGGCATTATCCGCGGGATCCGGACCGCCATGACAACGAACCTTGGGAGTGGGACGGCATCTTGGGAATCCCGACGGATAGCCGCCGCGATTTGGATGGGATCCCCCGACAAATTTATCACGATCTGATCGCTCACAACGAAGCCTTGATCCTGGAGCCGAAGACCGATCATGACTATGACGTCGGGCAATCCCTCCCGATCCGCGTCTATGCCGCGGAGAATGCGGCTGAGGTCCGCTACAGTTTAAACGGCGACGACTGGGTCTCCCTCGAAGGATCGCAACAAGGTTGGTGGCAGGGATTTTTTAAATTGCCAAAACTCGCCCGCAAGCGTCAGCATATCGTCGTGGAAGCGCTGGACGACAAAGGCAGCCGTCTCGTGAGCAAAGACGTTTCCTTTCTGGCCGCGGAAAAGCCGGAAAGTTTGTCGCTCGATGCCGGCACAGGGAAGAAGGGTTTGTCCTTCACCGTCAAAGTACTGGATGGCCGTTATCATCCCATCGCCGCACGCAAAATTACGTTCGGGTGTTTTTATCCGGTTTCACTTAAAGAGAGCCAAGGATCGGTGACGACAACCGCGGATGGTCAAGCCTCCTTTGTCTGCCTCCCCTCGGACAACTCCCAAGAACGCTACGTCTTCGCCGCGGCCGGCACCGAAGGAGCTGACCGGGTGCGAGTCGGGGATATGAAAATCTTCAAGTTAGGTTCATGATCGAAACCGAAAATCTCCTGTCGCCTGTCGCTCGCCGAATTCCCTGGTCGTCGCTCGCCACCGGGAAAATTCTCAGCGGTCTGCCCGGCGGCAGCAAAGCCTTTTTTCTTTTGGCCTTGGCGCGCCAAGAGCAAACCTCGATCGTCGTCATCACGTCCGACGATCATGAAGCCGAAGGCCTGGTGGCTGATCTCGAAGCCTGGAATGGGTTATGGCCTTTAGCGGAGCGCCCCGAGCTGCTGTTTTATCCAGAGACGGAACCGGCCGCGCGACTCGCGGCGCTCGGCCTGTGGTCTCCCTCCCCTTGGGCTATTCTTGTCAGCTCCTTGGGGGCGCTCCGCTTGCCCACGCTTTCGCCCGGCGCGCTCGCCGCCCAGACGCTCGAACTCCGTCCCGGTTCCTCTTACAAACGCTACTCGCTCCTCGAGACGCTCGCGCAAGGCGGCTATTCGCGTACCGACATGGTCGAGTTGGAAGGAGAGGTCGCCGTGCGTGGAGAGGTGGTCGATATCTGGGCGCCCGGCTCCGAAAAGCCCTGGCGGTTGCTCTTTGATGGCGACCAGCTCGAGTCGCTGCGCGAGTTTAGTTCCGCCACGCAGCGTTCCGAAGGTTACCTCGGGCCGCAAAAGTTGCTCCCCATCCAAGAAAGCAAACCCAGCGGAACGCTGGCGGATTATATCGACCAAGACGTGGCTTGGTTTTGGGACGATATTGAAGACGATCAGACGAAGGAATCGGCGAGGCGGTTCGTCTACAAAGCATTACCACCGGAAGGGGCGATTGATCTCGGATTTCGTTCGACTACGGGGATGGCCTCGGGCGTGAGCATGGCGGCGGCCGAAGCCGCCCGTTGGAAAGCCAACGGCACACCCGTGATATTCTTCAGCCACAACGGCGGAGAGAGTGAGCGTCTGGGGGAACTGATCGATGAGCAACTGTCTTCGCGGGGCAGTGAAGGCATGCAATTTCTCATCGGACCGCTGCGGCGGGGATTTTGCCAACAAGGTCCGCCGGAGGCTCCCGGGGACGGAATTTTAGTCTTCACGAACGCCGAAATCTTTGGCCGACACCGGCACCGGGCGCGGCTGCCCAAATTCAAAGGCGGCGCGCCGATCGAGGAAGTCCGCGATGTCAAACCCGGCGATTACGTCGTCCACGAATATTATGGGATCGGTCGCTATAAAGGACTCGAATTGCTCCGTGCCGCCGGCACGGAAGCCGAATACCTGAAACTGGAATACGCCAAAGGCGACCGCCTGTATGTGCCGCTCTACGATTTCAAACAAGTGCAAAAGTATTCCGGGTCTGAGGGAAAGTCGCCGCGCCTCAGCTCTCTCGACACCTCCGCTTGGGAACGCGTCAAATCGCGGGTCAAAGAAAGCATTCAGGAAGTCGCCAAAGACTTGCTGAAAGTGCATGCCGCGCGCGCTTCTCTGCCCGGCCACGCCTTTCCGCCGGATTCGCACTTGGAAGAAGAATTTGCCGCCTCGTTTCTTTATGACGAAACCGTCGACCAGATTCGCGCGATCGCGGACGTCAAAAAAGATATGGAATCGTCGCGGCCGATGGACCGGCTGATTTTGGGGGACGTGGGGTACGGAAAAACGGAAGTCGCGATGCGCGCGGCGTTTAAGGCGGTGACGGATTCCAAGCAGGTCGCCGTGCTCGTGCCGACGACGATTTTGGCCGAACAGCATTACCGGACCTTTAAAGAACGATTTGCCGATTACCCCGCGCGTATCGGAATGCTGTCGCGGTTTCAAACGGCCAAGGAAGAAAAGGAAGTCTTGCTGGGCGCCGCTAACGGAACGATCGACATCGCTATCGGCACGCACAAACTGTTTCAGAAAGACGTGATTTTCAAAGACTTGGGTCTCTTGATTATCGACGAGGAACACCGCTTCGGCGTCAAGCACAAGGAACAACTCAAGAAAATGCGTCAGCATCTCGACGTGCTAACGATGACGGCCACGCCGATTCCGCGCACCTTATCCTTTGCCCTGTCCGGTCTGCGTGAACTCTCGATTATTGAGACCCCGCCGACAGGTCGGCTGCCGATCACAACTCAAGTCGGGCCCTACGAGGACGCGGTGGTCGTGCGGGCGGTCCAGCAGGAATTGGACCGCGGCGGGCAAGTGTTTTACGTTCACAACCGCGTCCAGAGCATGAATGCAAGACTGCATTTCTTGCAAGAACTTTTGCCCGGTATTTCGATCGGCGTCGTGCATGGCCAGATGAGCGGTCCATCGATTGAAAAAGCCATGTGGGAGTTCCTTCACCGTAAACACCAGGTGCTTCTGGCGACCAGCATCATCGAATCGGGTATCGACATGCCGACCGTGAACACGCTGATCGTTGAAGAAGCCGAAGAGTTTGGACTGGCTCAGCTTTACCAACTCCGCGGCCGCGTCGGACGCGAGCGCACGAAAGCCTATTGCTATCTTTTTTATTCGCCGTCTGTTCCCTTGACAGCCGATGCCCGCGCCCGACTCGAAGCGCTGCGTGAATTTACCGATTTAGGGAGCGGGTATCGGCTGGCGATGCGCGACATGGAAATTCGCGGCACGGGCAATTTGCTCGGCCAGCAGCAGCACGGCTTTATTGCGGCCGTCGGACTCGACCTCTATGCGCAATTGCTGCAGGAAGAAATTGCCCGCCTCAAGGGGGAGCCACCGCCCGCGACGAGCCGGTTCCCGAGTATGGATTTAAGCGTCCATGCCTACTTGCCCGCCGATTACATGCCGAGTGAAGAATTGAGAATCCTTTTTTATAAGAAATTGGTGTCGGCGGAAACGCTCGAGGCCCTGCAAACCCTGCGCACCGAACTGGAAGACCGCTTCGGACCCTTGCCGACCGAAGCCGAAATTCTTTTAACGGTTTCGGCCTTGCGGATTACGGCGCGCGATTTGGGCGGGGGGGGGATTGTGCAAAAACCTTCTTCCCTCGACATTCAATTTTTAGCCAACACCCCGATCCACCCCCAGGGGCTGGTCGCGCTCGCGCAGGAACGTTCGGCCCTTCGGTTCAAACCCGGCCCACCCTTTACCCTTCAAATTCAACAAGCGGCCTATGAAGCCCATGGTCCGGTCTCTTATTTAGAAGAATTATTCGGCACATTGCAGAAGGGTTTCTAAGGGCGCTAGCGAGTCTGAAAAGGCGGTCTGGGGGAACTATCCCCTGGCTTCGTGAATTTGATATAGTCCCCGCTTCGATGTCGCAGGAAATGCCGGTCGTTGTTTGGAGTCTACGATAAGGATGTTACCCGTGAAAAAAAGCTTTCTTGCGCTCCTGGTCGCCTTCCCCACTTTTTTGGTTTCCTGTCAGCGCTCCAAAGGGCCGGTCGTCGCCCAGGTGGGCGATATCGCCATTACCGCCTCCGAGTTTTCCGACCGGCTTCAGCAAACCCCGGAAGGCTACCAACAGTACGTCGCTTCCGTCGAAGGACGCCGCCAGTTTTTGAAATTAATGATTCGCGAAAAAATTCTGCTGTACCAAGCGCGTCGTGCGGGGCTACAACATGACGCGACATACCACCAAGGCATTGCCGATTTCAAAACGCAAATGCAGCACAAGGTCAAAGATTACGAAGAGAGCTTGCTCGTTCAAACCTATTTGCGCCGCCTGCGCTCCACCGAATTATCCGTCAAAGACGGCGACGTCCAAAAATATTATGACGAGCACCAAAGCTATTACCAGCACCCGATGGAAGTCCAAGCCAGCCACATTTTACTCAGTTCATCCGACGAGGCGCAGAGCGTCCTCAACCGCCTGAAGAACGGCGAATCGTTCGAAGCCTTGGCGCGAACACTGTCGCGAGACCCGGGCACGGCTTCGCGCGGGGGGAAACTCACGCCCTTTAAGCGCGGAAGTCTGGTACCCGAATTCGAAGAAGCGGCATTTCGCTTGAAAGTGGGGGAGACTTCCGGGATCATCAAAACGCTCTTTGGATATCATATTATTAGGAAGACCGGCGACAAGATGTTGCCGTCGGAACCATTTGATGCCGTCAAAGAAGATATTCGCGCGCGTCTCGAACGTGAAAAATTTGATCACTGGGTGAACGACCAGCAATCCGCCCTGGCCGTCCATATCGATGATAAAGCCATGGCGGCGGTCGCCATGCCCGTCGCGCCGGCCGCGCCACCTTCGGAGGAACCCGTAAAACCATGAAATCATTATCCCGACTCTCCTGCACCCTGGCCGCTATTCTTTTTATGATCCCGGGGCTCACTTGCGCCACGGTCATGGACCGGACACTCGCCACCGTCAACGGCCAAGCCATTTTGCTTTCCGAATTTGAAAAGAATGCCACGCCCATTCTTGAGCAGTTCCGTAAAGCAACGCCGCCCGCCGAGCAAACGCCCGACCGGGTGGCTGATATTAAGAAACGCGTGCTCGACCAAATGATCGACGACCGGCTGCTCGTCCAAGAAGCCAAGAAAAACAATGTCCACGTCAGCCAGCTGGAAACCGACGAAGGCGTTAAAAAAGTCCGCACCCGGTTTACGACCGAGGCGGAATTTAACGGCGAATTGAAAAAAGAAGGCATGACGTATGAAGAATTCCGAACGCATATTCAGGACCAGCTATCGACGATTAAATTGATCGATCAAGAAGTAAAGTCGAAGACCACTCAGCCCAGCGACGCCGAAATTAAACAGCTCTACGACACGCTCAAAGACGTGACGCAAGACAAGCCCCTGCCGAGCGGCTACACCGCCAGCGACATTGATGAGCTGAAATCTCTCTCTCGCGCGGCGCAGCACCGGTTCAGCGAGCAGGTACGCGCGCGTCATATTCTGATCCGCGTAGCCGCAGATGCCAGTGACGGCGACCGCAAAGCCGCCTTGGCGAAGATTAAAGACATCCAGGCGCAGCTCAAAAAGGGCGCCGATTTCAGCGAACTCGCAAAGAAATATTCGGAAGATCCCGGAAGCAAACCGCACGGCGGAGATCTCGGCAATTTTTCGCATGGCGACATGGTGCCGGCGTTTGAGAAGGCGGCCTTTTCCTTAAATGTCGGTCAGGTATCCGATATTGTGACCACCGACTACGGGTACCACCTCATCAAAGTGGAAGAAAAGAAAGCCTCCACGGCGATGACGTTCGACGACATTAAAGACGATCTGAAAGATTACCTCTACCAGAAACGCGGCGCAAAACGATTCGAAGAGTACGTCAAAAATCTTCGCGCCAAAGCCGACATCAAAATTAACAACCTGAGCTGACGACGCGGCGATTCAAGGCTGTGTCTGCGATGAAGCCCCGCCTTGCTATTACCCTTGGAGACCCCGCCGGCATCGGACCGGAAGTCGTCTCGGCCGCGCTCCTTGATCCCCGCGTACGGCGCGCCTGCGAACCCGTTGTCGTCGGCGATCCACTGGCGCTGACGCTTCACGGTTGCAAACTACCCCGCGCCGAAATGCTTTCCGTTCCGGGCCTCAGTCCGCATCTCCGGCTCGGCCAACCGTCGCGCGAAGCCGGTGTGTCGGCGATCCAATCTTTGCGCCGCGGTCTCGATCTGATCACGACGCGGCAAGTCCAAGCCTTCGTGACCGCGCCGGTGTCGAAAGAATCCTTTCATCTGGCCGACATGCGCTTCCCGGGCCACACGGAATGGCTGGCCCACGAAACCCATGCGACCGACGTAGCGATGCTGATGGCGGCTGGTGCACTGCGGGCGATTCTCGTCACGCGGCATGTTCCTTTAGGTTCCGTTCCAAAACACCTGACTGCACAAGCGTTATCATCGGCCGCTCGGCTGGGCTGGGCCTTTGTTCGCGACCTCTTGGGCCGTAAACGCCCGCGCCTGGTTGCTTGTGGGTTAAACCCGCACGCTGGAGATAACGGACTGATCGGCTCTGAAGAAAAGCGCATGCGTTTAACGCTGGGGCAATTGCGTAAAAAGGGTATCCCCATCGACGGGCCGATCGCCGCCGATTCGGTCTTCCGTGATATGGCCAAAAGACAATACGACTTGGCGCTCGCCGCCTATCATGACCAAGGCATGATCCCGCTGAAACTTTTTGCCTCCGAGCGCTTGGTCAACATCACCTTGGGTCTTCCCTTTATTCGGACCTCGCCCGGCCATGGCACGGCCTATGACATTGCCGGAAAGGGCCGCGCCGATGCGGGCCCGATGATCGAAGCGATTTTACTCGCCGCCCGATACAGCCAAGGGTCGAGGCGGCGGCCGCCGCCATGAGTCGGTCCGTCCGCCACTTTCAGTCCGTCGGCTAAAGCGCATGCGACCGCCCCTTGGCCAGCATTTTCTGCGCGATCCGCGTGTGATCCAAACGATTCTGGCCGCCGCCGACCTAGCGTCGCACGAAAGTGCCCTGGAAATTGGACCGGGCAAAGGTGTCCTCACGGAAGCGTTACTCCCGCGCGTTCGCCATTTGACCGTGATCGAACTCGACCGCCAGCTGGCCGCCGCGCTAGAGTCGCGTTGGGGAGACCAGGCCAGCCTGCGGATCGTTCAAGGCGATTTTCTCAAGCAAGATTTGGACGCGCTGATTCGGCCGCCGCAACCCGTCAAAGTTTTAGGAAACTTGCCCTATTCCATTACCTCGCCGATCTTCGAGAAGTTGCTCGCCTGGCCGCGTTGGGAGGTCGGCGTATTCTTGATTCAGAAGGAAGTCGCGGACCGAATCCAAAGTGGGCCGGGCTCGCGGGTGTTTGGAATTCTGTCGCTAGCGGTCCAACTGTTTGCACATGCCGAGACCATTTTGTCCGTAAAACCGGGGGCCTTTATTCCGCCGCCGCGCGTCATGTCGGCCGTCATTCGCCTGCGCCGAAGAACCGCGCCGCTCTTGCCGGAAACGACCCTGCCGGCCTTTTTTGATCTCATTCACGGCGCCTTTGCGCATCGCCGTAAAACGATCGCCAATAGCCTTGCTTTTCACAGCGACGCACCTCGGGAACGGGTCGAAGATTGGCTCGAGGGCCAGCACGTTCTTCCCAGCGCACGCGCTGAAACATTGGGTCTGCCCGTCTATGTGCAAATGGCCGAGGCATGGGCAATTTTCCGTCGAGAAACGAATTTGACAACCGGGACGGCAACGTCTACAATAGCCCCACGTAAAAATTAAAATTTCCGCTGTAAAAATCGCTGCGGACCTTCCTCGCGATCCCCTGGAGTGACTGAACGATGGCCATCGCTGTTGAAAATTTGTGGGAAGATGTTTTGTCTCTTTTAAGGCCGCAAATGAACGACGAATCGTTCGATCTGTGGCTTCGACCCATTCGCGCGCTGGGGTTGGAAAATGGGCGTATTGTGTTGCAAGTACCGAACGCTTTTTTTGCCGATTGGTTGCGCGATCATTACCAACAGCGCATCGAAGAATTGTTAAAAGAACGCTCGGGTGAGGCCGTTAGCCTGACATTTCAAGTGGTTTCAAACGCCGAGCCCGAGCCGGCCGCCGTGCCCCGAGCCATCTTTCCGACCCCCAAACCCCCGCCGCCCGTACCGCCCATTGAAAGCTATTTAAACGCGCGCTACACCTTTGAAACATTTGTGGTCGGGCATTCCAATCGGTTTGCTCAAGCCGCTTCTCAAGCGGTCTCTAAAGACCCTGGCAAGGCCTACAACCCGCTCTTCCTTTACGGCGGCGTTGGACTGGGCAAAACCCATTTAATGCACGCCATCGGGCATCACATGCTGAAGAGCAATCCTCATGCGCGGGTCCTCTATACGACCTCGGAAAAATTTATCAACGAATTTATCGACTCCCTGCGTTTTGAAAAGATGAATCAATTTCGCCAGCGCTACCGGAACCTCGATTGCTTGCTGATCGACGACATCCAATTTCTAGTCAATAAGGAAAGTTCGCAAGAAGAGTTTTTCTATACCTTTAATACGCTTTACGATTCGCGTAAACAGATCGTCATTTCAAGCGACCGTCCGCCAAAGGAAATTCCAACGCTCCAAGAACGCTTGATCACGCGCTTTGAATGGGGCGTCGTCGCCGATATTCAGGCGCCGGAACTGGAAACACGCATTGCTATTTTGCGCGAAAAAGCTGAGGCCGAGCATCTCTATGTTTCTGACGACGTTATTCTTTTCTTGGCCAGCCATGTGCGCAAAAATATCAGGGAGCTGGAAGGGTCGCTCATTCGGGTGGTGGCGCATGCCTCGCTCACCGGCGTGCCATTGACGGTGGATTCGGCGCGCGAGACATTGCGCGACGTCCTCGCCCGCGAAGAAGCCGCCGCGCCGATCTCGATCGAGCGAATTCAGGAAGTCGTCGCTCGCTATTATCACGTGGATCTCCATGACATGAAGTCGAAACGCCGCACCGATGCGATCGCTTTCCCGCGCCAGATTGCGATGTACCTGGCGCGCACGTTGACCGAAATGTCGACCACGCAAATTGGCGATTCCTTTGGCGGGAAAGACCATACCACGGTCATGCATGGGGCCAATAAAATCAAAGCTCGGCTGGAAACGGATCCCTTTTTTGCGGCCTTGGTGAACAAGATTATCAGCGACATTCGCGGCGGGACAAAAGAGGGATAACGTCCCGATTGTCTGTATAACGTTCGCGCTTGTGTATGGTGGGGATAACCCCCGGATGTTATCCAGAAGATGTTCTCGCTTATCGTTCAGGCTAAAAGGGTTGATACGATGACCTTTAAAGCCCGCACCAGAAGAAATCCCGTTTATACCGGACACTACTGCTGTTACGGCTATTTATTACAATAGATAAAGAGTTATAGGATCTGTGTAAAACATGCAAATCGTCTTGTCTAAAGCAGAGCTACTGAAGGGCATTCAAATTGTCCAAACAGCCGTTTCTACAAAGAGTACCCTCCCCGTTCTTTCCAACATTCTTTTGGAAACAAAAACGAATCAGTTAAAACTAGCCGCGACGGATTTAGAAGTGGGTGTGCGCTGCATGGTCAAAGCGGAAGTCGTCAAAGAAGGCGCTTTAACGGTCCCCGCTAAAACATTTAGTGATTTTATCCGTACGCTCCAAGATAATCAGGAAATTAAAATTAATACCGAAGGCACGACCCGGATGGAAATTCGTTCCGGCAAAACACGCTGCGTGCTGCTCGGCTTGCCGCGTGAGGATTTTCCGGTCCTGCCCGAGTTTCCGCAAGAACAAGCGATGACGCTCGAATCGAAAACGCTTCAAGAGATGATTCGAAAAACGTCTTTCTCGGTTTCGACGGATGAGACTCGCTATATTTTAAACGGTATTTATTTTCTTTTAAAAGACGGCATCGCTCGAATGGTCGCGACCGATGGGCGGCGGCTCTCGACGATTGCCCGCCCAGTCGAGGATAAAAAAGCGACCCTGACAGCGATCATCCCTTCAAAAGCGATTCGCGAAGTCGAGCGGTTGCTGGCCGGCGAAGGAATGGGATCGGATACGGTTCAGATGAGTGTGACCGAGAACCAGGTCGCATTTAAAGTCGGCGAAACTGTTATTATTTCGAGGTTGATCGAAGGGCATTTTCCGAATTACGAGCAGGTTATTCCCAAATCAAGCGACATGCGCGTGCAGGTGGCGGCCAAAGATTTATTGACCATGACGCAGCGCGCGGCGTTGGGATCGGGAGACCGCGGCGGGTCGGTGCGGTTTACGCTCGAGAAAAGCCGGCTTAAAGCCAGCGGCGCGGCGCAAGGTCGGGTTGAAGTCGAGGATGAATTACCCGTCGATTTTTCCGGTGCGGGAATTGAAATTTCATTTAATCCGGCGTTTGTCGTCGACGTTCTTAAAAATATTGAAGCCAGCCAGGTGTTTATGGAATTCTCGACCTCCCTCAACCCGGGCGTGATTCGTCCCGTCGGCGATGATCAAATGCTTTCCGTGATTATGCCGATGCGCACGTGATGCTGGCGCCCGTCAGTCGCGAATCCGATCGCCTTTGTCAGAAGGTCGGTATTTCCAATAATCTCGCGCTTCTCGAAAATGCCTGGGAATCCGAAATGGGTTCTTGGCGAGAAATGGCCCACATCGTCGCGCTGGATAATTTTTCACTCGTCGTCGAAGTCGAATCGTCGGCACTCATGCAGGAAATAACGCTTAGGAGAAAAGAATTGATGCGTCGCCTGAATAGTCATTTTGGAGTTCCATTTATTAAAAACTTACTCGTTCGAATCACGCGGCATGGTTAAGGCCGTCGAAACTTCCTACGGCGCCTCCGAAATTCAGGTCCTCGAGGGACTCGAAGCCGTCCGCCAGCGCCCCGGGATGTATATCGGCTCGACCGGTCCCTCGGGTCTGCATCACCTGGTTTACGAAACGGTCGATAACTCGATCGACGAAGTGCTGGGTGGGCATGCGACGTTTGTCGACGTCATTATTCATAACGACAATTCGGTGACGGTGCTCGACGATGGACGGGGTATTCCCGTCGATCCGATGAAGGATGTCCGCGATCCTAAGCTGAAAGGCAAACCGGCTCTGGAAGTCGTCATGACGGTCCTTCACGCCGGCGGAAAGTTCGACAAGAAAGCCTATAAATATTCCGGCGGTCTTCACGGGGTGGGCATATCCGTTGTGAACGCGCTTTCGGAATGGGTGGAGGTGGAAGTCTCCCGCGAGGGCAAAGTGCACAAGCAACGCTACGAGCGCGGCGTGCCGACGGGCCCGGTTAAACAGATCGGCAAAACCGAAGACCATGGCACGAAAGTGACGTTCCATCCCGATGGACAAATCTTCGGGGACATCCAATTTTCATTCGATACCCTGTCCAATCGCCTGCGCGAACTGGCTTTTTTAAACCAGGGAACAAAAATCACGCTCGTCGATGAACGCGAAGACAAAGAGCTGACCTATAACTACGCTGGCGGCATTATTTCTTTTGTCGAATTCTTAAATGCCAACAAAGGCCGACTCTATCCCGAGCCGATCTATTTCAAAAAAGAGAAAGAAGGCGTTCTCGTTGAAATCGCCGTGCAATATAACGACAGTTACAACGAACAGGTTTTTTCCTTCGTCAACAACATCAACACGATCCACGGCGGCACCCATTTGACCGGCTTTCGCAGCGCCTTAACGCGCGTGCTCAACGACTACGTCAAGAAAAACGATTTGCTCAAAGGGCGGAACATTGCTCTGACAGGCGACGACTCACGCGAAGGCTTGTGCGCGGTCATCTCCGTAAAAGTCCCGAATCCGCAATTTGAAGGCCAAACGAAAACCAAGCTGGGCAATGGAGAAGTCGAAGGGATTGTAAAGTCGGTCGTGGGCGACGCGCTCTCGATTTTCTTTGAAGAACATCCACCCGTCGCCGCCAAGATTTGTGAGAAAATCATTATTGCCGCCGAGGCCCGCGAGGCAGCTCGCAAAGCTCGTGAACTGACGCGCCGCAAAGGCGCCCTCGATTCCGCGTCGCTGCCGGGTAAGTTGGCCGATTGTTCCGACCGCGACCCCGAACGAACCGAACTGTATATTGTCGAAGGTGATTCCGCCGGCGGGAGCGCCAAGCAAGGGCGAGACCGCAGCTTCCAGGCGATTTTGCCACTGCGCGGAAAAATCATCAACGTCGAAAAATCGCGCCTTACGAAAGTATTGTCGAATGAAGAAATCCGCACCATGATTACCGCGATCGGGACGGGTGTCGGCGAGGAAGATTTTAAACTCGAGAAGGCCCGTTACAAACGCATCATCATCATGACCGATGCCGATGTCGATGGCGCGCACATCCGCACGCTCCTTTTGACCTTTTTCTATCGCCAAATGGGCGCGCTCATTCGCGAAGGTTATATTTACATTGCCCAACCGCCGCTTTACAAAATTAAAAAAGACAAAAAAGAACTGTATTTGGACACGGACGACGCGCTCGACCAATGGCTGCTCACCCAGGGCTTAGAGGAGACAGAACTGTATGTTCTCGTCAACGGCGTGATGGGCAAAAAAATTGAAACAGCCGAGCTCCGCCAGGCACTGAAGTGGCTGACCGAACTCGAAGTCCTCCTCCGTAAGTTGGCGAAAAAAGGTCTGGGGCTTAAAGACTATTTTGAATTCAAAGATAAAAAGACGATGCCCCTTTACCGGATCCAACAGGAAGACGGCGTTCTGTACATTTACTCGGACAAGGAATGGAAGAAATTTAAAGAAGAGTATCTGAAGGCCCGGCACGAAAAGCGCGCCCAGGAGCTCAAGGCATCGGGGGAAGATGTCTCCGCCGGCGGCGACATTGAAGAAGAGCTGGGTTCCGATGTCAAAGATTTGTGGGAATTGCCGAAGATTGACGGCCTCGTCGGCAAGCTGACCGGATCGGGATTTGAAGTGGCCGCGCGCGGAGAGCCTAATCGCGACGAAGTCCGCAAGGGGATTTACCGAGCCAAAAGCGGGGGGGAAGAACGCGATTTGTCGGACGTCCAGGAATTGCTCTTAGCGATCAAGGAATTTGGCCGCAAAGGGGCGATGATCCAGCGCTATAAGGGCCTGGGCGAAATGAATCCCAGCCAACTGTGGGAAACGACGATGGACCCACGAAGCCGCCGGCTGCTGCAAGTGAAACTCGAGGATTCGGTGACGGCCGACCAGGTATTCACCATGCTGATGGGCGACAAAGTGGAACCGCGCCGGCTGTTCATCGAAAGCCACGCGCTCGAAGTTAGAAATTTGGATATTTAAAACATGGCCGACCCGATTCTCCCATCCGACCAACCCAGCGACCGCATTCTTCCGCGCAACATCGAAGATGAAATGAAGACGTCGTACATCGATTACGCGATGAGCGTGATCGTTGGGCGCGCATTGCCGGACGTGCGCGACGGACTAAAGCCGGTGCACCGGCGAATCCTCTTTGCGATGCGAGAAATGGGATTGACGCACCGCTCCGCCTACAAGAAGAGCGCCCGTGTCGTCGGAGACGTCCTCGGCAAATACCATCCTCACGGGGACATCGCCGTTTATGACGCGATGGTGCGCATGGTGCAGGAATTTTCGCTGCGTTATCCGCTCGTCGACGGTCAGGGGAATTTCGGATCCATCGACGGTGACTCGCCGGCGGCGATGCGCTACACGGAAGTCCGTTTGGGCGCGATTGCCGACGAAATTTTGGGCGATATCGATAAGGAAACGGTCGATTTTGGACCGAACTATGACGGTTCGCTGACCGAACCGCTGATCATGCCCGCCAAACTGCCGAACCTGCTCGTTAACGGATCCTCGGGAATCGCCGTCGGTATGGCGACGAATATCCCGCCGCACAACCTGACCGAAGTCTGCGACGCGCTCTTCGCCTATATCGATAACCCGCAAATCCCTACTTCCGAGCTGTTGAAAATTATGAAGGGTCCCGACTTTCCGACGGCCGGGTTCATCATGGGGCGGCAAGGAATTAAGGATTATTTTGAAACCGGCCGTGGTTCCGTGACGATCCGAGCGAAAACCGAAATCGAAGAAATTCGTGCGGGACGCCAGGCGATCATCGTCAACGAGATTCCCTACCAGGTGAATAAGACGACGCTCCTGGAAACCATCGCCGGACTCGTCCGCGATAAAAAAATTGAAGACATCTCCGACTTGCGTGATGAGTCCGACCGAGATGGGATCCGCGTTGTGATCGAAATTAAGCGCGAAGGAAACGCCCAGATCGTGCTCAACCAGCTTTTTAAGCACACCCAGCTCGAAACCTCCTTTGGCGTGATCATGCTCGCCCTCGTCGGCGGCCGGCCCAAGGTGTTGCCGGTGCGCGACGTTCTGCACCACTACATCGAGTACCGCAAAGATATCGTTGTTCGCCGCACGCGCTTTGAATTGGCCCGTGCCGAAGCCCGCGCCCATATCCTCGAAGGCTTGAAGATCGCGCTCGACCATCTCGACCGAATCATTAAGACGATCCGCGAGTCCAAGGACACCGAAACCGCGCGCGTGGCATTGATCGCCAATTTCAAGCTGTCCCGAATTCAGGCACAGGCCATCCTGGACATGCGCCTGCAGCAGCTAACGGGCCTAGAACGCAAGAAAATCGAAGACGAGTATGAAGAGCTGTTAAAGACCATCGCGCGCCTCAAAGGCATTCTCGCGGATTCGCGCCAGGTGTTGTCGATCATCAAAGAAGAGCTGAAAGAACTCAAAGAGAAATACGGCGACGAACGCCGCACGAAAATTACGGGCGCGGCCCAAGAATTCGATATCGAGGATTTGGTGGTCGAAGAGGACGTGGTCGTGACCTTCTCGCATGCCGGCTACGTCAAACGCCTGCCCGTCACGGCCTACCGCTCTCAGCGCCGCGGCGGCAAGGGCTCGACCGGGATGACGACGCGAGAAGAAGACTTTGTCCAGGAACTTTTCATTACGAGCACGCACGCGCATATTTTGCTGTTCACCAACAAAGGGCGCGTTTATTGGACGCGCGTCTTTGAAATTCCCGAAGCGGGGCGGGCGGCCAAGGGCAAATCGATCGCCAACTTTATTCAACTTTCGACGCAGGACGAAAAGATGACCGCGGTGATTCCCGTCAGAAGCTTCGAAGAAAAAGAAGCCCAGCAAAGCTACCTGTTCATGGGTACCGGGAAAGGAACGGTCAAGAAAACTCCCCTGTCGGAATTCGCCAATCCCCGGCGGGGCGGCATTATCGCGATCAAGTTGGAAGAGGGTGACAATTTAATCGGGGTCAAGCACACCGGCGGCAATTCGCAGATTATTATCGGCACGCGCGATGGCCTGGCGATCCGGTTCAAGGAAGAAGACGTGCGTTCGATTGGCCGCGCTGGAATGGGCGTGCGCGGCATCAAGCTCGACAAAGACGATACCGTCGTCGGCATGGAAGCGGTGGGGGCGAAAGATATTATTCTCATCGCGACCGAAAATGGCTTCGGCAAACGCACGGAAGTGGCCGAGTACCGGCTCCAGTCCCGCGGCGGCCATGGCGTCATCAATATCAAAACGACCGATCGCAATGGCCGCGTGGTTGGCCTGAAAAAAGCCAACGACGAAGATGACATCATGCTCATGACCGCCAAGGGGATGAGCATTCGCCTCCCGGCCAAAGACGTCTCTGTCATCGGACGCAATGCCCAGGGTGTTCGCCTCCTCCGCCAGGAGCAGGACGACAAACTGGCCGCGATCGCCCCCCTCGCCAAAGAGGACGATGACGAAGGCAAGCAGGAAGAGTTGCCGCTCAAGAAGTAAAGTAGATCGCGTTCTTTGTCGACACTCCGCCTGACCTCGCCCGATCCCTCGCCTGCTCGCCTCTTTGAAGCAACGGCCCAATTACTTCTCGAAAATTTAATTCAACCCAGTGATGTTGGGGAAGCCCTCAGCGAAAAGATAATTGTGGAAGCCGACACGGGGGACGAGCTATTAAAGGCGTTCTGGAATGCTCTGATCAATCTTTTGCAAAACCAACGAATCCTCTTTCGGCGAGTCTATATCGAACAAATCGATATGCTGCCAACCCCCCGGTTGCGCGCCGAGGTGCGCGGTGAACTGCTCGATCCCTATCGCCACCATTTGTCCGGGCCCGGTCGGCTCGTTTGCGTGAAAGCCCAGCTGATCGCACAAGACCACACCTGGATAGCCGAGTTGCAACTCCTCGATTGATCTATCATTGCCGGCGACCCTACGCTGTTCCTCCAGTGAAATCGTAGGCCCTTGAGTTGGGATAAAAAAGGCAAACGGCCTATTTTCCAAACCCGCTCGGTCTGCTACCCTATTTCGATGGGCCGTCCGACTATACTTTCACGACTTTGCGCCATTTTTATTAGCAGCAGCTTGGTTGTGAGCCTGCGTCCCGCGCCCCTTCCGGCCGCGCAGCTTAACTCGCCACGTTGTTCGTTGTTCGCCACCGAGGCCTTAAACATGGCGGACTTGGTTGAACCTGTCCATCCGCTTAATCTTAAAGGCCGCATCGCTTTTGTCGCCACAATTCAAAAATGGGAGGCAAGCGAAATTCCTCGCCGCGGTTTTGTCGCCGGCGCCGTCGCAGCCGTGGTTGCGCTGATCGGCGTTACTTTACCGCTCGCCGCTCAGAACGAATCTGCGCAAGAACTCACTAAAAACTGGCGCACCGCAGCGATGCGGGCCACTCTATCGGAGCAGATGCTTCGGCGCGCCGGCCGTGACAACTCTTTCCGGATGGATCTGATCCGATGGGTGATCTCCGAACAACGCCTAGCCGTCGGCCGCCGAGATGCGCCCGCTGGGTTAGCACTCCAGAATTTATCGGATAAAATCTTGCGACTCCCCACGATCGCCGCCACGTTGCGCGATCTCTTTGATGGTGACCCGGATCCCCATGTCCGCGCGCAGTCCTTGACCTGGCTTGCAAAATGGGTGACAAAAAGCCCGGGGGAAATATCTGAGCAGCTTGCGGATGCTTGGATTGAACATCTGGCCGAATCCGTTGCCGCGCCTGAATTAGGCACAAGCGCAATCACCCTTTTGGCGGCGCTGGGCCGCGGTGGTCCGGGACGGCGTCGCGATATTTTAACCATTCTTCTTGAGGCGTCGGACTTCGCGCGCTTGCGGCATGATCATGAAACAGCGACCCTGCTCGATGCCGCGATGAGTCAGGAACCTTTTAAGGAGTCGGCGACCCTGGCGGACCTGTTGAATCTTTTACCTCAGGATGCGCCCATTCTTTCACCCCTGTTGCGCCGCATGGCCGCCCAAGGGATCTTTCCAGACGATCATCGTCAAAGAGCACAAACTCCAATTCTCGAAGCCGCCCATTGGCCGCATCTGCGCGAATTCGCCTTTATGCTCTTGGATATCGCGCCTCACGATTTCAGCACGTATTACCCTTACATTGTATTGCTTCTCGATTTGACTCGCGTGGCGGCCGCTAACCACGATAAAGCCCTAGAGAGTATGGTGGCGGGCCGCTTGGCTATGGCTAGCCGTTTGGAATCCGGACTTAGCAGCCTGGTTTCAATTGCCACAAGCCTTAGCTCCTACCCCAGAAGTCTTCAAGCCCTAAAGCTGTTGGCGAATGATACGGCAGCCTTTGCGGAATTGCCCCCGGACAGTTGGCGAAAGGTCCTGAGCTCTCTTATCAGCGCGCTGGACGATCCTAACAAGACGGATTTGGCGGCCAAATTGCTCCAGGCATTGGATAAGAAGTTGACGCCGGCTGAGTCGGCCGAGGTCGCTCGCGGGATAAGCGATTCGTCCGGGGTAAAGCGCCAAGCGCAGGACTATTTAGTTAACCTGCGGAAATGGGTGCTCGACCCGAGTGCGGATTTAAAGTCGGCCCCGGAGGACCCTGCGCATCCGGAATTAAACAAATCGATGCGCCAACAATTCAGCGAATCGCTCAACGCCAATTACCGCCCGCTCCTCCAACTATTTTTGGCCGAGACAGATCCCCAAGCACAGCTGGCTTTCGTTCTCACGCTATCGAAAGTTACATCCGCAAGCCTGCTCCAGAAGGACTGGGCCGTTGTTCATCGCTTGCTCGAAATCATGGATGATCCCCAACTCAAAGGGGCGTTAAGTTCCGACCAAGCCCAACAAATGCGTCGCGCGGCGACTTATTTGATCGCAAAATCAAATTTTTCAAACCCTTTCTTTGTGGAGACGGCGGCGCTGGTATTAAAGCTCAAGGCCACGGTAGGGGCCGTCTACGCTCCGGATCAACTTTCCCCGCTGAACGACGAAAGTGCGGCTTCGGACTTGGTCGCCGGCCAGGCTCACGAAAACCTCTTGGACCGCATCCTCGAACACCTAGCGCCGCGAGATGTGCTGGAAGCTTTTCTTTCGAGTTCTGATGGCGCTGCAAGACTCGAGGCGCTAAAATGGCTGCAGGCTTCGAAAGAAAGTCAACCGGCTTTTGTCGCGCGGCCTGACGCAATCCCACAGCTTGTGAGGACATTACGCGATGACTCCC
>JBBQYF010000014.1:0-25152 GCA_038208955.1 Elusimicrobiota bacterium
TGGATGGCCATCCGGTCTAGTCTCGTCAGAAATAATAATGCCGTCCTTAATATGGATGACACGGCGGGCGTGGGCGGCAATATCCGAATCGTGCGTCACCATAATAACCGTCATGCCTCCGCGGTGGAGCATTTCCAAACGCCCGAGAATATCTTCGGCCTGGTCGGAAGCCAAGTTTCCGGTTGGTTCATCGGCGAAGAGAATTCGCGGGCGGTTGACGAGCGAACGGGCAATCGCAACGCGCTGCTGCTGCCCACCGGAAAGTTGATTCGGGTTATGGTCCATCCGGTCGGCTAGTCCTACTTCCTTCAAGAGCTCGCCGGCGCGTTCATCACGGTCGAGCGCGCCTGAATAAATCATCGGCAAAGCCACGTTGTCGCGGGCACTCGTACGCGCCAAGAGATTGAACATTTGAAAGATAAAGCCAATCGTGCGCGAGCGCAGCGCCGCGCCTTCGTCATCGGAGAGACGCGACACGTCGGTTCCGAGAAGTCGGTAGGTTCCATACGTGGGACGATCCAGGAGCCCAAGAATTTGCATCAGGGTGGATTTTCCGGATCCCGAAGGCCCGACGATCGCGACAAATTCGCCGGCTTCGATATGGAGCGTGACGTCGCGGAGCACTTTTAGTTCCGAACCGCCCACCGGGTAGGAACGGCCGATGCCCTCTAATTCAATGAGCGCCACTGGATCTCTTGCCACCGCCTGCGCTATTGCCCGCCGCTTTCGGTCCGCCCATGACGAGCGGGCTATTGGAAACGGCTTGCTGTGGAGTGTACTTTCGTCCCGTAATGAAAACCGTATCGCCTTCTTTTAGCCCGCTGACAATTTCCACACTCTCGTCATTCTCGAGACCAATTTCGACCGGTTGGGTTACCGGTTTTCCTTTTTCGTCGGGGACCATCACCTGCTTATCGCCGGCGGGAGAATTGCTGACGGCGGCCAGCGGCACGAGGAGAACATTATCCTTCTTGTGGGAAACTAGCGTGATATTGGCCGTCATTTGCGAGCGGAAAAAGAGCGGCACATTGTGAGGTTCAATTTTTACCCCGTAAGTAATGACGTTCGACACATTCACGCCCTCGTATAAAATTTGAAACACCGATCCCTGGATGGGCTCGGTGGGATAGGAATCGAGCGTAATCGTCGCGGGCATACCGGCGCGAACTCTGCCGATGTCCGTTTCATCCACGTCGGCTTTGACAATCAGTTTGTCGGACATCGCATAGATGACGGTCGTCGCATCCACCGTTTGCCCGACGACGACATTTTTCAAAATAATCATCCCGGCCAGCGGAGCGATGATCGGAGTCGGCTTGTAGGTATCTTCCCAATGCTGAAACTCATCGGGACCCTGCGCGCGGGCGGCATCCAAAATAGCGGCTCGGTCGGTCGAACTCATCCAGCCTAAAATCTGGGCCGCCTTAACGTGCGTGCCTTCGCCGACCAGCAACTGTTCGATTCGTCCGCCAATCGGTGGCTTAATCTCCACGCGGTTGAGTGGCATCACTTCCCCCGTGGCCTGGACCGTATCTTCAATCGATCCCAGCTTTGCTTGGACGGTCCTCACGGTCCGGTCCTTTCCTTGTGCGCCGGTTAGCGAAGCTCGGCGCCAAAAATACCCTCCCCCGGCGACGAGGATCATTCCTACCAACCAAAACCACTTTTTCGACATAACTAGTCTCCCAATTGCTCGCCTGTCGCAAAACGCCACTGCGCTTGCGCCAAGATCAAGTTTTGCTGAGCCCTCAAAGAATTGGTTTGTGAATTGACATAATCCGTGACCACGAGAATCCATTCTTCGAATGTCACAAGCCCGCTGCGGTAAAGAACATCGTATTCCTTCTTGCGCTGCATCGCCGCCTGCATGAAAGCATCCTGCACGCGCACTTGGTCTTCCGCCTGTGCATACCCCGACCAGGCGGCCTCTAAATTCGTCAGCGTTTGATTGCGTAACGAACGGAGATCTTGCCTATCCTTATCTTAGGTCCGTTGCGCGGCCTGGCTCGCGTAATACGTTGCCGTGGGGCCTCCGACGAAAAGCGGATAATTAACCACGCCAGTGAAACTCGAAAAGGGACTTTGCGGGAATTCGGTTGGACCCTGCGTTCCTTTGCTGTAGCCTAGCGACAGCGTCGGCCAGAGCGTCGCGTGGGCGGCCTTGATGGCAATGCGTGCTTTTTCCACAATCGCTTCTTGGACTTTAATTTGGGGTATGCCGGGTAAAAGGGCAGGGAAATTTGGATGGGGAATCGGCACGGGAGCCACCGCCCAAGTGCCGGTTACCATCAGCACATTAAATTCGTCCATACCGAGAACCTGGCCTAGTTGCTGATCGGCCACTTCGACGTCGCGCCCCGCCTGGTTCACGTTGGCGTCGGCTTGCAAGAACTGCGCCTGCGTGTTCATGTTGTTGCCTTTCGATTCGCTGCCGGATTTGTAGCGCAATGTCACCATTTCCGCGTTCATTTTCCAGGTGTCGCGGATACTGTTGTCGACAACCATTTCATTCTGAGCAAAGAGCAGTGCCGCAAAGGCTTTGTACAGGTTAAGCAGGACGGTTGTGGCCGAGACCTCGGCGGACGCTTCGCTTTGTTTCAAACTGGCCGCGGCGGCTTGAATGTTCGCCCATTGGCCGAAATCAATCAGGTCCAGACTGGCGTTTCCCTGCGCTTGCCAAATCTTCGATTCGTTGCGACCAAATCCATTGAAAACGGCGGAGGTGCTATCCGTATAGCTGTTGGAAAGCGATAGGTGCGGGAAAATGCCGTTATAGCTACCGCGGTATTGGGCGCGACTAGCATCTATCGTCCGGAGGGCGGAAAGCAAATCAGGGTTATGGCGAGCGGCCAAAGTGACGCAATCCTGCCAAGTCAGAACCTTAGGGCTATCGGCGAAAACGACGGCAGTTGCGAATTGGACTGCCAGGAGCGCCACGAGCAAACGTTGGGGGACTCGCCGGGGGGCGGTGGAGGGGCAATTCATGGCTCTCTCTAAGACGTCGGCCGGATCAATAAGTGGCCAAGGAGCAGGGCGCCACAGCCCCCAAAGTCAGGGTCGGGCCGCAGGAGCTTGGGACAATTTCTCAATGATGGCATCGCCCATCTCGCGAGTGCCGGCTTTTCCGCCAAGATCATAAGTGACGCATTGGCCTTCGGCGATAACGGCGATGACCGCGCGTTCTAGACGTGCCGCCGCGTCGGTTTCCTGTAAGTGTTCGAGCATCAGTTTGGCCGAGAGCAAGAGGGCGGTCGGATTCACTTTGTTCAATCCTTTGTATTTGGGTGCCGAACCGTGAACGGCTTCGAACATCGCGCCATGGTCGCCCAAATTAGCTCCCGGCGCCACCCCAAGACCTCCGACCAGGCCCGCGCACAGGTCGGACAAAATATCCCCGTAAAGGTTAGGCAGCACGAGCACATCGTAAAGTTCGGGTTTTTGCACGAGTTGCATACACATATTGTCGACGAGGCGTTCCTCGTACTCGATACGACCCTCGTATTTCTTGGCTACTTCGCGCGCCACTTCATAAAAAAGACCGTCGGTAAATTTCATGATGTTGGCTTTGGTCACCGCGGTCACTTTTTTGCGTTTGTGTTTGAGGGCATACTCAAACGCGCATCGGACAATTCGTTCCGTCCCGAAAGCCGAAATGGGTTTGATCGAGATCGCCGCGTCCTCACGGATTTTGCCTTTGCCCATGGCAATGATTTGTTTGGCTTCTTCCGATCCACGGTCAAATTCCACGCCGGCATACAGGTCTTCCGTATTCTCGCGGACGAGGACGAGATCCACATTTTCGTAACGCGACTTGACGCCCGGATACGTGCGGCAAGGCCGGATGCAAGCGTAGAGATCGAGCTCTTTGCGCAGGGCAACATTGACGCTCCGAAAGCCCGTGCCGATGGGTGTGGTGATCGGTCCCTTGAGGGCAATGGTTGTGCGGCGGGCGGATTCCAGAACGTTGTCGGGCAAGGGCGTGCCAACTTTGGCCATGATATCAACACCGGCTTCCACTTGATCCCAGACAATACCAACGCCGGTAGCCGCCACGACTTTCTTTACGACTTCGCAGAGTTCTGGACCGGTTCCGTCTCCGGGAATAAGGGTTACTTGATGCACAATGGACTCCTTTAAAATGGGTAGGGGCTGCAATGTTCCGCGGGATTATCCCAACTTGCCCCCCTCACGTCAAGACTGGCCAACGCGGGTACAACGCTTTCCGGGAATTCGACTACTTCTTGACCATTTGAGAAAAAAAGCTTCGGCCTCTTTGCGATCTCTTATTTGGAGACATTCCGTGGCGGCGCAAAGAAGAAGAGCCGACCAAGGAGAATTCCAAGAGACCTCCGGTGACCGTTTTCAGACGACCTATTTTGGCATCATCAATTGATCTTTTACATCGGGTACGGCTATTTGGATTGGCCTTCAACCTCGATATCGATTTCGACATCGGTCCCAACCATTCCGGCCATCGTACCGGTCGTAGCGCCGATGCCAAAATCGGCTCGGCTAACGTGTCCCATCGCACTGGCTCCGGCGCGCATGCTCTTGCCTTTGGGATCCTTATCCATCGGGTCTTTCACGACGCCGTTGACGGTCAAATCGAGATCGACCGGCTTGCTCACGCCGTGCATCGTTAGGATTCCATGCAACTTCGCGGTATTGCCGCTGACATCCGTTACACTGGTGCTGACGAAAGTCATCTTGGGATATTTGACGACGTCGAAAAAGTCTGCCGTCTTGAGATGCGCATCGCGCTTATCAATTCCCGTCTTAATGCTCGCAGGATCGATGTTCGCGGTGGCTGACCAAGTGGTCGGAGCGGCTGGATCGTAGTTAAAGCTGCCGTCGAGAATTGTAAAGGTGCCGGTGACTTTGCCCACCACATGCTTCACTTTAAATGAGACGCTGGAATGGTAAGGATCGATCGAATACATCGTGGCTTGTGCCCCGGTGGCCAGAACTGAGAGTGCGACGGTGATGAGTAGCATTTGCTTCATACGGCCTCCTTGAGTTTCTGAGATCTACGGAATTAAAACAATTTTGCCATTATTTCCCTTACCCAATACAGCTTCATGGGCGCGGGCGGCTTCGGCCAAAGGAATTTCCTGAGCGATAGTCGGACGCAAGCTGCCGTTTTCGAGACCTGCGAAAATAGCCGAATGAATTCCCGCTAGGTCAAATGGCGTGGCGTTAAAAAGGGACATCCCTCGAATATCCGAATTGCGTCCCATCGTTTCGCGCGGGTCTAGCTCCACGCTTCCTCGGCTGCCGATGACAATAACCCGGCCGCGCGCGGCCAACAATTTTAGATCGTTGCCGAGATTGACATTCGCCATCATTTCCAAAATGATATCGACCCCGCGTCCATTCGTCCATTTCAAAATTTGTTCGAACGTGTCGGGATCGTGATAATTGAACCCGGCCTGCACCCCTTCTTGCAAAATTAATTTCAGCCCTTCGGGAGTTCCGGCGGTGCCGATCACAAGCAGGCCGCGCGAGCGGGCCCATTGCACCGCGGCCAAGCCGACACTTCCGCTGGCACCATTCACCAAAACCGTTTCTCCGGCCAATGCTTGGGCGCGTTGAACCAATGCGTAATAGGCTGTGGCGTAGGGCACTCCCAACGCTGCGCCTTGGGCAAATGAAATCAGGGATGGCAACGGATGGACTTGGGCCGGCTCGCATAAGGCCAGTTCAGCATACGCCCCGCTCAGGGATTGGTAGATATATACCCGCTGACCTTTTTGGAGCGATGACACTTCGGCCCCGACTTCCTCGACAATTCCTGCCGCGTCCGATCCCGGGGTATAGGGCAACGTGGGCTTTCTCGGGTATTGTCCTGACCGCATGTAGGCGTCAACGGGGTTTACGCCGATCGCGTTGAGGCGCACAAGGACCTGTCCGGCCGTCGGTTTTGGGTCAACCATTTGCTCAAGACGCAGCACGTCAGGTCCGCCAAAACTGGAAACACGAATGGCTTTCATCGGATGTTTAGGAGCGCAGGGCGAACGAGCGAAGTCGGGACGATTTAGAGGTACGACGCCGCCGTTCGGGTCCTTCATAGGGATGCCGCCGACGAAACCGGGAGGCCACAGCGCTGGTTAAAAGCAAAAAGGCCAAACCGTACAAGATAAAGCTTCCCGCCGTCGAGATCTGCCGGCAAACATAACCTCCGGCGGCGAGCTGCAACGCCACTAAAAAACGCACGACTTGTTCAACGGTCCCGAATTGTCGCGCCAAGGGATTGCCTCCTATGCCGCTTGCGCCGGCGATTCGGCAGGCCGAACGGCGAGCAGGAGTTTATCATGCCCTCTTAAAATGGTCAGCCGCGCCGGCGTACCGATCGTTTCATCGATCAAAAGTTTTTGCAAATCGTCGACGGTTTCAACGGCGTGGCCGTCGTAGGCGACAAGAATGTCGCCCTGTCGCAGGCCGGCCCGCTCGCCGGGGCTATTCGCATCGACGGATATCACGAGAATTCCTTTTTCCGACGGAAGTTCATAGAACCGCGACAAGCGGCGATGCACAGGAACATTTTGCCCGCCGATCCCCAAATAGCCTCGGCGAATACGTCCGTCACGAATGAGCCGGCTCATAATAAAAGTGGCGGTGCTCATCGGGATGGCGAAGCAAATCCCTTGCGCACCCATGATGATCGCGGTGTTGACGCCAATGACCTCGCCCCGAGCATTGACGAGCGGTCCCCCCGAATTTCCCGGGTTCAGAGCGGCATCGGTTTGAATAATATTGTCGATCAATCGCCCGGTCTTGGCGCGCAGCGAACGGCCAAGCGCGCTGACCACGCCTGCCGTCACCGTCGCTTGAAACCCGTAGGGATTGCCAATCGCGATCACCAGCTGACCGACCCGCACGTTTTCAGACTTTCCGAAAGTGGCATGAGCGAGCGGCGAACCGAATAAGCGAATTACCGCCAAGTCCGTATCCGGATCGTCGCCCACGAGTTCCGCGCTGACGCGCCGGCCATCGGCGAGCGTGGCGTGAATCTGGCGCGCGCCGTGCACGACATGACTGTTCGTCAGGGCATAACCATCGGGGGTGAAAATAAATCCGGATCCACTGGCTTGCCCATCCCCGGGAGCGCCGGCTTGGGCCAATTCCTTTCCATGACCGGTTCGAACCTGGAGGCTGACGACGGCGGGACTGACTTGGCCGGAGGCCGTGATGACCGCACGCGAATAGGCGTCAAGCGGGTCCTCAAAAGAACCCACAACCGCCGGTTGGGAAGAGTTGACGTCTTCAGCCGAAATCAATGTCAACGGTAGGCGCATCGGGTGGCGGCTCCTCGCTGGTTTGCATGCCCAGAGTCCAGAGTTCAGTGATATCGCCGACAACTTCCTCGCCCACTGAACTCTGTGCACTGCTCACGAAAATCCGAGACGTTAGCAACCACAAGGCTTCTTTGGATCCATCATGTTCATCACCTCCCCAAAAATACTAGTTTGATTGGTTGTAAACGACAGCAAACGACTTGGCAAAATCTTCAAGGGCGGTGCGGGTGGAGGTTTCTCCGCTCCGACCCTGAGTGCTTTTGATGCGACCTTCATTCAAACTTTGCGTCAATTCAATCATCTGATGGGCAACGTCCTTGGACATCCCCATGCCGGTCATCGCTTTTTCGGCGTCTTCATAAGTAAATTGAACATAACGAAGGTCCGGTTTGCCAATGGCCGCTCCGACGATGCGGCTAGCCTCTGTCATCGAAACGTCGCGCGGGCCAAGAAGTTCCTTGATCGAATGTCCCTGAAAATCTAAGCGGGTCAGGCGCTCAGCCGCTTCCCAAGCAATATCCTCGGTCGCCACCATCGGTAAGCTCACTTCCGGATTGTTCGCGCCACCATTGGCGCCCATCTGCTTAATCAAAGCGATACCGAAATATAAATTCTCCATGAAGAAGGCGGGCCGTAAATGAAGGAGATTGATGTCGCTTAACTTGTTCAACCGCTGTTCGTGGTCATGCAAACCGTCAATTGGTCCGGCGCCGCGCCCGAGTTCGGCGCCAATACTGCTCAGATTCACAACATGCGTTAAAGTACTACCGGTCAGTGCTGACAAATACGACTCACTGACTTTATGCTGATAGGCGCGAAACTGCTCGGCGGCATGGTTGGGAGGAATCATCAGAAAAGCACTACGCGCCTGGGAGAAAGCCTCGGTCATGGCTCCCGCATCCTCTACGGTACCAACAAAAATTTCCGCGCCTTTGTCCGCAAGCGCTTTTAAACGCTCAGCGGAACGTCCGATGGCACGGACTTTTTGACCTGCGGCCAGTAACTGATGGGCGATTCGGGAACCAATATTTCCACTGGCTCCCGTAATCACGACCCAATCGGCGCTCATATAATCTCCTTGGACAAAACCGTCATTTCCTCTCTATTGTACCATCCATCTCCCACACCAAAACCTCAGCGCCCGTCTCAGCATCGGCCGTGAGAAGGGGATGACCGGCGCCCGTCAAACGCACCGCGTCGCCGGTTCGGAGGACTCCCACGCCTTCGAGCTTGGTGGAACCTTTGGCGACATAAACATGCACGTAAGGCGAGTCGGGGATGCGCACCTGCTCCCCAGGCTTCAATCGACCACCCAGCAGTGCGGCGCCTTTCTGCTGAATCGCGATCGCGCTGTGATGTCCGCGCCCAGAAGCAATCGCCACCAAACCACCTTTGGATAACTGCGCGTTAATATCCAACTGTTCATAGCCCGGATCAATGCGCTCTTTGTCGGGGGTGACCCACATCTGGACAAGATGGACATCTTTCTGGCCGTGGTTATTAATTTCGGAATGCCAGATGCCGCTCCCCGCGCTCATCCGCTGGGCCAAACCAGGATAAATAATCCCCTTATGGCCGGTCGAATCCTTATGCTCGATCTCGCCATCCAAAACCCACGTGACAATTTCCATGTCGCGGTGCGGATGGGTCTGAAAACCGGAACCGCCCTTGATCACATCATCATTGCTGACCAGCAGCAATCCATGGTGGGTATTGGACGGGTCATAATGGCCGCCAAAACTAAACGAATGACGGGAATCGAGCCAATCGATTTTGGTGTGAAACTGCTGCTCTTTCCGATGGATAGTAAATGGTTTCTGGATCATTTTAGACTCCCTTGAGAGTTTAACCAGGCGGACGGTAGAGAGTTCCCAGGGGCATTTACGCGTCGCGTTGCCTCTGGAACCCGTAAAAATCCCGCGGCCATGCAGTTGCTATAATTTATCGATGGATCCATTCTTCGTCGCAAAAGGAACCGTATGTCTTTAACCCCTTCAACGATGCTGCCGCTCGGCTTTCAGGCCCCCGAATTTGCGTTGCCGGATGTGGTAACCGGAATGCCGACTCGTCTCGAAGATTTCAAAGCTAAGAAAGGCCTCGTCGTTATGTTCATCTGCCAGCATTGTCCATACGTCCAACACATAAAAGAGGAACTGACGAAGTTGGGCGATGACTATTCGGGGAAAGACGTCGCGCTCGTCGCGATTAGCTCGAACGACGCGGACCACTATCCCGACGATTCTCCCGCCGCGCTGAAGGAGTTCGCTAAAGCCGAGCGCTTTGCATTTCCGCTGCTCTATGATGAAACTCAGAAAGTGGCCCATCGCTATACGGCGGCTTGTACGCCCGATCTATTTTTGTTTGATCGAAACCGGAAACTGGTCTACCGCGGACAGCTCGACGATTCTCGTCCCGGGAACGGCAAGCCGGTCTCGGGAAAAAATTTACGCGCGGCGATCGATGCGCTGCTCGCGGACCAACCGATTTCGCCCGACCAACGACCGGCGACGGGCTGCAACATCAAATGGAAGCCGGGCAACGAACCGGATTATTTTAAGTAAACTTTTGGGCGAGCGGTTTTTCAATATAGCGGTAGCATAACCCCGAATAAACAAGCGTCACGGCCAACGCGAGCAACGCCTGCGTGTTGTGCGGATCCAGCGGCGCGATGCATCCCCCCCAGGCTTTAAAGGCTCCATAAATAAAATTGTGGCTGATGTAAACCGAATAACTCCATGCTCCTAGCGCCCGCGCAACGGTCGATTGAAGGACCCTGCCCAGCCATCCGGGTAATCCCCAAACCGCTTGCGCGAGTAACCAGGCAATTAATAGCGAGCGGCTCCATTCGGTCGTCATGAGCGACTCCCAGACTCCATAGGGAGTACTCTCTAGCACCGGCCGGAGGATGATGAATGCGAGGCCAAGTAACCCCATCCAGGCCAGGGCGCCGCGCTGGGGAATTTCTTCGCACGACTCGAGCCGGTCCGCCAAGAGCGCGCCGCATCCCAATGCTTCGAACACACCGGGCGTCATCACATCGATCGTCAAGTTCGACCATCCGAGCGCGCCGGCCAGCGCCCGAAAAAAAAGGCCGGTAGCGATCATGCCCCAAGCGGTGGCCCTTAAATGGCGCCGCGGAATTAAAAGCATGACGAACGGCCAAAAAAGATAGAAGTGTTGCTCGACGGCTAACGCCCAGAGATGCGCTCCAGCCCCCACGTAGCGTTGCCGTACAATAAAATAAATATTCGATAAAAAACTCGCGTGCCACAAAAACGTCCCCTGTCGTTCCGAGCGCAGCGCCATACTCCAGATTAACGTTAGGTAAAGCACGGGGAAGAGCCGTAAGGCCCGACGCTTAAAAAATCGTCCTAGGATTCCGCCGGCATTGAACGGTGGCCGGCCCCGTGCGCGGAGCAGCGTGCGCGTAATCAAATAACCGCTCAACACAAAGAAAATGTCGACAGCAAACCGGCCTCCGGTCGGATCCCAATGCGCGCTGCTGGGCCAGAAGTGGTGGAGGAGTACGACCAACGCCGCGAGTCCACGCAGTCCGTCCAGTTGGGGAAAATTGCGATTGGCCACCGATTAAAACGCCAGTTCAGTTTGCGAGGGCGGGTAGACGAGGCCGGTTCCATCAGCTCGAGACCAAGGCGTGCGCACATGGGCGGGCGCGCTGACCCGACTCATGATGTGTCGCACAAGGACTCCTCGAACCAACAGGGCATCGGAAACAAGCGATCGATGACAACGCCAAGGGACCGCCTCCGCGCACATAAAAGCGACGGATTCTTTTCGTCCCATTTTAATCAGCCAGTCGAGATGTGTCGCAAATTCGGGCGTCTGCATATAATCGGCGTACCCGCGGAAGCTGGCATTTTTCCATCCCCGGTTGGGCGACTCCTTTTGCGGCCGGCGCAATCCGCCCAACCCCGGCATGTGTGTATAGGCAATACTCACGCCTTCGAGATTGGCACCCAAGCCGTCGATGTTGAACTGAGGATTGAACCGTGACCGAGGCATCGTCCGGATATCGACAAGACGTTTGATTTGGTACCCGAGCAGAAGTCCCACGAAGAATTCAAGCGTACGGGTGGAATGTCCGATGCTGTACAACGGCTTCATTAATTCCTGACCACCGTTCATGCCGACGCGTGGCGACGTTCTTTTATTTTAGTGGCTGCCAGAGAGCCAGCGTCGCACCCGTGGGATCGATAAAGACGCCCATCAGCCCGTGGCCGCCGACGTCGGTCACACCCAGGCAAATTTTGGCTCCTAGAGACTCGGCCTTTTTCAAACTCGCGGCGATATCTTCGACTCCGACGTAGGGAAGCCATTGCGACGGAGCATTGGGGACGGGATTTTTCATCATCCCGCCGCCGGTACCAGACCCCACTTTGATCATGGTGTAATCCATCGTGGGTTCCTTTTCGAGAGCCCACTCAAATAATTTCTGATAAAACGCTTTGGCTTTGTCGACATCATTGGTTTGCAATTCAACATGCACGAATGGGTTTGACATTGTTTGGCCTCCTGGAGTTTGATGCGCGAATCCTTTTTTAATTAAGCCATGAGCGCTGAACGTGCGGCAAGCACTTTCTCTCGGGCTTCAGCGGGTGTCGCGGCCAACGCGGTGAGATGCCCCATTTTGCGGCCGGGTCGGGGATCGGCTTTCCCATAAAGATGAAGTTTAATATCGGGCGACTGAAGTGCCGCGCCCCACCGGGGAATTCCTTTTTCCCAAACATCGCCCAATAGATTGGCCATCGCCGCGGGACGCAACAGCTCTGGCGAACCGAGCGGCAAACCGCAAACGGCGCGCAGTTGCTGTTCGAACTGGCTCGTCACGCAGGCATCGACGGTTAAATGACCGGAATTGTGAGGCCGAGGCGCCAGCTCGTTAATCAGCACGTCGCCTTTACGCGTTAAAAAGAATTCCACGCACAGGACGCCCACGACTTTGAGCTGTTCCATGACCGACCGCGTAATGTCGACAGCTTGGAGAACCGCCCGCTCGGGAAGATCGCTGGGCGATACGGAAATGTCGAGAATATGATGCCGATGGTCGTTACGAATGACGCCGTAATGCACAAAGGCGCCGTCTAATCCCCGCGCACCAATGACGGACATCTCACATTCGAAATCAACGAGAGCTTCGAGCACCGCTTCCTGTTCGCCCAACTGGACGAATGCGTCGCGCGCACCGGCGGTTGATGAGATCTTTCGCTGGCCTTTGCCGTCATAGCCGAAGCCCGCCGTTTTGAGGATCGCTCCGGTTCCCAATTCTTGGACGGCCTGCTCAATTTCGTTCACGGATCGGACGACCCGAAACGCCGTGACGGGGTATCCTTGTTTTGAAAGATAAATTTTCTCGCGGAAACGGTGCTGGGCCGTAAAGAGGACGTCTTCCGAAGGTCGAAGGGGGGCCCGTTCCGCGGCGGCCCGCACGGTCTCGACGGGGATATTCTCAAACTCGTAGGTGACCACTTGGACATCGGCGGCAAATCGGCGAACTGCGTCGAGATCATGAAAGGCCCCGGCAATTTCGACATCCGAAATTTGACCCGCGGGCGTATCCGTTTCGGGAGAATAGGTATGCACCCGGTACCCCATGCGCCGCGCGGCGATCGCGAACATGCGCCCGAGTTGTCCACCGCCGAGCACGCCGATCGCGGCACCGGGAAGGATGGGGGAATTGTCCATTAAAAAGGAACGTCCAATTTCTGTTTAAGCACGGCCTGGGTATGCGCCTGGCGAAACTTTTGCAGCCGGCCATTCAAGGCCGCATCGCTCAAGGATAAAATTCCGATCGCCAGCAACGCCGCGTTCTTGGCGCCCGCCTTTCCAATCGCCATCGTTCCGACGGGAACGCCATAGGGCATTTGCACGATCGATAACAGGGAATCGAGTCCTTTCAGGGCCTTTGACTCCACCGGAACGCCGATGACCGGCAATGTCGTGTGTCCGGCTGTCATGCCGGGGAGATGCGCCGCGCCGCCGGCCCCCGCGATAATTATTTTGAAACCACGTCCCGCGGCTTCCGAGGCAAATTCCATCATTTTCTTGGGTGTCCGGTGCGCGGAGACGATCTCGCATTGGTGGGCCACGCCGAACTCTTTAAGAACCTGAGAGGCCTCCTTCAGGGTCTCCCAATCGGATTGGCTTCCCATGATAATCGCAACGACCGGCTTTTGTTTCATGATTCTCCCTCGTTTTTTCGACTCCAGAAAGTCCGCGTCGCTATCCCGTATTGCGCATCCCGTTTGCAATTCCGTTGATGCTGTGAAGCACGGCCCGTTTTAAATCGTCGCGCGTCCGTCCCGATTGGCGCCAAGCTTTCAGCAAGGAAATTTGGAAATAACTGATCGCATCTACGTAAGGGTTGCGAAGACGGATGGATTCCTGCAACGTGCGGTTGCTCTCGAGCAATTCTTTGTGGCCGGTAATCAGCCGGACGACGTCCGCCAAACCGCGATGCTCTCGTTCGATCGTCGAAAAAATAGAGTCTCGCACCCCAGGATCCTCGACCAGTTCGGCGTAGCGCCGCGCAATATGCATGTCGGCTTTCTGGGCGCTCATTTCCATAAAATCGATCTGCGCCCGAAAGAACGGCCACCCTTTGTACATGTCGCGCAATATCTCAAGCCGTGAGGATGCCGCGGCTGACCCGCCGGCGGTCTCCTTCGGTTCGGTTCCTGTCGACGCGGCCGCCGGCGCGTCCTCGAGCCATTCCCGGACGGCCCCGTTAAATCCGTACCAGCCCGGCAGCGTGTAGCGCGATTGGGTCCAGGAAAATCCCCAGGGGATTGCCCGAAGATCTTCGATACGCGTCGAACCCGCGTGGCGACGGGCCGGTCGCGATCCAATATTGAGTTCCTGGAGCTCCAAGATCGGCGTAGTTTGAAAGAAGAACTTTTCGAAATCAGGATTATCGTAAACGAGCTGGCGGTACGTTCGATAGGATAGTTGCGAGATATTTTCGGCCGCCTCGACCCATGCCGGGATGGGTTCCATGGGATCGCGCAGCAAATCCGCCTCGATCATCGCCGAGAGAACCAGTTCCAAATTTCGGTCCGCGAGATAGGGATTTCCGTACTTGTTGTAAATCATCTCGCCTTGCTCGGTCATCTTGATGCGCCCTTGAAGCGTACCCGGCGGTTGCGCGAGAATCGCTTGATTCAAAGGGCCGCCGCCACGGCCGATCGCGCCACCGCGGCCATGGAATAAACATTGACTGATTTGCACATTACGCGCGGCTTTCGTCAAATTAATCTGCGCTTTATAGAGTTCCCAGCCGGAGGTAAAAAATCCCCCATCCTTATTGCTGTCGGAATACCCAACCATAATTTCCTGGATATTGCCGCGCCGCTTCAAATGCCGGCGGTACAGAGGCGTTGCGTAGAGCTCGGTCATGACGTTATGGCAGCGGCGCAAATCGTCGACCGTCTCAAAGAGGGGAACGATGTCGATACGCCCGAAAAGTCCCGCGCGTTCAATCAGTGAAAGCAGTTCCAGAATGTCTTGTTGGTGATGCGTCATGCTGAGGACGTAAGCCGTAACGCTTTGGGGATCAATGCGCTGAATCGATCGGATGGTCCGCAGGGTTTCGATGACTTCTTTCGTGGCCGGCGTCGGTTTGCGCGACGATTGAGCCACGAACGCCGCGTGAATCGCCTGACTGTTATCGCGAACGTCCAAGCGGAGTAAATGAAATCCAAAAATGCGAATTTGACGCGCGAGAAAATCAAGGTGTTCGGCCATGCTGGAGCGGACATCGCGTAGGGCCTCCCCAACCAGCAGGACGTCTTGCAAGAAATCCGCGGCCGATGGATAGCCCTTTTTGCCGGCTTTCATCATGTTCAGTTTGTACTTCATAAACGACAGTTTTTGGCGGTAAGGCTCGTGGAGAAAACGGCCTTCCAGCGTAGCGGCATGCGCGGGAAATTGGCGCATGTCCTTAGTCAATGACGACAAGAGGCGCGCCGGCGGAGGGGCCAAGTCGGCAGATTGGCTGCACCGGCCGATGAGGTCGTCGACCGCTTCCGAATATTTGCGCAACACTAGGCGTCGCGCACTTTCGACCGCTTGACGGGTAATCTGATGCGTCACGAAGGGATTCGCATCGCGATCCCCGCCCATCCACGACCCGATACGCAAAACGGACGGCACTTTTATGTGGCGACCATAAAATTGGCCCAGTTGCCGCTCCAGCCGTTCGAGCGTTCGTGGCACACGATCGAAAAGCACGTTGTCCAAATAAAACAGCCCGTTCTCGACCTCGTCCAAGGGCGTCGGCCGACGGCGGCGGATTTCGTCCGTCTGCCAAAGCGTTTCGATTTCTTGTTTAACGGCCTCTTCAAAACGCTTTTCTTCGTCGACGGTCAGCTGCCGTTGCTCGCGGTCGATCAACAGCAAGGCGATCCGCAAAAGCTTCGTCAAAACGGTTTGGCGCTGCGCTTCCGTGGGATGCGCGGTAAGCACGATCTCAATCGACAATTGATTGAGAAACGACTGGATTTCCGGTGGCGTTATGCCGCGCGCCGACAAGCGCAGCGCAATTTCTTCGAGCGAACCGCGCTGGGGGGCGCGATCGGCTAATTTTTTGTAGTGGCGTCGCCGGCGAATGCGATGCACCTCTTCAGCCAAGTTCACGAGCTGAAAATAGAGCGCGAAGGCGCGGATCACTTGCGTGGCCGTACCCAGATCCAGCGTTTTAATCCAGGACAGGAGTTCCAGTTCGGATGATTCATCAAATTGCTGCCGGAGGCGTAGCGTCGTTTGACGGGTATGTTCAACGGCGTTAAAAATGTCGCGGCCCGCATGGGTGAGAATGACCTCGCCGAGCAAGCGCCCTAAAAAATCGACGTCGCGGCGCAGGGGTGCCAACGTTTCGCGGGTATCGGCGAATGAAAGTGAGGGAATCACAACGCCGCTTCTTTATGGCGCTGCAAATGCACGAGCAGCAAACTGATGTCCGACGGCGTAACTCCCGGGATGCGGCTGGCTTGACCGACGGAAGCAGGCCGGATGGATTTTAATTTTTGACGCGCTTCCGTGAGCAAACCCGTCATCCGGTCATAGTCGGTTCCGGAGGGAATTTGCCGACGTTCCATTTTCTCAAAGCGATGAATTTCCGAAAGCTGGCGTTTCAAATACCCATCGTATTTAATTTGGATTTGGACTTGTTGCCGGACCTTCTCAAGTGACCAGGGAGGCCGCAAAGGGTTGCTGCCGGCGCTCGTCAGCCATTCTTCGGGAAGCGTTTCGCCTTGGCGTAAGCGCTTCGCCAGCGCCACATGGTTGTTATCGCGTGTGGCTTCCAGATGGGAAAGGTTCTGATCAACGAGCGCCTGATATCGTTCAAAGGCCGCGTACACGTCACTTGAGATCAGGCCAATTCGCCGGCCATGGCCGATCAGCCGTAGATCCGCGTTATCCGTACGCAGAAGCAAGCGGTACTCCGCGCGCGACGTGAACATCCGGTAAGGTTCGTCGATGCCTTTGGTCACCAGGTCGTCAATCATCACGCCGATGTAGGATTCCTCGCGTCCCAAGATCAGCGGATCCATCGCTTTTATTTTAAGCGCGGCATTGACGCCGGCCATAAGTCCCTGACCGGCCGCCTCTTCATACCCGGTGGTTCCATTAATTTGGCCGGCGAAATAGAGATTTTCCACGCGCTTGGTTTCAAGGGTCGGATGGCATTGCGTCGGCGGGCAATAATCGTACTCCACCGCATACCCGGGGCGCATGATCTCGGCTTTTTCAAGACCCGCAATCGACTGCACAATGCGAACTTGCACGTCTTCCGGCAAACTCGTCGAAATTCCGTTGACGTACACTTCATCCGTCTGATAACCCTCGGGCTCGAGAAAAATGTGGTGGCGAGATTTATCCGGAAATTTCACGACCTTATCTTCGATCGAGGGGCAATAACGCGGTCCCTTGGATGCGATCACACCCGCATAGAGCGGAGATCGGTCGAGATTTTGGCGAATAATTTCGTGCGTATTTTCGTTGGTGTAGGTAATCCAGCAAGGCAATTGCGGCTGCGTAATACGCTCGGTGAAATGCGAAAAGGGCACCGGCGGCTCATCGCCGGGTTGGCGTTCGCAGACGGAATAGTCAATCGTATTGGCATTTAGGCGCGGCGGGGTGCCGGTTTTGAGACGACCGACCTCAAACCCGAGCGCTCGAAGGGGATCTGATAAAAATTGCGCGGCCCCTTCACCGGCACGGCCCCCAGCGCTTTGGCTCAGTCCTACATGCAGGAGTCCCCGCAGGAAAGTCCCCGTCGTGAGAATCACCGCCTGACCCAGAAAAACCGTTCCCGTTTTCGTTTGAACGCCGGTCGCGCGACCATGTTCATTTAAAATCCGACCCGTTTCGCCCTGCTTCAAGTCGAGCCCCAATTGGCTCTCGATCACGTGTTTGATCGAAAACTGGTAGAGCTTTTTGTCGCATTGCGCGCGCGGCGACTGCACGGCCGGCCCTTTGGTCGAATTGAGCATGCGAAACTGCAGTCCGGAACGGTCCGTGTTGCGTGCCATTTCGCCGCCAAGCGCGTCGACGTCACGCACAATCTGACCCTTGGCCAGGCCACCGATCGAGGGATTGCAGGACATCTGTCCCACGCTGTCCAAATTCATCGTCAGCAGTAAGGTAGGAATACCCATACGCGCCGCGGCCAAGGCCGCTTCGCAGCCGGCGTGGCCGCCCCCCACAACGATTACCCCGTAGGATTTAGGATAGATATACGTGGCCATTATTTTTCTCGAAAGTAGTTTACGATGCCCGTGGCAATCGCCTGCGCCAGTTGCGTTTGAAAAGCATCGGTGGCCAGATCTTTGGACTCCGGCTTAAACGACAGGACGCCCATTTCGACCAAAACCGTCGGCATTTTTGATGTCACGCTGACGAAACTGCGGCGATGGATTCCGTTATCGCGGTGGCCAGGCAGCGACTGCTGCAGCGAGGCATGAATCGTTTTGGCCAGATCGCGACTGCCCCAACGGTAATAATAGGTCGTGTAACCCTTAAATTTCCGACTGCGGTTCCAATCGCAATGCAGGCGAATGTAGGCCTGAGCACGTAGCGAGTTCGCAAACAGCGCCCTCGACCGGTTGTCCGACTGCCGGCGATCGCTATACCGCCAGGGGTTCAGCGTTGTCCGCGTCAAAAAAACCTTCGCCCCTTGTGCTTCTAAAAGGGGCGCTATTTTCTCCGCAACATAGAGTGCCACATCGCGTTCGTAGGGACCGTGCCGCGCGCGGGCACCGGGATTCACAAGGATGCCCTCTTCATTTAAGACGGCATGCCCAGGGTCCACCACGAGCGTGCGTCCGGCCAAGAGCAAGGGTCCGGGGTTAACCGGATCGGCGGCAAGCGGCATGGCTAGGCAACCCGCCAGCACTGTCCCTAAAAAAACGCTTAGACTTCTTTGGCCATACAAAAACGAATGTTTAATCATTCCCTCTTCCGGTGGGTTCGCGAAAGATCATCGTACTTTTTTAGGCCTCTTTTCGACAACCGCGGAGGGTATTTCCTATAATAAACCACTAATATCGGGACGAATGCCTGCCGGGCATCGTTTTTGCCGAAGGCCATGAATCATGTCAAAAATAGGAGTCGAAGGTGCCAAAACGAACATTTCAACCTAACGTCCGCCGCCGTGCGAAGACCATTGGATTTCGGGCGAGGATGGCAACATCGGGCGGACGCCGCGTCCTTAAAAACCGGCGGGCCAAAGGCCGCTGGCGTTTAACCCCAAAATAAGAGCGTTTTTTAGTTTCCGGTTCATTTCGAGTCCATTCCTCAAGCTCGAAACCGTCAACTTGAAGCTCGAGACTTTCTGTTATGGACCAGCGCTTCCGATGGGATGAACGGCTTCACCGTGCCGCCGATTTCACTCAGACGATCCGGTCAGGGCGGCGTTATGTCAGCGACGGTTTAACTCTTTGGGTTTATCGAAATACGGGCGAGGTGCTTCACAAATCGCGCATGGGACTAGCGATTCCTGGAGCCTATGGGAATGCCGTGGTTCGAAACCGATTAAAGCGATTGCTGCGGGAAATTTTCCGGCTCAATAAAGCAAAATTGCCGGCCGGCGTGGACCTTGTATTCTCGGCTCGCCCGATGAAACAACCGCTTTCCTATAAGACCGTGGAACCGCTCGTTTTGGATTTATGGACAAAAGCAAACATATGGCCATCCCCGTAACGCTCGCTCGTCTTGCTATCCGGGTTTATCAGCTCATCACGATCGGCTGGCCTCGGCGCTGCCGCTTTGCCCCTTCTTGCTCTGACTATTGCCGAGAGGCGTTGGAACGCTTTGGATTCTGGAAAGGTCTGGCTTTCGGCGGTCAGCGGCTTTTGAAGTGCCACCCCTGGCATCCGGGGGGTTATGATCCGATTAGGAGTTCGGCCTGGTCCTTGGTGGACTCAGTCAGTCCTCAAACACAGGAGATTTATGGAAAGTAAGAATTTTATATTGGCCATTGTTTTATCGCTTTCGTTCCTGGTTTTGTGGAATGCGTTTGTGGTTCCGAAATTTGCTCCACCTCCGCGTCCAGCGACCGGAGCGGTCTTACCCACGGAGGCGACGCCGCCCAGCTCGGATTCCGCATCGGCCGTGCCGACCAAAGGCAGCGCTGAAATTCAAAACGATATTCCTTTTCAGAATGTGCAGAACGAGTTGCTGTTGGCGTCGCGTGGCGGCGGCCTCAAGCATTGGCTGATTAGTTTTAAAAATGAGAAAGTCGACCTCGTTAATACCCCCGACACATTGCCGCGTCCGCTAAGCAGTTTTTCAGACAACGCTTTTCAAATCACTTCTCAAGGCAACCAGGCGGTGATGACGGCCGCTCTGCCAAACGGCCTTCAGCTGACCAAGACCCTTCGCCTGAACGACTCCGACTTTCTGCATGACGTGACCTACCGGTTCCGAAACCCGACCGGCCGGGCGATCGACGTCAAAGATTGGGATTGGGGTTGGGGACCGGGGCTCGGCACCGCGGAAAACGAACACAAAGAAAATGCCCGGCTGACGCGGGTCTTAACGCCCGGCAAAGAAAAAGTCCACGTCATGCATGAGAACGATCAACCGGCTCCGGGACTGTGGGTCGCCATCGACAACCGCTATTTTCTTGTGGCCTTTATTCCCGATCCGTTGGCCCACCCGAAACCTTTTGTCAGCGGTTCGAAAGACCAAACAGCTCTTCACCTGGTCGAAAATACCAGCGTTCCGGCGCATGGTGAAACCACTGTTCATTACCGTCTTTACGTCGGCCCGAAGGGCTACACCCATTTGAAGACGTATGGCATCGGCTTAGAACAGAGCGTGGATTTTGGAACGTTCAGCGCCATCGGCAAGATGATCTTAAACGCGCTCTACCATCTCAAAAACTGGACGGGAAACTACGGCTGGTCGATCGTTCTTCTGACGATGGCGCTGCAAGTCCTGCTGATCCCGCTCAGCTTAAAAAGTTTCCGCGCACAGCTCTCGATGAAAAAGCTTCAGCCGCAGATCGCGGCGCTGCAGGCGCAGTACAAGAACGATCCCAAACGCTTAAACGTTGAGATGATGAACATTTACAAAAAGACAGGAACCAATCCCTTTGGCGGCTGTCTGCCGATGCTGCTTCAACTTCCAATCTTCTGGGCGCTATTCACGACGCTGCGCAACGCCTATGAATTGCGCGGCGCCCCCTGGATCGGCTGGGTTCACGATCTGTCCGTGCCCGATACGCTGCCATTTTCCGTCATGGGGTTTCATCTTCATCTATTGCCCGTCATCATGGGTGCCGGAATGTTTCTCCAGCAGCGGCTCTCCGGAGCAATCACCGATCCGACTCAAAAGCAGATGATGGTGATGATGCCGATTATGTTCACCGTGATGTTTTTTAATTTCCCGGCAGGCCTTGTGCTCTACTGGTTGACGAACAGCATCATGACCATGTCCTTCCAATACATCTTTCAAAAAACGCACAACGCTCCAACCAACATCATCGATACCACGATCGTTAAGCCCTAATGACTTCAACGGCCGATACGATTGCCGCGATCGCGACCCCTTCTGGGGAAGCCGGTCTCGGCGTGATTCGTGTCAGCGGGGCTCGTGCGGTCGACGTCGTGAGCGGTCTGTTTTATTCGCCCAAACAGAAGGATCTTCAAAGTGTCCCCAGCCACACCTGCCACTACGGGACGTTTGGAGCCGCGCCTTCGCTCGATCACGTGGTCGTCACCGTATTTCGTGCGCCGCGGAGTTATACGGGTGAGGACGTCGTCGAGATCTCCGCGCATGGCAGCCCCTACGGGCTCCATCAAATATTGCAAGCTTGCTTGCGCCAAGGCGCACGACTGGCCGCCCCCGGAGAATTTACGCTCCGCGCCTTTTTATCGGGCAAGCTTGACCTCACGCAAGCCGAAGCGGTCGCGGACTTGATCCGTGCGCGAACGGACAAAACCCAGACGGCCGCGTTGGCCCAGTTAGAGGGGTCCTTAGCTCGCGCCGTGCGCAATCTCCGGAGCCGTCTTTTGCCGCTCTTGGCGCACGTCGAAGTCGGACTCGATCATGCCGACGAAGATCACGACTTCTTGAACCGCGATCGGTTGCTTGCGCAATGTCGAGAAGTTGAAGAGGAAATTGATCGGCTCCTCGTCTCCGCTCGCGTCGGCAAAATTTTGCGTGATGGATTCAGAGTCACCCTGATCGGCCGGCCCAACGTCGGTAAATCGAGTTTGCTTAATGCTTTCTTAAAAGAAGATCGGGCGATTGTGACACCGATTGCCGGAACGACGCGCGATACGCTGGAAGAAAAACTCTCCTGGGACGGCGTCCCGGTGGTCCTCACCGATACCGCCGGTTTGCGCTCCTCCACTGACGATCCTGTTGAGAAAGTCGGCATCGCTCGCACCCGCCAAGCACTCGAAGCCGCCGACATTCTTATCGGGCTTTTCGATGGATCGGAACCGCTGACTCCCGAAGACTATGCGGTGATCGCAGCCTGCGCCGGCAAACCCCATGTCTGGGTCGTTAATAAAACCGATTTATCGTCGCAATGGGACAGTGCTTTGCTCTCCTCGCTGAACGGCGGCGGACCGGTTTTAAAGGTGTCGGCCACTTCCGGGCAAGGTCTCGACGCGTTGACGCAAACAATCAAGTCTCTTGCTCTCGGGCAAAACGCCCTGTCCGCCGATGCGCTTTGGTTGCTGAACGCTCGCCATGAGCAGGCGCTGGAACGGTCGCGCGATGCGCTGCGACGGGCCACAAATGCCGCGAGTGAAAATAGTTTTGAAGAATGCGTGGCCATGGAATTGCAGGGTGCGCTGTCCGCGCTGGGTGACATCATCGGTGAAACCGCCAGTGAGGATTTACTCGGCGAGATTTTTAGCCGTTTTTGTATCGGCAAATAAAGGGAGGTCTCGTATGCCATTCATTCGTATCTCAATGTTTCCCCGTGATCAGGAAGTGAAGAAAAATCTAGCGAAGGAACTGACCGAGGTGATCACCAAGCATTGCAAGGTTCCGCCGGAAGCCACATGGATCGTGTTCGAAGATATTGAAAAAGATCATTGGTCAATGGGTGGAAAACTGCGCAGCGAATAATCCATGTTAATCGGGATCCCGAAAGAAATTAAACAAGGCGAGTACCGCGTGGCGCTGACGCCCGGGGGCGCCGACAGCCTGCGGCGGCACGGCCACCGCGTGCGCGTACAAGCCGGCGCCGGCATACATGCCGGTTTTACGGACAGCGATTACGCCAAATCCGGCGCGCAAATTGTCAAAACCGCCGACCAAGCTTGGCAATGCGAGTTGGTCGCAAAAGTAAAAGAACCCCTGCCCCAAGAGTTCCGTTGTTTTCGACCGGACCTGATTTTATTTACCTTCTTACACTTGGCCCCAAACCGTCGCCTCGTCGATGCCTTGCTCAAAGCGCGCGTTTCAGCCTTTGGATATGAAACCGTCCAAGATGACAGCGGCAAATTACCGATTTTAGAACCCATGTCGGAAATCGCCGGCCGGGTTGCGGCGCTGATGGGCGCTTACTATCAGTCGAATCCCCAGGGCGGGCGCGGGGTTCTCTTCGGTGGAATGCCGGGAGTGTTGCCCGCGCACGTCGTGATTCTGGGCGGGGGAACGGTTGGAGAAAATGCAGCACGCGTGGCTTCCGGAATGGGTTCGCGTGTCACGATTCTTGAACGCCGCGCCGAACGCATGCGCTACTTGGGCGAAATTCTTCCTCAGGTCGCTACCCTCATGGCCGACGGCAGCGCTGTAAAGGAATCCGTCGTGTCGGCCGACATTCTCATCGGCGGCCTGCATGTGCCCGGAGCACGCACACCGCAGCTCGTGACGCGCGCGCTGGTCAAAAAAATGAAACCGCGCAGTGTCATCGTTGATGTCGCGATCGACCAAGGGGGGAGTTCGGAAACGTCCAGACCGACCAGCCATTTCGATCCGACCTACGTGGCCGAAGGCGTGGTTCATTATTGTGTCCCGAATATGCCGGGTGCCTATGGTCAAACCTCGACGCTCGCTTTGACGAACATTAGCCTAAACTATCTGCTGATGGTCGCCGGATCCGGAGCGGAGACGGCAGTCCAAAAAGATCCCGCGCTGCGCAAAGGATTGCAGTGCCATGCGGGGCAGCTGTTTTGTGCGCCCGTCGCCGCGGCGCAAGAGCGTCCCATCGCTTCGCTCAAATTGTTCTAACGTTGCATGTGCCGGCTCTTAGCGACGCTATCGGTGACACCGCAGAAAGCGGCTCCGCTCCTCTACGATCTTCCCAATTCTTTATTCCAACAAAGCCTGGCTGACCCGCGGCGCCTGCAAAGCGACGGCTGGGGAATCGGTCACATCCGTGGAAAGGTCCTTAAGATTTACAAAAGTTCCCGGCCCCTTTATCAAGATCGTGGGGCCCTTGTCCATTACACCCATTCGATGAAATCCCGCGCCCTCGTTGGTCACGTTCGCTGGGCTTCCAATCCGTTAAGGCTTCCGAAAACCGAATTGATTGGTCTCGTTCACACGCAACCCTTCTCCTACCGCTCTTGGATTTTCGCGCATAATGGAACGCTCTATATTCCGCGCGAAGCGCGAGCCGCGCTCGGCGATCTCGGAGGGCTTATAAAAGGAAATAACGACAGCGAAGTGCTTTTTTATTGGTTGATGCAACGGCTGGGCACGTTTTTGGACGCTCCACGGCCCGCTTTACCCAATCTAGCGGTCGCGGTTCGAGAGAGCTTGGTCGAGCTGCAGACGCTATGGAAAAAATGTCGCGCGCGCTATCCTCTTTACCGGCATCCCTTTCATGGCGTCAATTGGGTGTTGAGCAATGGGCGAACGCTTTTGGCTTTTTGTTATGTCGATCCAGGTGGGTTTGGAACGTCCCGGGCGCTAGGCCGCCGGAGCCAACCCTACTACCAATTGCAACGCCGGACAACGCGGCAGGGCGTTCTCATCGCTTCTGAACCCTTAGACAACGATTCCGGTTGGAAAGCTTTTCGTCACGGCGAGCTTTTTATGGCAACGCGTCATGCCACGACCCTCACGACAAGCGCGATCCTGGTTTAATACGCGGAGCCGGTGGTCGAACAGTCGGGAGTGGATTTATTTGGCCAGGATAAACGCTTTGCCATGAACCCAATAGTCGAACCAAAAGACAAAGTTCGCATCGCGCTCGGAAAACAAGCCGCCATTCGTTAAATGGTGGAGGACCCAAATAATCCGTTAAGCCTCCCCGTCCGTCATGCGCTGGGGTAGTCAGCAGGGGATCCATGGTCTGTGAAGCAAAAGAAAGCGGGCGTGTGAGCGAAGAAATAGGGGTGTATTATTTTTCACCGAATTGGTGAAAAAA
>JBBQYF010000015.1:0-24724 GCA_038208955.1 Elusimicrobiota bacterium
CCTCAGCGTCGCTCGGAATACGGTGCTCAGAAATGATGCGACCTGTCATGCGGAGATCAATGCCATCAGACTCGCCTCGCGAAGAACGGGAAATCATCTTTTAGTCGGCGCGACCGTTTATTCGACTACCGAACCCTGCCCGATGTGCTTTGCGGCGCTCCACTGGGCTCGCGTTCACACGATCGTTTACGGCACCAGTATTTGTGATGTTCAGCGCCGTGGCTTCAATGAACTGGCCTTGTCCAATCGATTGCTCAAGCGACTGGGCAAAAGCCCGCTCCAGTTACGTGGGGGGTACATGAAAGCGGAATGTGTAAAACTCCTGGCACGCTGGGACCGATTGCCCCGAAAGATCATTTACTAACCTCCTCGTAACCCGCTTCCCCGAAACCGACGTGTAAAACAAGCGCGTTTTGATCGGCGATGAATGCCAGTATTTGTTGATTTTTCAGCTCAAAATCGACTATAATGCGACTGCTTGGGACAGAATGTTTTGGATCGTTTGGGGGGAGTGACCGACCGCATGGCGAAGGCCGCCCAGCGCTCCGGGCGAAGTCCTCGGGATATAACCCTCGTTGCTGTAACAAAAACCATTTCTCTGGAGACTATCCAGCCCTTCTTAAAAGCCGGCGTACGGAGCCTGGGAGAAAACCGAGTTCAAGAGGCGTTGGCAAAATACGCCAACTCGGATGGCGCCAAAATGGTCGAAGCAGATCTGCACCTCGTGGGGCAACTTCAATCCAACAAGGCAAAGAAAGCCGCGAAGCTTTTCGATATGGTGCAATCCCTGGACCGATTGGATTTAGCCCAGGATTTGAACCGGCATGCGGGCGACCTGGCCAAAAAGCTCCCTTGCCTAGTAGAAGTTAAAATTTCGCCGGAGGCGTCCAAATCGGGCGTGTTGCCCGATCAGGTCGTCGACTTTCTGGCACAACTTACGATGTTTGAATCGCTGGAGATCCGCGGTCTCATGGGTGTTGCCCCGGGCACCACTACCGCCGAAGAAACGCGTCCTTTTTTTTCAGCGCTCCGCAAGCTTTTTGAGCAGACGAAACTGTCGGTGCTATCGATGGGAATGAGCGCCGATTTTGAGATCGCTATTGAAGAAGGATCAACGATGGTGCGGGTGGGGACGGCGCTGTTTGGGGAGAGGTTGGCGACGCCGTGAAGGTGAAACGTCTTGTTCTCGTCGGTGGTGGGAACATGGGCGAGGCCTTAATTTCCGGCATGGTTCGATCGCGGAAATGGAAGCCCTCGCAAATCGTTGTCACCGACGTGCGGCCCGAGCAGCTCGAGCGTCTTAAAAAGACTTATAAAGTGTTGACGAGCGTCGATAACCGCTGGGCTGTGCGCGACGCCGATATCATTTTGCTCGCGGTGAAGCCGCAGCAGATGAAGCATGTGTTGGAAGATCTTGGCCCTGTTTTGCGGCAGTCTCAACTCGTGCTATCGATAGCCGCCGGCATCACGACAAGTTTTATCGAACAATTTTTGGCGAAAGGAATTCCCACGATACGAGTGATGCCGAATACCCCGGCGCTCGTCGGGGTCGGCGCCGCGGCGCTTTGCCGGGGACGCTGGGCAAGAGAGTCGCATGAGAAGGTCGCCGCATCGATTTTGGAAACCGTCGGTACGGTTGTGACCGTTTCAGAAAAAGATATGGATGCCGTAACCGCTCTATCCGGCTCTGGACCGGCCTATGTTTTTTATCTGGCGGAAGCGCTGAAAGAAGCCGGTAGTGCGCTCGGACTCGCCGCGCATGTCGTCGACGGGCTCGTGCGTCAGACGATCAAAGGCTCCGGGCAGTTGCTCGCGCAGTCGCATGAAGAGCCGCAGACGTTGCGCCAACGGGTTACGTCGCCCGGCGGAACGACGGAGGCGGCGCTAAAAATCTTGGAAGGAGCAAAGCTGAAAACCACTTTTGTAAAAGCGTTAAAAAGGGCTGCGGGACGTTCCTCTGAACTTTCCAAGGAGGCTTCGAATACATGATCATTCGTGTGCGAGTCATTCCTAATTCCCATGAAAACGAAGTGGTTGGACGCATCGGCAGTGTTGTCCGGGTCAAGGTGGAAACCGCTCAAGTCAATGAAGCGGCGAACAAGGTTCTCATTGGCTATCTCGCGGAGTTTTTTGAGGTGAAGGCGAATTCAATCCACATCATGCGGGGCGAAAAAGCGCGGGAAAAAACCGTCAACATCGGCGGCCGGCCTGAGGAAGAACTGGAAGAAGTAATGGAGTCGATTCCCTAACCGGATCTTTTCCACCGATTGTCAAAGGCTTAACGCGGGGACGTCGTCCGTCACCCACGTTTTTCTATTTTAAAAAAGCAACGCAAATGAAATGAACAAATTATCTTTCCCTACAACGCGGTCGTTTATCTGGAAGCGAGACCAGCTTGCTCTTCTCGACCAGCGCGTTTTGCCGCACCGAATTCTTTGGCGATCCTGCCGAACGTGGACGCAGGTCGTGGCCGGAATCAAAGCCATGGTGATTCGCGGCGCACCGGCCATTGGTTGCGCGGCGGCTTATGGAATCGTTTTGGCGGCACGTTCGATAAATTCTCGTTCAACCAAGCCCTATCGAGAGGCGTTAAGTAAAGCAGAGTCCGGCTTGCTAGCCGCGCGTCCTACGGCGGTCAATTTACGATGGGCCTTGGAAAGAATGCGGAAGGTCTGGGATGTTGAGGCGGCCGAAAGTCGGCTGAACCAAAATCGGCCGACGGACGCGATGGTCACGGCTCTGGAACGAGAGGCGGTGACCATCGAAAACCAAGACCGCGCTGCAAATCGCGCCATCGGCCAAAACGGTGCCCAATTGCTGCCTCGGGATTCGGTTGTTCTCACCCACTGCAATACCGGCTCGCTTGCCACGGCGGGACTTGGCACGGCGTTCGGAATCATCTGGACGGCTTTTCAGGAGGGGAAAATCAGAAAAGTCATTGCTTCCGAAACGCGTCCCTTTTTGCAAGGCGCGCGCCTGACGGCTTGGGAATTGCAACAAGAGCAAATACCCTTTGAGTTAATTACCGACAACATGGCCGCGCACTTGATGAAAACGGAAAAAATTGACGCGGTCATTGTTGGCGCAGACCGGATTGCGGCCAATGGCGATACCGCCAACAAGATTGGCACTTACAGTCTCGCTGTTCTGGCGGCGCATCACGGCGTGCCTTTTTACGTCGCGGCACCGGAGTCAACCCTCGACCTCGCAATCGCCAGCGGCGCGGAAATCCCGATTGAGGAGCGATCGGCCGACGAGGTGACGATCGTGCGCGGTCGAATGATTGCCCCTAAAAACACCAAGGCTCGCCATCCTGCTTTTGATGTGACCCCGGCTTCACTGATCACAGCAATCATCACGGAACGAGGCGTTGTGCGCAAACCTTTTGGCAACAATCTCGGGACAAGGGCCAAGGATGGGTGCTTGGCGAACGGGTCCGATACAGGGCGGTCAGACGCCCGGCCTGTGGCGTCCCTCGGTAGACATCGCAGCGAAAAACGCAGTAAAAGTTTTTCACCGACGACTTAGCGACGACTCTATTTATGGACTATTCCAAAACTGTCAACCTGCCCAAAACGGAGTTTCCGATGAAAGCCGATTTGCCTAAACGCGAACCGGTGATGCTGGAATTATGGGAAAAGGAAAAAGTTTATCAGGCCGGGCTAACGCAGCGCGCAGGCCGCGACCATTTCATTTTGCACGATGGACCTCCCTATGCCAACGGGCATTTACATTTGGGTCACGCGCTGAACAAAATTCTCAAAGACATCATCGTGCGGTATAAAATGATGGCCGGCTTCTATGCGCCGTACGTTCCCGGGTGGGATTGCCACGGGCTGCCGATTGAGTTGCAGCTCATGAAGGAACTCAAGGTCGCTGATAAGCACAAAGTCGACCGAAGCGAATTCCGACGGCAGGCGGCCGAATTCGCTCAGAAGTTTGTCGCTATCCAACGTCAGGAATTTAAGCGCATGGGCATTCTGGGCGACTGGGATCATCCTTATCTGACGATGAATGAGGATTATAAAAAGGCCATCGTCGACGCATTCGTTGAACTCGAACAGAAGGGATATATTTACAAAGGAAAAAAACCGGTCTATTGGTGCACGACCGACGAAACCGCCTTGGCCGAAGCGGAAGTCGAATACGAAAATGATCCCAGCCCGTCCATTTACGTCGGATTTCCTTTGCACGCACCCCCCAATTTTAATGAAGACGCCGGTGGCCATGGTTCGGAAACGAAGGCGCTCCTATGGACGATCGGCAGCGTATCTTTCGTGATCTGGACCACGACCCCCTGGACGCTTCCCGCCAACCGCGCGATTGCCGTCCATCCGGACGAGACTTATGTGCTTTTCGAAGTGGCCGCGACCAAGCAAAAACTGATTCTCGCCGCCAAGCGTCTTGAGCATTTTCAAAGCCTGACGGGAATTCAAGGATCGATTCTCGACGAAACGCCTGGGCATACGCTAAAAGAATCATTCGCCCGTCATCCCTGGATTGAAGACCTCTATGTGCCAGTGGTCCTAGCCAATTTCGTCGGCATGGACACAGGCACGGGTATCGTGCATATCGCTCCGGGGCATGGTCGCGAAGATTATGTGGTGGGGACTGTCCACGACCTGGCGGTCTATTCGCCTTTAGACGACCGAGGTCGTTTTACTGATGAGGTGCCGGAGTGGAAAGGCCTGCATGTTTTTAAGGCGAATCCCTTGATCGTCGAATTTCTGAAGCAAAAGGGAATGCTTTTGCACGCCGAGGTAATCACGCATTCCTACCCCCACTGTTGGCGCTGTCATAAGCCCGTTATTTTTCGAGCCACCGAGCAATGGTTTTTGGCGATGGAGCACGAGAATCTTCGCGCGAGGCTGTTGGAGTCACTCGAGTCCGTGAAATTTTATCCGGACTTCGGGCGCAATCGAATGACCGGCATGCTTGAGAGCCGGCCAGACTGGTGCTTATCGCGTCAGCGGTTATGGGGAACGGAAATTCCCCAGACGGGGACTCCATCGACGAGTGCGGTCGAGTCGAGACAAGACCCCGACATATTCGATGTGTGGTTCGAGTCCGGTGTTTCATGGCTCGCGGTGCTTAAGAACGATAAGCAATGGCCCGAGCTGCGCTACCCCGCGGATTTGTACTTAGAGGGTTCCGATCAGCATCGCGGCTGGTTTCAGGTGTCGCTCATTCCGTCGGTCGCACTGGAAAACAAAGCGCCGTTTAAGGCGGTCTTGACCCATGGGTTTGTTATGGACGGCGAGGGTCGCCCGATGTCGAAATCGCTCGGCAATGTTATTGCGCCCGAGGAGATTATCAAGCAATATGGTGCCGACGTTTTGCGCCTGTGGGTAGCTTCCAGCGACTACGCCAGCGACGTGCGGCTCTCGCCTGAAATTTTGAAGGGCCTCTCGGATAATTACCGTAAAGTCCGTAACACGATGCGTTATCTTCTGAACAATTTGGGGGACTTTGACGCCGCTCGGGACGCGGTGCCCTACGCCGACTTGCCGGACATCGACAAGTGGTTGCTCCACAAACTTCAAGAAGAAATTGGCGAAGCGCTTCAAGCTTACCAGCAGTTCCAGTTCCATCGCGTGGCTGGGCGCCTGGTGAACTTTTGTGGCGTCGAACTCTCCAGTTTTTATTTCGATGTGACCAAAGATCGCTTGTATTGTGATCCGGTAAGCGCATTGTCGCGACGTTCGGCGCAGACGGTTTTGCATCGCACGGCGGAGGCGCTGATTGGCTTGCTGGCGCCAATTCTTCCTTTTACCGCTGACGAATCCTGGCGATTTGGTGGACGCGCCGGCTCGGTAGCACTGTCGGATCTGCCTCTTGTCGATGACAAGCTTGTCAACGGCGCGCTCGCTCAAGAATGGGAAAAATTACTCACCCTGCGAGAGTCCGTGCTGGCTGAAATCGAAAAAGCTAGAGCGGCCGGACTCATCAAAGCGCCGAGAGAAGCGAAAGCGGTGATGGCACTAGCCGACCGCGATCTTCAGACGTTGGCCCAACGCTATTTCTCCCAGCTTGCGATGATTTTTGGTATCAGCCAGGTGAGGCTGATTCCATTCGAAGGGGCTGCTCAGCAAATCGTGACGATCGAAAAATCGGACGGTGTCAAATGCGCCCGCTGCTGGATTTATAAACCGGATGTCGGCGCCCGGGCGAACGTGCCGGACTTATGTCAGCGCTGCGCCGATGCCGTCGGGCCTTGGCTCTCGGCCCATACCGATCTCTCTGAAAAGGTGAATTCATGAAAAATTTGACCATCGAGCAACGTCAATCCGCATTGCGCTTCGGCAGTATTATGACGATTGCCGCGATCGTGATACTCGTCGACCGATTGTCCAAGGCCTGGATCCGCCAGCATTTCCAACTGTGGGAAAGCCGTCCGATCGCGCGCTTTTTTTACTTAACCTACGTCCAGAATTCGGGGACGGCCTTCGGTTTGTTTCAAGGGAATAACCGGGCGCTTTTTATCCTCGCTTTCCTTATCGTCGGCGCACTCTTGTACGGTGCCCGCGGGTTGACCGAACGCGGCGGCTTTTGGGGAGCTCTAGGCGTCGCCCTCGTGTTCGGCGGGGCGGTCGGAAATATGATCGACCGTGTGCATTACGGGCGCGTCATTGATTTTCTAGACTTTCGTGTGTGGCCGGTTTTCAACGTAGCCGATAGTGCGATCAGCGTGGGTGCGGTTTTTTTGACGATCGGACTTTGGAAGGAAAAGGCTTCGTAAAATCATGCATCCGATATTATTTACTTGGGGGCCGATCACGATTCGCATGTACGGCGCGATGGTCGCGCTGGCGTTCTTGGCCTCTCTCAAAATTGCGCGTCTTGGCGGAAGGGCTAGGAGAATTCCTGAACTGGCGCTTCTCGATTTGGTGGCGATCCTCGTAGTCTCCGGCCTCCTCGGGGCGCGTATATTTTATGTGTTGCTTAACTGGTCATGGTTTGTGCAAAATCCTTTAGACGCTCTGAAAGTCTGGGAGGGCGGTCTTGTCTTTTACGGGGGATTTCTGCTGGCGTCGGTGACGGGAATCTGGTTCATCCGCCGGCATCACTTGCCTTTGGGCGACGTGGCCGATGTCCTGGCTCCCGGGATCGCCGTCGGTCAGGCCGTCGGACGATGGGGTTGTTTTTTTGCGGGTTGCTGTTACGGAAAGCCTACTACCTTAGCTTGGGCCGTGCGCTATACGGATCCGGGGTCACTCGCGCCGACGGGTATTCCCATGCATCCGGTTCAGCTTTACGAATCGTTCGGGAGTTTATTTATCGCTTTTATTCTCTGGCGCGAAGTGTTGAAACGACCGGACTCGCGGGGCCGCATTTTCTGGCTTTACGTCCTGCTCTATGCGGTTCTACGGTTAGTCATGGAATCTTTTCGAGGGGACGATCGTGGCCCCACGCTGGGAGGTCTTTACCCGTCTCAGATTATCGCAACGCTGGCGATTATCGTGTCGGGTAGCGTCATTGCCGCTTTATCGGGTCATAAAAATGAGCTTGTCCATGAGGAATAGCTTAACCATGCCACAACTCAAAGTAACCTCAGAGCAAGCCGGAGAACGATTGGACGTCATTTTATCGCGCATTTATCCGCAATATTCTCGTTCATTTCTACAGAAGGTGATGCGACAAGGTGGCGTCACCATTCGCGGGGTTGCTTCAACGCCCAAGCACCGCGTTAGAGCCGGAGAACTGTTCGATGTCGTCAACTTTGAAAACGGAGCGGCGTCGTTCCCGCCCACGGCCGAGGCGAAAACCAAAGAAGCAAAGGATTTTATCGCACTTCGCGAGCGCGGCCATCAGGGTTTGGGCGCGGTCACGCCGGCCATCATTTACGAGGATGAGTCACTTTTGGTCATCGACAAGCCGGCCAATCTGGTGGTTCATCCGGCGCCAGGCCATCGGGGGGCGACGCTGATTGATTGGGTAGGCCGGCATTTGGGCGACCGGGTTACGCGCGTTTTTACAGACCCGGCGCGACTGGGTCTCGTTCACCGGTTGGATAAGGACACGTCCGGAGTATTGCTGATCGCCAAAAGCGTTCTCGCACAAACAGCGGTTAGCCGCCAGTTTCACGACCGTAGCGTGCGAAAAACATATGTGGCTTTTGTCGAAGGGCTTCCGACTTCCGAGCATGGCGTGATTACGGCTCCCGTCGGACGCTCACGAAAAAATCCAGCGCGCATGGCGATCTCACATCAAGGCCGTCCGTCGGAAACGTTATTTGAAGTGAAGGAAAGGTTCCGGGAGGTGGCTCAAGTGACGCTTTTTCCAAAGACAGGCCGTACTCATCAAATTCGCGTCCATCTGGCCGCGATCGGTCATCCGATTATTGGCGATCATACCTACGGATCAACGTCGGGCCTGAAAGACCGGTATGCGATTGAACGCACCATGCTGCACGCGGAACGTCTCGAATTCCGGCATCCCGAGAGCAACAAGATGGTCGAATTCCAGGCTCCTTGGCCGGCTGATTTTAAGCGAGCGTTGAAGCGTTTCCGAGCTGCGATGCCTTTATTATTAGTTCTGGGAACCTTGTCGACGGTGCGCGCTCAAGAAGATTCGGGTTCACCGGCCACGCCCACAGCCGCGTCAACCGGCGCACCGGGTAAAAAAACAGCGCATCATGCGGCCGCAAGCGCCGTCACATCCAGCGCCTCGGCAGTTCGCAGTCTCAAAAAAGAATTGGCCGCCACGAATGCCGATCTCGAAACCGTGAAACAAAAAGTGGATTCCATTCAAGCTAGCTTGGACCAGCTCGATGCCAGTCACCGCTTTGCTGAACTCGGAAAAGCGCTCTCCGACATCAATGTCAAGGCCGTCAGTGGAGGCGCTTCCGCCGACGAGACGAAGACACAAATTCTTGAGGTGCAGCGAAAGCTCAAGGCGCAAGCGGATTTGGTTGATCAGTTGCGCGACCAATTGGACCGACTCCAGCGGCAGATAATTCAGAAACGCGCGCAGAGTGACAACGTGTCGGGGACGCCCGCGGCGGCTTCTCCGTCGACCGACGCCGGCCGACAACCTTAATATGAAGGCAAGAACGTCAACGCGTTACGGGTTGCTCGTGGTCATTTCAGCCGGTTCCGGTGCCGGTAAAAGCACGCTTTGCCGGCAATTAATGCACCGCCGCAAAAACCTCGTATTTTCAATCTCAGCGACGACGCGTCTTCCGCGGCCGGGTGAAAAAGAAGGATGCGATTATTTTTTCGTGACGGAAAATGCTTTTAATGCGATGCGAACGCGGCGGGATCTTGTCGAGTGGGCGCAGGTCCATGGCCATTATTATGGTACGCCGCGTCATTTTCTGGAAGGCATGCGCCGGCAGGGGAAGGATGTGCTACTCGATATCGACGTCCAGGGCGCGATGGCCGTGAAACGGCGATACCCGGAGGCGGTCCTCATTTTTATCACGACACCGACATTTGCGGAACTGGAACGACGGCTGCGGTCGCGTTCTTCGGAAACCGAACCGCAAATTGAACGACGCTTGGCGGATGCGCGCCGAGAGTTAAAATACCTAAGCGCCTACGATTACGAAGTCGTTAACGACCGCGTGACCAGCGCCGTTCAAAAGCTCGAGGCCATTTTGCTAGCCGAACATTTGCGGATTCCCAAAACATCAGCGAGTAAGCGACTCAGCGGACCGGGCGTCAAGCAGTTGCAGCCTTCTTGACGAACTGACCCTGCGCGAACCGCCCATTACAAGGAGACATCATGACTGACCTGTTCTTAGACCCGAAAGTATTGAATTATTCGGGTGACAAATACCAATTGATCCTGCATACATTGCGCTGGGCGCGGGCCCTGAAGGCTAAAGGGTCGCCGGAACCCATGCCCGTGTTGATCGAAACGGCGCTTCGTGACATCGTGGAGAATAAAGTTACCGTCGAGGAAATTATGGCGAACAAGTTGCCGCCCCCAGTCGAAGTGGAAGAGACGCCGGCAATTATATCTGTCGGTGCCAACGGCGATCCTGCGCTGAAGCTGGCCGATGATGACGAGGATGAAAAGAAAAAAGCCAAAAAGAAAAAGAAAGGCAAAGACGATTAACTCCGGCGCACACGATGATTCTCCTCGGCGTTACGGGTAGTATTGCGGCGTACAAAGCCGCCGAAATTCTCCGGTTACTGATTAAAGCCGGCGAAGACGTCCATGTCATGATGACGCCGGCGGCGACGGCCTTTGTCGGGCCGCTGACGTTTAGTTCGTTGTCAGGACATCCCGTGATGCTGGATACGATGAACGGGCGAGGGGGACCCGTCGCGGTGGAGGATTCCGAGGAAGGGCAGATCGCACATCTCGACTTGCCGAAACGCGCCTCGGTTATTCTCGTTGCGCCGGCTAGCGCCGACACGATGTCGCGTCTGGCCGCCGGTTCGGCGGGGGATATCGTCTCGGCTTCGCTTCTCGCGGTGCCGCGTGAGGCGTCAGGCAAGCTCAAAGTCCCGGTTTTTCTCGCGCCGGCGATGCATGAGGCCATGTGGAAACATCCCGCGACACAAGCCAATGTCGAGCGCCTGCGCGCGTATGGCTACCAGTTGATCGGGCCCGTTCGGGGGGATCTCAGTCGCGCCAAGGACAGCGGGGATGGACGTCTGACCGACCCCAAGGAAATCGTTGAAACGCTCCTCGGATCGCGCTAAAACAATCATCAGGAAAAGACTATGAAAGAATCGAACGATATCGTTCCAATACCCGTCCGGTCACAACGCAAATCCGATCCCACCCTTTTGGCGGGAAAGAAAGTGCTGATTACGGCGGGACCAACCCGCGAATACTGGGATCCCGTGCGATTTATTACGAACGCTTCCAGCGGAACGATGGGGATTGCCCTGGCGCGCGAAGCCCATCGCTTGGGCGCGCACGTCACGTTAATTCTCGGTCCCGTCGCGCACAAACAACCCCATAATGGGCACGGCTCCTACGATGCGACGTTGCCGGGCGTTAAAATCGTGCCGGTCGTTACCGCTGAGGAAATGGAAGCGGCGGTGCAGAAAGCGCTGCCCGGCACCCAAATTTTTGTCGGCGCGGCCGCCGTGTCGGACTATCGTCCCGCGCAAATTTTGAAAAAGAAAATCAAAGATTTGTCCGACGTGGTGACGCTGAAATTGACGCGCAATCCCGACATCATTGCTCGGGTCGCCCAACGGGGACCGCAACGGCCCGCGACGGTCATTGGTTTTGCACTCGAAACAGATAACTTGATGAAAAACGCACGGGAAAAATTGAGCCGGAAAGGGCTCGATTGGATTGTTGCCAATAAAGCATCAAATATCGGCGAGGCGCAGGGTGCCGCCAAATTAATTAGTCGATGGGGCGAAGAAATCACGCTGGGTCGCATGCCCAAAGAGAAGCTGGCCGCCCGGATTTGGGAAGCCTTTCACACGCGTCCCGCCCTATGATGACCGACGATTTTAGCGTTTTGCTTGATCAGGCCCGGCGGTGGATCGGGCAGGAAGCCTGCTGGGATCGGCAACTTTATGCGACGGCGACCCCCCCGACAAGTCCCCGGCCTGCCCAAAGTGAGGGAATGAGCACACCGAAGGCGCTGCCTGGGGCCATGGCCCCAGGCCCAGTGACGGAAGAAGCCACGACCGACAAAGCCGTGGCCTTGAATTCGCTTTACGAGGAATACAAAAACTGTACTCGCTGCCCGCTCGGCCCTACCCGCATTAAGTTTGTATTTGGCGTCGGTAGTCCCAATGCCCAAGTAATGTTTATTGGCGAGGGCCCCGGCTATGAAGAAGACCGACGCGGTGAACCCTTTATTGGGAAAGCCGGTCAACTGCTTGATAAAATTCTTGCCTCGATTGGGCTATCGCGCCAAACGAATGCCTATATCGCCAATATCGTGAAATGTCACCCGATGGCCAATCCGCTGACCCCGGAGGCCCGCGGCAACGATCGCCCGCCGACTCCGGATGAAGTTCAAACCTGCTCGCCCATCCTGTTACGCCAGATCGCCGTCATTCGACCGCGAATCATTGTGACCTTGGGATCACCGTCGACACGAATGATGTTGAAATCAAAGGAAGGTATTACACAACTTCGTGGCAAATTCTTCCCGTTCGATGTGGAAGGTTTTTATCCGGCTTCGGAAGGTGCCACGTTGGCGGGGGTGGAAACACCCAATACCGGACTGACCGCATGGGAGCTTAGCCCGGAGACGCGGGCCCAATTACGCCACATTCGAGTCCTACCCACATTCCATCCCGCCGCCCTGCTCCGCAACCCCAATCTAAAGCCAGAAACCTGGTCCGACATGAAATTGCTCCGCGACACCCTGGTGGGGGTCCCTAAAGAGCCATCCACCGTTACCGCTCCCTAAGAGCCACTTCATTACGCAGTAGTTCCGTCCAAAGCCGTCCAAGCGATGACCATGGGATTTAATTGATGAATCGGGTCTCTACCCCTACAAGAGGGTAATGAAAGAAGCGATGTCCCTCCATTGTAGAGGCGCTATGTCACTGAGCCGTTGGCGTCCAAGCGTCGTAGTGATTGAGAAACCGTTTCGGACCTTGCCTAGATCCCGTTTAGTGACTTTTAATAGTTTTATCCGCCGCAGGATTTAGTGCCAAGGCGTCCGAACTATAGCGCGGCAAATGCGCCACCGATTGAATGAAACAATGGTATCCATTCTTGCTCTTGTACAGAGTCAGGTGTGCCGCGGGTACATCGCCCGAACAATTCGCAGGCAACTCAATCCAGCTCGTGCAGAGTGGCTTTGCCGCCATTTCGGCATCCCATTTCCCCGGTAGGTAGGCGCGGACTTGGTATTCGGGAGTTTGACCGTCACCTTCCAAAGCAACCTGTGCCGATCCCTCAGATCCGATGGCAAACTCGACTCTCGGTCCGTACGACAGGACAACGGTTCTACCATCGGGACCCATGTTGTTTACGTCGACGTAAAAGGTCGTGTGCGGGCAGGCCGGGCTGGTCGATCCCAAAGTTCCTCCTGCGTGTAAGGGAGCGACAAGCGTTCCAAGAGCAACAAACAAAACAGCGGGCTTCGTATAAATCATAGACAGGGTGCCTCCGTGAAAAATAATAATGACATCCCAGTTGTAACCACGCTGCGTTACAGCCCAATGACATAACTATTACAGGAGAGTAAAATGTCGCATTCCCTTCGCGCGGCATCACCATGTGTTGTGTTTTAGACCACGCGAGGCACAGAACGAGCAAATTTCCGCCTCGAGTTCCTGGCTGATCATTTGATTCGGCCAGTCCGAAAGATAGAGTAAATGGCCATTAGCCCCCGATAAAACACCCACGACGTAGACGACAGCACTTGTGATCATCATGGCAGCACCTCCTGGTTAGTTCAGAGCGGAAGCCGGGGCACGAAGCGGCGGCGGATTGAGTAGAACGAAACCCTTTCGTCCTGAAGTTCAGCCTATCATACATATGTATGAATGTCAACCTGGGCATTTTAACCTACTTGTAACATCCGGTTAACCCGTTGTTCATCGTCGCTGGATACACTTTAAGCGATCCCTTTTCCCGGCGTCGCCGGTGCCTCAAATCGACATAGAAAAAGATCCCACCTCCATTTATGACTAGAAAACACAGGACAGCGCTCCTTGCATTGCAAGCGTTGGTTCTTATTGGTGTGATAGCCGCCGTCTGGCGGGGCGGCTCAGCGATTGAGTCACCCCCCGGGGCGTTAGGAATGGCAATGCTGTCTTTGCCATTGGCTGACCTGACCAAACCGGCAATGCCCAGGGCGCTTCGGGGCATTATATCGAGACGAAAGGTGGCCCGGGAGAACCTTCGACAACCAGAACGCCTTGTGCGCGTCCGGCTGTACGGCGAGAATCCACCCCTGCAAATCGTCCTCAAATCGAAGGGCGGCTTGCTGATCGGCAAACATCGATTAGAAGGATCCGTCACGATCGCCGTTCAGGGCAAGGAGTTGTGGGCGCGCAGCGGTCGGAAAAAAATTCTTCAAACGAGCCTGCTACGCGTCAGAGCCTTGACGGGGACTCCGATTGAGATTGGCTCTCCCCACCATCCTTCCCGCGTAACAAGGGGGGACCTGCGGATCACCATCAAAAAAGGCCGTCTTGTAATCGTCGATATTCTGGACTTAGAAAGCTATGTCGACGGCATAGTTGAACCGGAGTTGGGCTCGCTCAACTTGCCTATCGAGGCCATGAAAAGTCAGATCATCAGCAGCCGCAGCTACGCTTTGGCCATGCATACCTGTCACCCGGGGGAAAGTTATGAATTCTGCGATAGCCCGCATTGCCAAGTGTACGCCGGCATCGGCCATTCCTCGCCGCGATTAAGTAAAGCGATCGCCGATGCGAGGGGATGGATATTGACCTATCACGGCCGCCCCGCCGCGGCTTTCTTTCACCACAGCTGTGGGGGAAGTACCGCGGCGATCGAGCATGTCTGGCCTGGTCCTGCCATTCCTTACCTCCGCTCGGTCAAAGACGGTCGCCCGGCCTATTGTTCGAACGCCTCCTTTAGTCGCTGGACCTTTCATGCGAGCCGTCGAATGCTCAAAAAGTGCTTTGCCCAAGAACGGTGGTTGCAGCCGACCGAAGCGCTCGACACCTTGCGTGTATTACCCTTTCCCGATGACGGGCGGCCACGCCAAGTACTCATCCAAGGGAACGGTCCTCGGTGGGTTTTGGCGGACCGCATGCGGCATGCCATCAACAAGGCCTATGGCTCAGAAGTCTTGCTCAGCGCCTTTTTTGAGATCAAGGCCGAAGGCGACCAGTTTCGTTTCGAGGGCAGAGGCTGGGGCCACGGTGTGGGGCTGTGCCAGAGCGGAGCGATCGAAATGGCCCGTCAACACAAGACCGCCGCGCAAATATTGGATCATTATTACCCGGGGACAAAGTTGCAAAAATTGCGACCCATCACCGCGGAGGATGTGCGGATCGATCCTGTACTGAGAAATTATCTCGCTTCTTTGGAAGACTAAGCCAGCGAAAAATGAGGAATGGGTTCACCGCGGTTGTACGCCTACCCCGGCTTTGATATTGTCGATACGTGACCGATCACTATCTTGAGATAGCCTTCCCGATTCCTCTCGACCGCCAATTCCATTACCGCTTGCCCGACTCTTTGCAGCGGCGCACAACTTGTCTCGGCATGCGCGTCCGGGCCCCCTTTGGAAAAAATAAAACATTGACGGGTTACGTCGTCGGCGAAACGAATGAGACGCCATCTTTCCCGACTAAAGATATTTTAGGGTGGATGGACGCCGACCCCTTTATTGACGCGACGTTGCTTGAAATGGCCCATTGGCTGGCGAAGCGCTACTTGTGTTCGCTGGGCGAAGCTCTGGCCTGTATCGCTCCGCCCGCACTCGAAGCTCCGAAGCGAGTAAACAATAGGACGCAGGACTGGGGACTCGCGACTGGAAGCGGCCTTCCCTTGCCAGTCGCCGTCCTCGGGCCAGAGTCCTCACTGCGGCCCCCCCAGTCGTCTGTCCTCTCGTTGACGCCTGATCAAGAACGAGTTCTGAGCCATCTTTTAGAAGTTGTCGAATCGCCACGCTTTGAACCCTTCTTGCTACGCGGCGTCACGGATTCCGGCAAAACCGAAGTTTATCTAAGAGTGATTGATCATGCTGTCGCGCGCAATCGCCAAGCCTTATTTTTGTTGCCCGAAATCGCCTTGACGCCGCCTTTTATGGAGCGCTTGCAGGAACGCTATGGGCGGGGGGCGGTAGGGCTTTGGCATAGCGGTATCCCCGCCGGAGAACGCTACCGTGTCTGGACCGCCGTCCGGTCGGGCCAAATCAAGGTGCTTCTCGGCGCGCGCTCCGCCGTGTTCGCGCCTTTTCCAGCGCTTGGGGTGTTGATTATGGATGAGGAGCATGAGCCAAGTTATAAACAGGAAGACCGTCCGCGCTACCATACGCGCGAAGTCGCCTTAAAGCGCGCCGAACAGACCCAGGCGGTGCTTGTGATGGGAAGCGCGACACCCAGCCTGGAATCTTACTGGAACGCTCTGCAAGGCCGCTACACGTTGCTGGAATTGCATTCACGGGTGGAGCAGCGACGGCTGCCGGCCGTGACTTTGATCGATCGCCGCCCACCGGGGACGGTCGAGCCGGAAGGCGTCGCCCCCACGCGACGAAAACGCGCGGCTACTTTCTCTGTCTTCTCCGAGTCCCTCAAACTGGCGATCGAGCAACGCTTGGCGCGCCGCGAGCAAATTATGCTGTTTGTGAATCGCCGAGGCTTCACGCCTTTTTTGCGATGCGGTACTTGCGGGTGGGTGGCGCGGTGCCCGCGCTGCAGCACGACATTGGCGATGCACTTAAAAGAAGAACCTGCACGGGTCTCAAAACTGGTCAGTCGCTCCGGACGTGAAGCGACCTTGCGCCCCGTTCCCGCGGACGGTATCCTGCAATGTCATGCCTGCTTGCACGCGGAGCCCGTGCCGATCCAATGCCCCGCCTGTCGAGGCATGCGGCTACGCGACTATGGGATCGGTACGCAGCGTGTCGAAGAAGAATTGAAAAAACTCTTTCCCTTCGTCAAGCTAGCGCGGCTCGACCGCGACTCCGCGTCCAAGCGGCACGTCTTCGAAAAAATTTACAGAGACTTTGCCAGCGGTCGCGTCGAGGTTCTGGTTGGAACACAAATGATTGCTAAAGGGTTTGATTTTCCGAACGTCACGCTCGTCGGGGTCGTCGACGCGGACGTGTCGCTGCATCTTCCTGATTTTCGGTCCTGCGAGCGGACTTTTCAATTGATCGCGCAGGTGGCGGGTCGCACGGGCCGGGGAACGCGGCCCGGCATCGTGCTCGTGCAGACGCATCACCCAGAACATTATGCGTTGCAGTCGGCCCAAGCTCATGATTACTTAACGTTCTACGATCGAGAAATTGGTTACCGCGAAGCCTTGCGGTATCCGCCGTTCTCTCAGCTGGTCCATGTTTTAATCCGGGGCACTCACCTCACCGACGTCCAAACGGCGGCAGAATTACTCGACGCAAAATTAAGGGCTGAGACGAATGGCGTGGAAATACTAGGGCCTTCACCGGCACCTTACGCCAGAATTCGCGGACAGTTCCGTTTTCAAATTCTGCTGAAAGGCAACGATGAGACCCTCAGGCCGGCGCTGAATCTTTTGCGACGTTATCGGGCTTCCAAGGCATTTGTGTCGGTCGATGTCGACCCCGCTGACCTTTTGTAAAGAGATTGTAAAAAGAACGTTGATTTTGTCTCTAATTCAGGTTAAATTTAGTCAAGGAACGGTATGAAAAGGGATATGGCCTCGTTTGGGGTAATCTGTTTTATGGCTCTTTCGCTTTTAACGAGCGCAAGCGCTAAAGAATTTCAGGGGGCTTCCTACCAGGATATCATCAGCTCGCTTGGACCGGATGCGCTCGGTCTGAATTTTGTCGCAGAGCGGCTCCCCGACTTTAATGAGCTTGAGGCCAGCCGCCTTGCCGGACAGGGCGAAAAATTCATCGTCGAGCATCCCTACACGGGAGGACGCTGGAAAGGCGGCAAAGCGCTCGTCGAGTACGCGCGCGACCTTTCTTATGCCACCGTCAGCATCTACGACAAAGATGGAAAACGGCAACGAATTTATTCCGTCAAAGCGCGTCCCCGCGAGAAACCAATTAACGTCGCACAGTTGTCGCCTTCTGAGCAAGCGGAATTAAACTCCCCGACGGAATCCAAAAGCGCCGAGCACTTCCCCGAGGCGAGCGTCCCGGAAAAACAAGAGACGAGCACCCCTTTGCCATCCCTCGTCCCGGCAACGCCGCAAGAAATACCGCCTGCGGTTTCCACGAAAAAACAAAAAGTGAAGAAAATTAAAAAAGCGTCTCGATTGGATCCCGACCAACCCGCGAGCGATGCAGAACTGGCGGCCGACGCGGCGGCACAAAGCAGCGGGTTTGAGTGGAACGATCAAGCCGGGGCTTATATCCCCGTGGGCGGTGGCACGGCGGCCGCCAATTTAACTCCGGACATGGTACCGGCCTTTCAGCCGAGCCCGGCGGATGAGTCTCAGGCGGCGCCTGTTTCCCGACGAAAAGGGCGAAAATCATCGACTAGCGATTCTGGGTCAATGGCGGACTCCGGAACGGCCAAGTCAGGCCGAGTGACCGTTGCGTCGTTGCCATCAGGATATGCGGTCCCACCGGCGGCACCCTACAAACCGGCCGTGACGCGCGCGTCGCCGGCTACGACTAGTTCTGGCGAACAAATCACGTCCGGAGATGTTCCAACCACAGACGAACTTTTGGGGACCAATACCGGTGCCGAAGGCGCCGGGGGACCCGCACCCCGAAAACATGAACGATTGCCAACGGCTCAGCAGGCGGACACGTCGTCACCTTGGGATACCGTGCCAGAAGCGAGTTCATCGTCCAAAAGTAAGCGACACAAAAAGTCTATCGCAGGCAAACCATCATTAGAATCTCCTGCAGCCAGTTCACCAGGTCCCGGGGCCGCTCCGGGGGATGACTGGGTACCTCGAGAGGCACCCTTGACCGCGGAGAAACCTGAAGCGGCCGAACCGGAAGTGCGCGACGTCAATGTACCCAACCACGGTGGGAGCAAAGATCCCGGACTCGATAGTGACGGTTGGATGCCACGGCCGGACGACAAACGTCAAACAGCGCCGGATAAACCTTTACCGGAGCCAAAGTCGCACTCCTCTAAAAAACGATCGAAGGATGCTGTCGACGACCAAAGTGCGGCGCCACAGACTCTCGACAGTGATCAATGGCAACCCAAAGCTACTCCGCCTGGGCGGGCGCTGCCAGACAGCGATTTTCAAGTTCCACAGCCTAAGTCCTCCTCACGAACCAAACCGGCCGATGCGTTCCCTGATAATTACTCCGCTCAATCTCAACCATTGGAAAGTGACAATTGGAAACCCAAGGCGACTGCCAAGCCCGCACCAATGCCCGATATTCCCGAGGTACCGGTTCAAGTCGCGATGGTTCCCAAGCATTCCCCTCCGCCGGACAATTCGTTGGAGGCTTTATTAAATGCTGCCCAAAAGCGTCAGAACGTGGGTGGCGAGGGGGATTCCTGGTCGCCCAAAAATGTGCCGGTGGCGAACCCGGATGCCGATCTCAATGCGGAACTTAGCCGTTTGCGCGCGCAGCAAAAGCCCGTGCCAAAGGTTGTCGTCAAGGTGAATCGAGATGTCAATAATCCAGAAGAAGGCGTTTTGCCCGTCAACTCGATGGAAAAATTTTCCGGACCTCGTTATGGGCGGCACCGCGAGTTCGAGCGACGTTTATTTTTTGGGAAGAAGGCGGAGTCGCCGATTAAGACTGCCGAATACGATTTCTATGTTGATGAAGTCGACCGCAAACGCGAAATTCACAACATTTATTATTACAAGAAGGGCAAAATTCCGAAACTTGTTGCGGTCGAGAAACACGACCGGGTCAGCTTCCTAAGCAATTACGATGTCGATAAAGAAGATAAGGGAAAAATCACACGCGGGTGAACCTGCCGTCCAATACCGCTCCGCCGGAAAAGCCGGCTGAAAGCCTTTTCGATTTCACGGACCGTCAATTATTTTTCACGACCGCGCTTCTCGGCGCGCTTTTTTTTGGGCTCTACCTCGCTGGCGCGCCGGGATCCATTCCTTCCTATCGAGACTCGGGCGACTTTATTGCTTCGATTCATGGGCTGGGCATTGCTCACCCCCCCGGGTATGCCCTTTATATCGTTTTGGGACGCGTCGTTGCCCCGCTACTGACGTGGGGAAACGCGGCTTACCGAATAAATATATTCAGCAGCTTACTCATGTCGATGGCCATGGTATTGCTTTTCTATTCCTTTGTGCCGGGCCGAAGAATGGATCGCTCGAGTCTTCTTTCCGCGGTTCTCGCGTCCGTCTTTTTTGCAACCCGCCCTGCCACTATTGACCTTTCCCGCGTGGCCGAGATTTATGCGCTTGCCACCTCGGTGGCAGCCGGCATTCTGGTTACCACGAAGGTGGCGAACCGAAAAGGATGGTACTTGTCCTGCTTGCTCTGGGGTCTCGGGCTTTCCGCGCATCCAACATTGGTATTTCTCGCGCCCCTTTATTTAGCGGCTTTTTGCCGTCAGAAACCTTTCGATCGCGGCACCATCACCCTCAGCATTTTGTTTCTGCTTACCGGCTTGGCAATATTTCTTTTTATGCCGATACGCGCTCATCAATCGCCGGATTCGAATTGGGGGGACCCGGAACATTGGCGAACGTTTTGGCGCGTCGTGACCCGTGCCGATTATGGTGGATTAAAACTGCATCCAGCGCAAAGTGTGTTGGCGTGGAATACGGAGGACGTGGGGTCGCAACTTCTTTATTTTAGCCGAACCCTCTGGCGGGAGTGGCAAGGCCTGGGCCTTAGTGCCGCCATGGCCGGCTTGTTTCTAATCCTGCGACGCTGGCGCCGAGACCCGCTGGGGATCGCCATGATGCTCTCGCTGCTTGTCGCAGGGCCATTTTTTTTCATTCTGGCAAATCTTCCTCTTGAGGAACCGACCACCGCGCCCATCCTCCAGACAGCCCTTGTTCTTGTGAATTTGTTGGGCTCGGGGGCGGTCGTGGTTGCCGCCCAAGCGCTGTTTGAAAGGCTTGCGCGACCATTGCAATGGATTCTCGGGGTTGCGCTCGTCCTAGGCATGGGTGTCGGGGTTTTTGCGCATTGGTCTGCTCAATCGCATCGCCGGGATTTTGCCGCTTATGATTACGGGCGCAATGTGATGCGCTCGCTTCCACCGAAAGCGGTTCTCTATGATCCTGACGATCCGACGGCTTTTACGGTGCGCGCTCTTCAAACGCTGGAGGGTCGTCGAAAGGATTTGATTTTGCTCAACTTCTTTCGAACGCGGTGGGGTTACGAGCAAATTAAAAGCCGGTGGCCCGACCTGCTTCCTCCCGGAACGGTTTCCAATGCCCAAGATCTGGAAAGAATTTTTTGGTCTTATTCTTGGCGATTACATCCTTTCTATGTCGAACTGCCGCAGACATTGGAAGGCAGACCCTATGAAGCGGCGGGATTGGTTTATGCCTCTTTGAGTGACCACGCCCGGCAAGCGGAGCCGCGACGCTGGATCTTTGATCTCTATGCGATGCGGAATTTGCGGCCGACCGAAGATCCGGACGATTTTTACAGCCGTCATCTCTCCAATAACTATGCGGCCGCGCGAAGTAATTGTGGAATGGCCTATTCGGCTCTCAGGCAGTGGACGTTGGCGGAAAGCCAGTACAAATTGGCCTTATTGATTGATCCCGAGCTCGCGGCGGCCTACAATAATTGGGCGATTGTTCGATACAGCCAAGGCGATTATCGAGGCGCCGTTCAGCTTTATCGAAGAGCCCTCTCTTTGGACCGCAAGAATCGCGCTTACTTGGAAAACCTTTCCCTCGCTGAAAAACATCCGTCGTAGCTGGACCTGCGAGGCGACGTGATTCAATTGACATTAGAATCACAAACTAATTAAATAACACGCCGCTATATCAATGTTGATTTAAGTGATGAGGCACTGTTTCCCGAAACCGTTGATGTTTCGAGATCAGCGCCTTTGTGACCATAAAGGAATGGTATGAATGAAGCCAATATCGTTTTGCCGGCGCTGACCAGTCTGGAATGGAATATCCTCTGGGCCGTGCTCGGATCGGCCTTTGTGGCCCTGGCCTACGGCGCGTACATGGTTTGGAAAGTGTTGCGCTGCGATGCCGGGACGCCGGCGATGCAAAAAGTAGCTCAGGCCATCGAAGAAGGCGCCATGGCCTACCTCCGGCGCCAAATCAAAGTCATGGTTTGGTTTATTTTGGCTATCACGATCGCTCTCTACCTGATGTATTCCCACCTCTATGCTAACGGAACCGGGATGGCGCATTGGCTTCCTCTGGGTGTTGCCCTCGCCTTTTTAGCCGGCGTTATGGCTTCTTATGGAGCCGGCTATGTGGGAATGTGGTTGGCGGTCAAAGGGAACGTCCGCACCGCTGCGGCGGCGATGGTTAGTTTTCCGAAGGCGATGGAAGTGGCATTCGATGCCGGGACGGTCTCCGGCATGTTTACGGTAGGATTCGGTTTGATGGGCGCAACCCTCATTTTCCTGGTATTTCGCGAGCAGGCAATGCGCGTACTCGTTGGATTTGGATTCGGCGGGTCGCTCGCGGCGTTGTTTCTTCGCGTGGGCGGCGGAATTTACACGAAGGCGGCCGATATTGGCGCCGATCTCGTCGGTAAAATAGAAGCAGGGATTCCGGAAGATGACCCGCGTAACGCGGCCGTTATTGCCGACAATGTGGGAGATAATGTTGGCGATTGTGCCGGCATGGCAGCGGACGTTTTCGAGTCTTATGAAGTGACGCTCGTGGCAGCGATTATTTTGGCTGCCGCGACGCTGGCCACGCCGCAATTCATTACCAAATATGGGGCGAAGGCCTCGATGTTCGCCTTAAAATTAATTTTGTTTCCCTTGCTGATTCGCGCTGTCGGCGTTTTTGCATCAATTGCCGGAACGATGAGCGTCCGGTTGAAACCTGGCGAGCAGGATCCGATGAAGCCGATTACCATGGGGTACTGGATTTCGTCGGGCGCGGCGTTAATTGGCATCGCGGCGGTAAATGCCTGGTATATGAAGGACCCGATCACGGGCCTCACCGACTGGCGGTTTACCTTTGTCAGTGGCATCGGTATCGTCCTGGGAATTCTGACGTTGATCTTGACTAATTACTACACCCATCCCAATGGCCGGCCCGTCAGTGAAACGGCGATCGCCTCCAAAACCGGCCCGGCGACATTGCTTTTATCCGGCATGGCTGAAGGAATGGAATCCACCGCCTGCGCGATCGTGCTGATCGGCGGAACGATCATGAGTTGCCTGTGGGTCTTCCGCGGCGATCCCGTGATGGCGTCCTACGGTATTGCGTTGGCAGGGCTTGGATTGCTTACCACGACCGGATTTATTTTGGCGATGGACACCTACGGTCCGATTACCGATAACGCCCATGGCGTGTTTGAAATGTCGGGTATCTCCGACGAGCGAGCGAGTCGGTCGCTTTCCTGGATGGATGCGATCGGCAACACCACCAAGGCGTTGACGAAAGGTTTAGCGATTGCAACTGCAGTACTCGCCGCCATCTCGCTCTTTAAATCTTTTATTGACGAGGGCCAGCTCAATGAACTGGGAATCCAGGTGAACTCCCCGAAGGTATTCGTCGGTCTCCTGATTGGTGGGGCCGTACCCTTTTTGTTTTCGGCTTTCTCCTTGAAAGCGGTCGGCCGCGCGGCGTTTTTCGTCGTCGAAGAAGTGCGTCGGCAGTTTCGCGAACATCCCGGCATCATGACCCGTGAAGAGGTGCCCGACTACGCTCGGTGTGTTGATATTGTGACTTCCGCCGCTCAAAAAGAACTTCTGGGGCCGGGCATGGTGGCCGTCGCAACACCGGTGCTTGTGGCCTTCGGGCTGGGCGCCGCGGCTTGTGGGGGATATCTCTGCGGGTCCATTTTGACCGGGCAGCTGCTGGCTGTTTACATGGCCAACACCGGCGGATTATGGGATAACGCGAAGAAAAAAATTGAAGATGGATTCTTAGGTGGTAAAGGAACGGATTGTCATAAAGCCGCCGTCATCGGTGATACTGTCGGCGATCCTTATAAAGATACCGCGGGTCCGTCCCTCAATCCGTTGATTAAAGTCATGAACCTCGTCGCTATTTTGATCGTACCTTTTACCATCCATCCGATGCCTTTTTGGGTGCGCGCCACCGTCGTGACTGTTTCTTTTCTTATTCTCGTAGCGGCCGTTGCGCTTTCGCATCGCGGCGCGCTTGTGCTTCCCGCGTCTCCTGAAGCCGCGCGTGCGGCGCGCCATTAAGCCGCCGCCAACCAATTCATGTCGCTTTTGCCGATCGTCAAATATGGAGATCCAGTACTCCGTCGTAAAACCGCGCTCGTCCCACGCATCGATGACGAACTGCTGGCCGCCATCCAAATCATGTTTCGGACGATGTATGCAGCGCCGGGTATTGGTTTAGCCGCCAACCAGGTCGGTATTTCTCGCCGCTTTGCGGTGATCGATTTGATGCCGGAGGGGCGCCGGCATCCTTTCGTGATCGTCAATCCGGTGATCGTCGAACGCTCGAAAACTCTCTTTGAAGAGGAAGGCTGCCTCTCGATTCCCGGGTTTAACGGCAAAATTAAACGCTCGGCTTGGGTGAAAGTGAATGCGCTCAATGAGCATGGCTTGCCCGTCGTGATTCAGGGCGATGGCCTGCTGGCGCGTTGTTTACAGCATGAAATTGATCACTTGAACGGAAAACTTTATATTGACCACCTTCCCCTCCTTCAACGCTTGCGCCTAAAACGCGATATTGCACGACGCAAGCGCTCGGGGCTTTTTTAAGCCCATCGGCCACGAACCGTTTTAATGAAAACGCTTTTTCTCGGTACTCATCTTTTGGCCGTTCCCTTTTTGGACCGCCTGCACCAGTTAACCGATATTTCCGCGGTCGTGACAAATCCCGACCAACCCGCCGGTCGCGGTTACGCGCTCCGGGCGACGCCGGTAAAGGAAGCCGCACAGCGATTCTCGTTGCCGGTGCTGCAGCCCGCGACGCTGCGGGATGCCTCGGTCATTGAGCAACTGGCTCGCACGCCTACCGATCTCGGGGTGGTCGTCGCTTACGGAAAATTACTACCACCCGAACTTCTAAAACTTCCCCGCTACGGTTTCCTGAACATTCATTTCTCATTATTGCCCGC
>JBBQYF010000016.1:0-24615 GCA_038208955.1 Elusimicrobiota bacterium
AGATGATCGCTTGTCCGAAAAGCGCAAGCGATAACGGGGAAAGGACCGAGGTTGGATTGTAGGGAAAAACGAGAGCCCTAATGATTAGAAAACCGACCGCAAGGGCAATCGAAGCGGGCGTTCTCCATCCTTGAATATTAAAGAAAGTCCAGGGATCAAGCAGGATTAATATCAAACGTCTGTAAAGGGTCAGAATACCTTTCCCAGAGTAGACTGGCTTTTCATCACCGATGCTCGTGCGCCATTTTCGCATTTCCGGTGTTTCCTGTTCGACAAGGGTACGCGTATCTTTTTTCAAAGCCTGGGCTAAACTCGAAAGATCATCAGCGTCTTTCCTGTTGGGCGCTTGAATTTCTTCGAGCATTTGTTGCAAAGCTCCGATTAAATCCTCCGTCGGATTGATTGTCACTTTATAGCGAGGAGCGAGCGTATTCAAAACATTGATCGTCTCTGGAAAATGCTTGCTCACGTGATCCGGATTTGTCATGTCAATCATTTCGTCGGTATTAGCGTCCAGTAACGCCTGTCTTTTTGACAATAACCCGAAGAGAGCGACCCCATCGCCTTCAACAAAAACATCTCTTAATTCTTTATCCGCCGCCGCGCTGAGCGACCGTCCGGTTATTTTTCGGAAGTCGTCATCTTCCGCCAGTAAGAACGGAATCCAGAAGTTCACAGATTTAAACACGAACTCCAACGGCTTCGGAGCGCTCAACTTTTGAGCGGTAAGGCGTGCAATGTACATCGTCATCGAGCCGATCATCGAAAATTGACCGAAAGATTCTGCCAATGTTTCGGACGTCGGCAACATCAGGAAATAGTGAATCGTCTTTTCGGTCAGCGTGCGGGCCTGAACGACATCGGATTCGGGATTGAGAACAAGATCATGAGGATGCTGCGAATTACCGAAAATGATTGCGGGATTGCGGAACAGATCCGGAGTGACGTCGCTCATAATGGTCGAGAGCAACATGTCTTTGCGCGAGGCCATCGATTTGGCTACGTCCGGCGAGCCTTTGAGCAGCGCATCCAATACCTGTTCGGATTTTTCACGCACAATCTGTCGCATGAGACTGCGCATCACCACCGCGAATCCATACCTTCCACTCCCCTCTACCGCCTGCTGGAGCATCGCGCGCAAGCGGGCTTCTCCTTTACCCGCCAAGTCCTCTTCCGATGAACTACCTAGAATATTTTCCAGCCGCTCTGCATGGTCGACCAAGTACTTAAACATCAGCGCTTCGCTAGTGATGGGCAAGTGCTTAGCCACGGATTGCAAGTCATTCAAGGATGTGGCATCTTTAATCGTATTAAGCCGGCGGTTTTGGGATTTAACCGTTGCCCTCAACACTAACTTTCTCCAAGCTAACGCGTTTTTCTTTATACTTGCGGCGGGATGCTTCTTAGCAAATTCGTGCATATCGCCTATCACTTGTGGATCGCTTAAAGCTAATTCTCGAAGTGTAATGAAGGCGGGATAGGACTCCAAATCGCGAGCAGCTTCTTTGGGCAAACCGTTGGTGTCAAAAATGTCATCCATCACACGGAACAAATCGCCGATCGGAGGGGCCCGTGGCGCATCTCTCCAATCACCGCTCTCTTCTCCAACGATTAGCGAACCATTCTTGATCAACATCATGACGCGTTCAGCATCCGCTGCCCCCAACAGCAACGTTAAATAATCTTGGGCTTGTCCGAATTTTTTCTCATTCGATATCAATTCGTTTTCATCGACCAGCAATAACGGACCCGTCTCAAACCGGTGGGCAATCATTTTCAGAGCAATGGGCCGGCCAACAACCTTTTCCAATTCATCCACGTTTGCCGTGTTGATATCTATGCGTTTCGTTGCTTTTAAACGAAATAGCGGAAGCATCCCGGCCAACGAGCTACCAACACCAATCGACGCTTTTGTTGAGAAAATAAGATGGAAGAAATTTATAATCGATTCGCGCAGAGCAGAGGAATGAATTGCGATAAGGTTAATGAATAGGGTGAGCTGATTGTAGACAAACGTCAGAATGCCATGTGGAATCCATCCAAAGCCATATAGGACGCTAACGATCGCGATAAGCAGTAACGGCCACGTTTTGCGAACGACAATACGAGACGCTACGTTCAATCCCACGCGTTGTCGTAACCGCTGAAATTCTTCGAGTGCACTCTTCATTTCGTCTTTAGCATCTTTATTTCGGAATCCCTTTAAAAATCGGAAGAACATATAAACAGCGAGGCCGATGAGTGCCGCACTCGCCAAAAGAATGGCAATGGCTCCCCCTCTTTCCCCAAGCGATGCAGTATTATCAGCCACTCTCCGAAGAAAATTGTTGTACCACCAATTTTTCATTTGCTTTTCAACTTCGGGCAATGAACGGTTTAGTTTCTCCGGATCTTTCTGAATGTCGACATTGCGGCCGGGCTTAGGAACGATCGGTTCCCCATTGAAAACCAAGTAGGCGGAATAATCCGTCTTTGCGTGTATCAGGGCCGCGATGGGATCCTCATAATGATGACGAACCTCAATCCCGGCGTCTGGGCTATTCGGATCCAGTTCGACCGAAAGCACATAGGCCGTGTTGGCCGGAACGTCGGAAGGATCCCAAAGAATATTTTTGACTGAAAGCGTTTTACCCGCACGGGCTTTATTGATTTTTTCGTTAGCCCCATAACGTTGGGCGTCCAAATCCACATTGCCAGCGGACTTGGGATAAAAAATGGAAATGGGCAATCCATTCTCGTCATACGTAATAACTTTCTCGTAATCGTGACCGGCATGATTGGGGGCAATAAACTCCTTATACGTGCGACCGTCAAGAAGCACCCAGCGAACCAACTTCTCGGCGGCGCCTTCTTCCTTATCCAGCAAGGTGTATTGCATCACCAGATCCCGGTCCCCGTTTGGCCCATCCACCAGTTTTAAGCCGTCGAGAGTGGAAACGCCGCGCGGCGATTGCCCGTCATAGGTCGCTCGGCTAACAACTTTCTCTTCCACCTCGCGTAAGGCCTTTTCACGTTGTTCGCCACTCATCGTATCTTCGATTCTCTTGATCTCGGATTTGACATTTTCCCAATCGACGGATTGGTCGGCGGCTTTGGGAGCAATGCCGACGTGAAAAAGTACGATCTCATTAATCGAATAATCAAAGAAAAGCACGAACCGCGGTTGCCAATTTTGCCCGTGCTCACGCATCACGAAATGTTTCGCGCCGATCTGACTTGGTCCATAAGCATGGAGCAATGCGATGAGATGACCTTGGTCGTCCTTTCCTTCCTGGTACGTCACCATCACCGCGCCTAATTTTAGAGCCTGCTTTTTTGCTAAATCAAACATGCCTAGGTACCGTTGTTCCGGGCTTTTACCCCGAAGATCTGGGTGCTGCTCTTCCATGGATGAATAGTGACCGTCCTTTAGAACCGGAACCCCCTGCTGTGTTGAGTAAACGATGAGTCCATTGGACATAATTGAGATCGAATTCGAAAAGCTATGCAGTTTTTCGCCTGTAATCTTTCCGTCGGCGTTGTAGGCAGGGAGCGTCACAAGACTCTTATCGGCGATGCTATATTTGCCGAAATGCTTTCCGGTCGTATCGTCTTCCATATAGAACAGATAAAATTTCATGTCGGCTCGGAAGGCTTTAAATTTAGTAGCGAGATCGGCGTTAAACGAGGTTTTGGGTGCCCCAAACCACGTTTCAATCGTTTGTCCAAGTTGATTCCGAACTTCAATTGTGTAACGCAGCGCGAAACTGTTGGAGTCTCTTGTGGGATTGATCAGTAAGTCGGGCGAAATATGATCTTCGCGAATTAATTCGATGCGCAGCGATTTCTCGTGAACGAAGAATCGACCGAGCAACGAATTGCTCGTCACGTTATCTTTAAATTTATTTTTCGCTTTATCGTATACGTTGGTTTGAGCAGCAACGTTGACCCCCAGTTTTCGCAAATGAACCTTGCTATAGACATCGCCATCGTCACTCTGGAATGACCCATAAATTTTCCTTGTGCGTGATATGGGCGTCCAACCACGATGAATCGCGTCCTGCAGTTCTTTCCAACGTCCCTGCTTAAGAAGTGTTTCGATCTCGCTAAGGCGTTTATCCGTCATCGCATTCGGCCCCACCTCGTCGAATTTACCGGGATTGGTGGTTTCGACGCCGCCGTCTCCGCGATTGCGAATTTCTTGATTTCCGGCCTTTTGCTTTTGGTTCACGATAAAGATGCGCGAAACCAGGGGACGGCGTCTTCCGGTGTCCCAAGTTAACGGCTCAACGGCATCAATCGGACCTGGCAGCGCCACCGAGAAGGACATCGGTTCCAGTATATTATCGGGGGGGATTCGACCATCGTAGTAATACACAATGCCCGCCTTCTTATCGCCGCTAACGTCAAACTCGTTGATGGATAAGCGATGCTCGTCTTTGCTGTATTGCAAATATTCCTCGGCTTCATTGGCTTGAAAAACGCTCAGCCATTCCGTAATTGGTGTTTTCTCATCGGCGGCCAAGGTACGGATTTGATAGCTTTCGTGATTGGCCAACGCCGCAGCGATTGACCGGTAGCCAGCCGCATTAAGCCACTTTAGAATATCGTGAATATTCGGTTCCGTTCGAAACGATTCGGAAATTTTTCGGCCGATTTGACCTTCTGGATTTTCATAGGCGTCTTCGCCGTCTTTGACCCAGGGCTTACTCACATCGTAACGGACCTTGTAAAAAACACCGGTACTCAAATCAAACACGGGATCCGCTTTGGGATCCGTACCTTCGTCAAGAGCCGTTTTAACTGTACCGACGATGATATGCTCAAACGACTCGATCCGTTTGGAAAGAATGTCTCCAGCGGGTGTCGTTTCTAGAATTTCGGCGGTCGTGGCGCCGTGAGAGCTTCGATGGATCGGAACACCATTTGGATGCGGCTGATCCCGTTTGAGGTATTGCTCTTGTGCGACGGGACGAGCGTTCGACTTTTTAACCCATGTCCCACCAAGCCATTGTCGGCTCTGAAGCCCCATACCGGTCCCGGCCAGCCACGAATCGGTAATATTCGTTTTGTTTGTTTTCGTGTTAAAAAGTGTGCGCCCGTAAAAATCGCTTTCTTCGCTATATTCCATCGAATCGTCATGCCATGGAGTCGTTTTGCTTACGGCCTGAATCATAAAATCTTTACCGGTAAGAGGATTTTTAGCCGTCATGCCCATTGCCTTTGCCTGATCCGTGGTTTGGCCGTCTACTAAATGAAGCGACCGTTGAAGGTCGGCAAATGTCGTAAACGCACCGTAAACCCAATTCACCAATACTTTGTCGTAATTTTTATAACGAAGCTCTGCATGTTGGCGACGCAGGGACGCTCCGTCGAAAGTGACGTCAAGGGTGAAATAGTCACCGCTCATTTCTGGAAAATCACCGCGAATATCTTTGACCACTCGGCCATCTTGATCCACATTTTCGCGGTGTAAGTCGAACTTCAGGTGATCCGCACCCTCGCGAATAATTGCCCCGGGGGTCTCATAACTGTAGTTTGAATAGCTTCGAGCCAATGTCCCGCCAACAAAGGTCGAGTGGAGATCAAAAATCGGATTAATATACACTTCGCGTCCGGACTCGCGGCTCATTGAATAAGTCGCTTTGGCGAATTCTATTTCTCCTTTGGTGCCTCGCGAGACCACTGTCTCGGGCTCGCCGAACTCGTTTAGTGCTGCGACCTCTTTGTTCACCCATACATCTCGGGAATTATCGAGCCAGAACGTCGACGTTTTCGTTTTGCGATCCTGACTCAGTTGCGTATTAATTAATAATTCGCCTCGACTACCGTCTGCCGCGTTCCAGGCATACGTTTTACTTTCCAAAGTGACCAGATTAATAATCGTGATCCGGTCCTTGGCTATGATTTGCTCAAGTTCGCCGCCGTCATTGGTCAAGCGGAATTCAGTGAAATAATATGCCGGCATTTGCTTGATCGGCAAGTCACGGTGCGGGTACATATCGTGCTGGACCATAATGTTTCCGGTTTTCTTATCGAACGAGATATCCCGGTCGCGATAAAGAATGGACATGAGGTTTTCATTGTTTGGATTGGCGAAATATTCATCGGCGCCGGCCGCCGTGGCCGAACCGCGCGTATGCGGAATCATCGGGTGAAATGGCAAACTTAGGTGCAACGCTTTGCGTCCGTTTTCGGTGCCCTCTATGTAGGTTTTGATGAGCCCGTCTTTAGGGATATAGAATTCTTTGCGGATCTGCCCGCCGCGCATACCGTTGATCGACGGATAATACGCATAAATGAAATAGCCGTCTCGAGGTTTGCCGGACGTTACCCATTGGACGTGATAGCTTTCCACAATCCGGTTGCCTTGCATTTTGCTTGAACCTTCAATGGGAATGGGGAAGGAATACCGTGTATCAAATTGCGCCTGATAATTGCCTGGGATGGTGGTTTCTTCGCTTAAACGGCCCAACGAGCTTAGACGATCCTTCAACTGACGAGCTCCCAGCGATTGCCCCCCCCCGTCCAAAACGGTCGCCTCGACGTCCACCACCATCGACCAGCTTTCCGTCCCGTTATCGACATACTGCGTAGGACCGGTCTTGCGAAGGACCGGCAGATTGTATTCCAAGCCAACGGTCGGTTCGTCGACATGGTCGATGTCGTTCTCGGTACGCTCGTCAATAAATATTGGAAAGTCGTAGTTTCGGGAGCCTATCGGGGCGCCGTGGGAGTCGTAATCGTAGAACGTTATCGTCGGATGATCGGCGTTATTGTTTATTTCGCGAATTACCTTGTTCTCGCCGTCCCGGTAACGAATCATATGAACGTTGGTATCGTCGTTAATCGTGCGAGTCACTCGGGCGCCGGTTTTGTCGTCGGCTTTAACGATCACCGTATGCTCCGCTTCCTGATGATCATCCGAGGTGTAAATTGTTTGTCGTCCCATTTCGCGGCCGAACTCATCGAGCTCGACGGTAGTCACCGCTTCGACGCGCACGCCATGTTCAATGGAGGTTACGCGGTGCTCGATTTGCGCCTGGAATGAAATCTTGACGCGCCGCCGCGTGCGGTCGTATGTGTCTTGCCAGACCTGGTGGTGAATTGGATCGATCGTCTTAATTACGCGAAGGCCGTTATTGTCTGAAAGGATCACGTAATTTTCCAAGTGCTCACCCGTCGATATTTGCTCCTTATATAAGGGCGCTTCGGTGAACGGGTTATAGATCACGCGTTGGTTGCCCGACACGCGCTCTCCGAACAAATTATCATGGCTCCCCAGAATTTCCGCCAATAGGAAGTCGTCGACGCGAATTTCGTCGACATATGTTTTCACTTCGTTGCCGTTTTCATCTAGAACGATCAACCAGCTGGGCACACTCACCGTGCGATCGGCATTAAAGTGCGGGGCGTCAAAACCTGCGGCCTGACGGCTCCAGGCTTGGTCCAGAGCTAAGCGGCGGATGTCCTCAAAGCTCTGCGCTTGCGGAGGGCGCATGCCGGGTTGAGCGATCAACGGTGCACGCATTGGCGATCCCGCGCGAAGCGAATAGGTGATGCGACCCGTTTCGTGGCGCGTGCGCAAATCGCGCTGCACGAGCGTGATCGCGTTGTGCTCATTGTCGAAATTCGCTTCGGCAGCCAGCGCGCCATTCGCGTCGAGGATGCGAGCAATGTTCGCACCCGCCTCGTCCGTTGTCACCGTGTGCATGTAACCCTGATCATCAAACCAGATATGACCAATCGAGTATATTGCCGTCTCCTTCGTTTCATGACCGGAGACCACATAACGCGTCATTATCCCGCCCGATTCGATACGGTCCGCCTCATACGACGGAACGGTGACCTCGATAATGTGACCATTGAAGGATAAACCCTTGGTTCGTTCCAGATTCTTGTCCGTCACAGACGCACGCAGGAGACCCTTGGAATAAAAGTCGACGTGCGACCAACGGCGATCTTCTTTCCCGTTTGATTTCGACAATTCATACGTCAACACGAGTCCCGACGATACCAGATCGGAAAGTTTGGCTGGAATCTGATAGCCAGCGCGCGTCAGCGCCACCAAGAGAGCGTTGTGCTCGCCCGGCGTTAAATCGGCGTCGGAAATAACGTGGTAACGTTCGAGAATTTCACCAGTCACAATGTTTTCTTTGTAGGACGGCCAGTCTAGTTTTGTGACATCGTAAATCGTGCGTTCGATGCCGACGGTTCGCGAATACAGTCTCCGGCCGACAAATACATCGAGTCGTGTTTGGTGCCGTCTATGATTGGTGACAATGACGTTTTTGCGACCGAGATCATATTTGTTGACGGGATTGCCGTTAAACATGCCTCCGACAGTCGAGGTTTCGAATGGCTCCAGTCCGGAGAGGTCGTAATTTATGTTTCCGTCAGTATCGTAACCAACAATGGAGGGAGAAGTCATGGCTGGTGAGTAATAACTCTCTCGGCCGGATTCGCGGCCTTCTCTGTTATAGAGCACGCGAGTCCAAATCATCCCATCACCCGATTCCGGCGGACCACGGATCTCCAATAGTTTACCGTCGGGACCGTAATATTCGTGAGTGAGGACGCCGGGGTGAATCAGGTCGTAGACCTTGGATTCGGCCCAGGCTTTGCGGGTTGAATCGCCGGCGATCGGTTGGCGGACGTAGCGCAGAATCTGCATCGCGGGCTTTCCGGACGCATCGAGTGCGTACGTTTCGCGAATCTTACCGTTACCAGGATCTGGGAAAACCGTAGCTTCGTTACTCGATTGGTCGACCTCGACAATACGATCTCCCAGCGCGGTGTTGTAAAAGATCCGCGTAGTGTGCGCCACCAAATCCGTCTCGGTCACTTCTTCCACATCGATCGGAATGGCGTTGATCCGCTCAGGAGTAAGATACTGAGCCAACGCCACGCGCGCTTCGACGCTCTTGCGAACGCTGTAGGAATAGCCTGTTCGTGAGAAAATATCGCCTTCTTTGTCGTAAATTACTTCTTCATGAAAGCCAAATGGCCCGTCAATGATTTCCTTTTCGATAATTCCCTTTGCGCTATAATGCTGCGAAATCTTACGGCGAGTGTAAGGATCTGTCCAGCTTACATCCGACGGCGATACATATTTTTCCATCACCTGGTCCTGCGACACTCGCTCAATATGGGGATGCTGCGCGACAGCCTCATCCGCGCCAAAGAAACCAATCTTCAGCGCCCAACTGGCTTCAAATGGCAACGCATAGCGCACGGTATTTTCCCCCGGCATCCCATACTTGCTCATCGCGGTGCGAATTTGCAGAAGGGTTTGTTCACTGATATCCATGGCAACTCTTCTATCCTTGTCCTTGGACTGGTACGTATCCAAAAGTTCTGCCAGGTTTTCAAATGTCACTGGCCCATCGTAACCTTCCGCACGCAATGCGACGACGGCCTGCCGCAACGGCAGCTTGTCCAGATCTTGGTGCGAAAATACATCGGTTGGATGAATCTGATCGAGTCCTAAAAGTGTCGCCAGCGAGACCCGCCGGCCTTTGTCGTCAATGATAGCGCGCGAATCCAATTCATTGGCAATTTGAAAGAGGGCCGTTCGGGCATAACGGTTTTCACGTAAGAATCGGGCATTAATCGACGTGGCGTCGTTGGCCACCAGTTTAAGATAGGCCTGAACCCAGGGAACGATCTTCGCGGCGACGTGTAACATTTTCATAAACGCCGCCACGTCTTGTTTAGAATATTCCGGTCCTTGCTTTATGTCTGTCACTATATCCCGCAAGGTTTGCACATCTTTTTGTCGCTCCGCCGCGTTGTCGTTATAGCCTTTGTGGAAATGCAGCGCTCCGCTGCCTAGCAGAAGTTGCCGAACATCATCCCCTTCCTCATCTTCTGAGGCTTTGTAAAGTGCGTCCATATAGCGCAGATCATCAATGTAAGCTTGCGGCGAATTGTAACCATCCGGCCGTAGCCGTTCGGACGGTAGACCAACAAATAAATAGGTTTCGTTGAAGATAAACGTCAATGCTTTGCTCAACGCGGCGGGATCATTTCTGATCTTATTCAAATTCGGCAGATCCCAGAATCCGACAAAAACGGGTTGGTTGTACAGGTAGTCGGCATTAACCCAGACTTTAGCGGCAAGCGTCGGGTTTGTCGCGGCCAATGTTGGATTCCCATTACTGTCCACCAGTTGGCTGAATAAGAAAGCCAACCCCATTCCGTTCAACGGTCCCTGAGATGGAATAGTCACTCCACTGAAGTCCAGGAAAGCTTTTACGCCACCCGGCTCTGCCTGCAACGCTTTTGCAAAAGCAACAAGCTGCGGAAGTTGTTTTATGAAATCAGCAGGTTTAAATGTTCCCGTTGCGGGATGAAACAGTTGATTAAACTTCTTGATGTTGTCGTCGCTCAAACTTTGTCCATAGGTGATCGGATAACCTTCCGCGTATTGGAACACATCATCAAGACCCAGATCGTGAAAGTCTTTAATCAACTCTAGTTGAGCGTGCACCTCTACAGGATCGTATGGATATTCGCCAATTGCGGCGTTCGTCTCTTTCGTTTCCACGAGCCCAATCAAGTAGGCCGCGCTGCCGGGGGTCAGTGTCGCGGCGCTCAAATCAATCCCGTGATACCGCACCATAAAGGCGGGGTTTAGCCCTCCGGCAATAACCGATGTCTCGAGCGCCTGAATCGCCGTTAATGCATCCACATAACTGTTCGCCAGCGTCGTCGCATCCGTTGTCGTCGGTGGTGTCGTTGTAAAAGAGGAGCCGTCTGGAAGTGACAGTGGCACTGCCTTCGGATGTAAAATCTGGTTAAATAATTTCGTCTGAGCTTCCGTTAGAGCCACCGGCTTCCCGTTCGACTGTACCTGACCCGTCTGTATTGGGTACCCGTTCAACTGATTGAAAATCCCCGTCAGCCCATTGTCATTGATCGTCTTAATCAATTGCAGCTGAGCCTGCACCTCTATAGGATCGTATGGATATTCCCCGATCGTTGTGTTCGTCTCTTTCGTTTCCACGAGCCCGATCAAGAACGCCGCGCTATCGGGGGTCAACGTCGCTGCCGTCAAATCTATTCCGTGATACCGCAGCATAAAGGCCGGGTTCAATCCCCCTGCGATCACTGTCTTTTCTAATGCCTGGATGGCTTTTAGCGCATCCACGTAATTATTCGCTAACGTCGTCAGATCCGTTATCGTCGGGGCTGTCGTCAGTTGAAACGTTCCATCCGGCAACTCCAATTTCACTGCCTTCGGATGTAAAATCTGGTTAAATAATTTCGTCTGAGCTTCCGTTAGAGCCACCGGTTTCCCGTTCGACTGTACCTGACCCGTCTGTATTGGGTACCCGTTCAACTGATTGAAAATCCCCGTCAGCCCATTGTCATTGATCGTCTTGATCAATTGCAGCTGAGCCTGCACCTCTATAGGATCGTATGGATATTCCCCGATCGTTGTGTTCGTCTCTTTCGTTTCCACGAGCCCGATCAAGAACGCCGCGCTTCCCGGGGTCAGTGCCGCGGCGCTCAAATCAACCCCGTGATACCGCAGCATAAAGGCCGGGTTCAATCCCGCCGGAACAACGGCCTTCACCAAAGTCTGAATAAGCCTGAGCGCCTCAACATAACTATTGGCCAGCGTCGTCGGATCAGTAGTCGTCGGAGGTGTCGTTGTAAAAAATGTTCCATCTGGGAGTTCAAGAGTCGTGGCTTTGGGAAAATAAATTTGATCCAAAAGCGTCGCTTGCGCTGGGGTCAATATCTGACCGTAAGCAACAGAATAGCCGTTCAACTGATAAAAAATTCCAGTAAGACCGGCGGCATTAATCGTTTCAATTAAACTGATATCTTGCGCAATCTGCGCTGGCTTAAAACTGGGACTACCCACGAGATCGAAAAGCGCTTGCTGAAAGCTGACAAGTGACCCGGACATATCAATGCCGAAACGCACAAGGAAAGCCTTTTGTGCGTTGCCAGTACTGTAGAGTTGCTTCAGCGCATTAATCTGCTGCAAGGCATTTAAAAAGCTTGTTTGACGCTGCCCTGCGATTACGCCATTTAATATTTGAAAAGCTTGAGGTGAACTCACGGGATATCCATGAAGCGACTGGAAAATGGACACTAACCCATCGGCTACGATAATATTGGCGAAGGCCAGCACGTCATTGATTTCTTGCAGATGCCCTACGGGTTCGGCCGTATAAGCCGGATCGTCAACGATAACCAGCAGCGCATCCAGTATGGATTTGCTGTTCACCCCGTTCGATAGATCGATCCCAAACATGCCAGCAAAATTCGCCGGGTTCAATTCCCCCACCGCTGCTAGATCGTTCACCCGACCATAACTGGCCAGCAGTTGGCTAACACTTCCGATGTTGGGATTGTTGGCTATGGCGTCTAGTTTGGAAACCTGGGCTGACGTCGGCGGGCTTTGCGTTATATTGATCGCCGGGAAATCCAAATTGAAGTATTTGAGAGACGTCGAATTGACTTGCAGGCCTTGCAACAGCTCCGCGGCGAAGGGATCGGCATCCAGTTCGATCCTCGCAAGTAGCGGATCGGGGTTACTGCCCACTTCCCTATTGAGCGTCGTCGACCACTGATTGAAACTGGGGTCATTCTCTGCCGGGGCTGGCCATACGAGTCCCGTCTCTTTCTCGAATGCTGGAATGATATTGACATTCTCCGCCGACAACGACCCAATCTGATTAACCAGTTCGGTGGCTTGTGGAGTCAAAGATACAACTTCATCTTTCGGTCGTACAGTCGAGGGAAGAATGGATTGCTCAGATGCCATCCGCCAATTATTCTCCGCCGCATGATCCCGCATTGGGGGTTTCTCTACGGTATTTCTACCAACATCGAATTTCCCCGGGGCATGTTGTTGTATATGGTTTGCGGCTTTGGCCACACCTTCCGTGCCAGCAGCTACCGCGAGGAACCCAAGGATGCGGAACTCGCGGCGGCGGCGATTGATCAGGCCGAGGAGCGCGATACCGAATTCGGGCAAATAAGCAATACTGGCCACGTCGGAGGAGGCCAGCTGGCTGTCAACTTCTTCTTGATCGTTGTGTTGGGATCTCGATGCATTGCGGCGGCGTTGAGCCCGGGACATTCTGCTCGTCGGGCGCGGGGGAAGCGCGGCGACGATCGGCGGGCTGTGCGCGTTGGGTCTGGGAGCCGCGACGTTTTTGGCAAGTAATTTGCCTACTGCCGGAGGACTCGCGGGAATGTCTAAGCCAGGAATAATAATTGGCGTTTCCCCCGCAATCATCAAGGGCGGCACCAAGATGGGCTGAGAGATAGTTTCTTTAAACAGATCGCTGTCGAGAACCGATTGCCGGTCGCCGGCGGCGGCAAGTATTTTTTTTACCGCACGAATCACATGATTTTTTTGATCCGCGCTGAGATTTTTATTATTTAAAATAAAATGCGCCACGGTGAGACGCACGGATTCGGGCGCGCTGGGATCGAGCTGGCTCATCGCCTCGGCAAAGCCATTCGGGTTGGCCTGCGCGAGACCCGACGCCTGATAGAAATAAATGATGTCATCGGGGGATTCGACCGAATGACTGCTATGGCTTTGGAGGATCATCTCGTTCCAGGAATGAACGGCCGCTTGCAAGAGCGCGGCGCGGCTCTCGAGACTGTAGCCCGAGAGCTTAGAAGTCGCGAGTGCTTTTTCCATATCCATCATGCGCTCGGCCGCGGACTGACTGAGGCCTGCAATTTGCACGATGATCGGCGCCAGGCGGTTCCTGGCGTTGAGCGCCGCTTTCGACCAGCCTTCTTGACCATAGTCAGCGCTCACCGCGGCCAGACCGTCGGCAATCGCTAATTTTTCCAGTTCATCGAACTGCGTTTGATCGCCTAGGGTTAAGTGGGTTTGGTGATCGCGTGTGTTCTTACTGTTTAGGAATGTCTCGCGCAGCTCGTTCATCCGGCGAGCGATGTCCTGAACCGGCACTATTTGGGCAACACCATCGGCTTTGGCTTTCCGGGCAGACTGAATATCTTTTTTGGCAAAACTTTCGGCCTGCCGAAATGCCCAGTCATTACCGATAACCCCGATATTAAAGACGCCCGGCTCGAACAACGCGGACAGCGCGTCTCGGTAATGCGCCAAGCGTTCGAAATATTCCTTGGCGCTCTGCGCGGTCTCCGTCGTCGTCAAGCGGTAAAGCGTATCGACGTCTTTGGGCGTGTCGCTGCGCAGCGGCCGGCCAATCACGGACTCAAACTCGGTTTTGATTTCTTTTGCGTTGTGGAGTTGCGCCACTCGCTGTGCGACATAGTTCATATTTCCCATAATGACTTGTTCCACCAACCGGTCGATTTCATAGGCGATCGGCAAGCCGAGAGATTTATTTATTTGTGCGAGCGATTGGTCCGTGGTCAAACCCGAAGCTATGGGCTGACCATAGAGATCACCCAAAGCCCAAAGAACCTGGCCGAATCCAGCGATGGCTACCTGGAGATGATCACTGTCCACGCCGCCGTGACGCAAAATCCAGTCGACTTTCTGTAGCGTCAACGCCCGGCCGAGAATCGCGTTCAATTCCGCCGCCGTCACCGTCGCGTCTTCTGGGACCAGTTTGGCGGCAAAGCTCAGCAAGTCATGCAGATCTTTTTCCTTGATCGCTTTGCTTTCGATGAGCGCGGCCAGGCGATTCAGAATCTGATAATGCGCTTCGTTTTCAGGATTGAAACCGCCTGCGCCGAACAGATGCGCACCCGTCGCGGAATCAATCCAGCCGATCATGTTTAACACGCGCTGGCGAACCCAGGCCCCGCCAAACCCCGCTTGTTTCATCGCCGTGGCCACCGCCATGTAAATAACTTCTAGACTCTTGCCATGCGCGCCGCCGCTGACCAAGAGCGGTAGAATATCATCGGTCGTCGGATTTGCCACGCCGGACAGATCGAGCAGTAAATCAACGTTTTCGGCCAGGAATTCCAAAACCTCGCGAGGCGTATCCCGGCTCATAGCCGAACGACTTTTGTAATAATCGCCTAAAATTAATTGCACTTGCGTCACGAATGCTTTGTGGTGGCGCGCGTCCGTCGGAATGTATCCCTGACCATGGTTGTCCGAGGCATGTTTGAAAAGTCTGTCGAGCAGGTTTTGGACGGTGTCTTCGACATTTACGCGTAACAAGGTGTCGTTCCCTGCATGAGATCCCTGAGCCGCCAGCCCGTGAGTTGACACCGGCACGACCGGAACACGACCCATTTCCATGTTCACCGCATGCACGATCGACGCGAGTTGTTTGCCGTCGGACAAATTAACCTTCTTGCCGGCTTTCACGCGTGCCTGGGTTTCGCGCGCGGCTTGATCGATCGTCGTCACTAAGGAGTCGCTGGTCATGGTCTGTGCGCCGGCGGCTTTATCCATCTGGGAGTAGACTAAGAGCTTTGCCCAACCGACCCATTGCTCCTGCGCGGGACCTCGACCCAAATTAGCCGTATCCACACCGCCGGTTTTGAGCAATTTCCAAACGTGAGGCTGAAGCGTCTGAAGTGCCGTAACCAGGTTCTTGGTGGCCGTCAAATGGCTGTCTGCCGCGTCGAACGTCATCGCAAAGCTGGCCAGATAATGCGTCCAGAAATTCCGCACTTCTTTTGACGCCTTCTCACCCACCAGATCCGTAACCAGGTCTCTGACCTGCAGTTGATAGGCCTTGTATTCCTTTTTAGTCGCTTCGTTTTCCGGCGTCGGCTTCATGTTACGGCGATTGAACGCGCCGTCGATAAAATGAATTTTCTCGGCGAACTGCGTCTGCTTTTTATGATAGATGTCGGCCAGTCGCGCGCCTTGGACATTCGTTGCCTGGCTGACTTGGTCGAGCATCTCCGCTCGGTGCCCCGCATCGTCGAGGGACGCCAGATAGTAATTTAGTTCGCTTTTGATCCGAACATCCTCTAGCGCAGCCGTACGCAGCGTGCTTTTCATCTTTTCTTTGACTGCCTGAATCTCATGCGCCGAACCGGTGAACACCACGGTTGAACCGTTGCCTTTTGGTTTCATCAACCGGTCGTATTCAAGATATAGGTTGTCCAAGGCCTTCATCATCTTCTCGGCGGCCTCTTTGTTGGCAACGTAGGAGTCCAGCGACACCTTGACATCCTTCGACAGTTTGTCATGCTGAGCAGACATCGTCGCCCAGCTATCTTCAAAAAGTTTCGTGAGTTTATCGGCTTGTGCCGTATCGAGCCCTTGGTTTTTGAGGATGTCGTTGAGTTTGACAAAAGAGTTATGTAGTTCCCCGAACGACTTTTGCGTCGCCGGAATCGCTTCATGCGAAAGCCACCAATCGCCACCCATGCCTTCCCCGACGGCCGACAAAACCGGCGCGAAGGCGTCGTCAGCAAAACTGGCGGAAAACACCGCATCGTTGTCTTCGTGGCGGAGCTGCGCGGCGAGATAGTCTTTGTAATCCTGCTCGTTAATCCCGAAGAAACCCAGCAGCCCTGGCAGCGGCAACATGCGCTGCCATTGCAGTCCAGCGCGCATACTTCTGCCACTGATCCCGGCATTAAAGCCTAACGTTTGCGGTGTCTTTCCTTCTTTGGAACGCTGAACGATGGCGGCAATCTGTGCTTCCAATTGATTCATGGTGCCGTTCGACAACGGCAAGCTCAGAATGCCGGACCAGTACATGCCGCGAATCGTATGCCCGGCTTGCAATTCGGCAAAAAGTCCTTCGCCGTCCTGGTGAGAAATGCCCGCCATCGCCATGCCGCTGTGACGCAACATCGAAACCACGGCGCGCTGTTGGCTTGGCGTGCCGGCGCCCATGATTGCATCGACATTGAGGCTTATGCGTCTAACCGAATCGATCATCCAACGATTGGTGAGGTAAACTTCTTCGGAATTCCCCATATCGCTCTGATCCATGCGCATGCCCACGCTGGAATTGAGATTGCCCCGTTGATACGTCTCGCCCAGGCTGTAAGTGCTCCCGTAAGAACTGTGCGTCACGTTACCGTTTGCTCGCATGAAATTACCGAGATTCGTATTGAAGCTGCCGGATTGCTGATCGGCGGAGAGTAGCAATGCGAAATTCTGGATGCGCCCGAGAGCGCCATTAAATTCGGCGAACGGTCCTCCGGCTTCGCCGTTGCCGAGGGTACCGCCGTTGTTGCGGTATCCAATCGCTGCTTTCAAATGCTCGGTGACCTTCGCCAAAAGCTTAATCGTTGCGTCATCGCTCGTTCGATCGCGGACGTCGCTGATATCAACCGTATATTTCTGATCAAGCCGCGTGAACTTAATGTTGTTTGTGAATGCACGGTTCTGGATGGAGGAGAGTCCGGGAGATAGGGAGCTGACGCCCGATTGTGGAGTGACTTCGTAATCACCGATTAAAAAACTTTCCAGGACTGTGGCGCCTAAATCTTGAGACTGAGGGTTATTGGCGGCCTGAACGACGCCCGCACCAGTGGCACTTCCAAATTCAAACACCTTGTAAACCTCTTTAGTGACTCCGTTGATTTCGATCACGTCCATACTTTGACTGCCATCCGCATGGTCTTTTTGAACCGTCGTAAATAGAATGGGGGTCTCGTATTTAGCCACATCGCCAAAAAGCAAATCGCGCATCGATTGTGAAACATCGAATTTCCTTAGATCCTTGAAATTATTAATCGGCGCTTGTAGTTTTTGCGCAATATAGAACGTGCGCGTACCTTCCTCCAATTGCAACTGAATCGGCGAAAACAAGACCTTCATTCCGCTGGCTTTATCCGCGACGATAAATCCAGCACCGCGGCCTTCTGATGGCGCGCCGCGTAAAAGGGTATTCAGGACTTCCATCTGTAGCGTCTGGACGTTCGCCTCAAGCTGTTTGATACGTTCATTCGCCAATGCCAACGCTTTGTCCGCTGGATGATCTTTCTTTTTCTTGTCTTTCTTCGTCTGGCCGGCCTGCGCGTCGGTTTTAACGACATCCTTCGCGGGGGAAGGCTGATGATGCCGGAAATGGAAAAGACTCAAAATGCTCATTGCATCGATCGCTCCGGCGTAGGCCACCGATGTCGGGTTATGGATTCCCAGCGGCATTGCCCAGGTCAAGTCTCGAGGGTTTGTGGCAAGCCAATCGCGGATCTGACGCGCCAAATCCAGTTCCATCTGTTTGGCGGCCAATTGATCTTCAATTGTCGTTGCCTGTTGCGACTGCGCCATTGCTTCGACCGTGCCGGTGAGACGCGAAAACACGAGAGACAGGGGCATTCCGCCTGTGAGTTGTTTGAGTATATCCTGAGCCACCAAAAGATCGGTTTGCGTTTGCTCATCAGGATTCTGCTCATGCGCAAGGACGGCATTTTTTAAATTGCTGATCGCAGCCAGGATGATCCCGCGGTGAAATGCCGTCGCATATGTTTTATCGTTTGCCATCAACTTCTGTTCCTTTTCCTGACCCGGTCGGTTCGCATGGTGAACCCATTTGGCAATCATCGGTCCGCCGACGCTAATGTGAACGTAACCGCTGTTTTTAATGTGGCCTTGCTTCTGAATTTCATCTTTAACGTCAAATTGCTTTTTAATCATCTCGTTAGAGGCGAAGATTTCATCGCTTTTTTTCAACAAGGCATCGATTGAATCTTTCTCAGCTTCGACCGTAGCGTCCGATTTCCACTGATCGCTCACCGACCAGGACGGCAAACCCGATTGATCGGCGACGGTTACTTCGCCGCCCAATTCGGCAATTTTTAACTGCGCGGCCGCCGCTCGCGCCATCGTTTCCGGCATTGGCAAGGACTCGCTGTTCCGGAACGCCAGGCCCAACGTGGCGGCTTCCGTCTGAGCATTTTTCAATTCCGCCGCGGTCTGACGGTGCGTCTCATGAGCTCGAGCGGCGTCGTAATCGGCCATTTTTTTATCGAGCCTGCTCTTGGCCTTCAAATGAAATAAGTCATTGGTTTCCACATCAAAGAAGGAGGCGCCCTGGCGGCCGAAGCCCATCTGCGCAGCGGGCGAGATTCGGAAGCTGTCAATTAAGATAAATCGTCCCGTTTTCCGCTTGGCGGAAGGACCTAGGAGTGCCGTATTTTGATTGACCAGCTTAATCAACCGCTTTTCCTGAAGCACCGTGCGAAGAATACCGGCCACATCAGATTCCGAAAGAACACCGTTAGTCTGCGCCTGGCGAGAGGCTAGTTGAGTGCGCAACGCCTTGACGATATCATCAACGGGAATGCTCTCTCGTCCTTGAAATACCGAGCGTACCTGGGCAATCACGCGTTCGCGCACAGCCCAGGCGCTCACGGATTGCACGGCTTTGTCCCAGGCCGGTTTAAGATCTTCTTTTTTCGTGATGCTATCGAAAATACTTGTCGTGGCCGTGCGGGGCAGTCCATTTTCAATCGCGACCTGGGTGCGTTTGGCGCGCAAAAGGTCGAGATGTTGATTAATTTCGTAGGCTTGAAGGGCTGAGGCGGTGCGCAGGTCGAGCTCTAAGGATTTGATGTGGTAATCATAAGCGCCCACGGACCAATAGCCATCGGCCACTTGATTGATTTGATCCATACGCGCTTGAGAAAGGTCGTCCGCCGCGGCGTGATAATCTTTGAGCGTGGATTGATAAGCCCGCGCCTGATTGTCGTCCCATCCTGCCTGGATTCCCACGCTGATCACCCACTGGCTGTTGACCATGCCGGCATTCGCCATAATCGTCGGAGCCCAGTGAATGACCTGGCCGGTAGCATTGAGCAACTCTTTGAAGGTCGCGTTTAATTTATCCGATCGCGCGCGAACCTGCATGCTACCTTCGAGATGGTCGCTGTCTCCCAGCACAATTTCTTTCAGTGAATTCGCATTGGGAACCGATTCATTTTGAGTGCCAAGGCTGAGCAGTCGTAAGAAATCGTCGGCCAGCGTTGCGGCGGCTCGGGGATTGGAAGCAAATCCGCCCAACCATCCGGCCAGCCACGCGCGTTGTGCGGCATGATTGCCCGCGGCGTGGCTTTCGTAGGCGTCGAGGAAACTGATGAGTGCCTGGCTGAATGTGCGCGGATTAAAATTGGTATCGGCCAGCTGCAGAACCGCTTCGAGTTTTGAAATGGCCGACTTAAAACTCGGGTATTGATCCAAACGCGCAGACAACACCATCTTTACTTCGTCAGCGGCTTGCGCCTCGCGTTCCGCCGTCACCGGTTTGGTCATCATCTCATCAACGGTTTTCTGCATTCCGGGAGAAACGCTGCGATCATTATTGGGGGGCGCGGGCTGGATTTTATGGGTAGTCAGCAGGCGGCGGGCTTTTTCCGCTTCTTCACCGCGGAAGCGCGCCTGCGCCGTGTCGCGGTCCGCTATGCGTTGCGTTCGGGCATCAGCATTGGCATGCAGCAGGGCGAGTTTTGTTTTGGCGCCTACCAGCGGAACGATTAAACCGTTCGCATCCTGGCGTGTTTCATCCGTAATGTTATGCGCCTTTTGGAAGCCCAATAGAAATGCTCGCATGTCGGAACCGTCGTATTCCTTGAAGAACGTATCGCGATACACCAGCGTGCCATTACCGGGACGATTATGATTGTCCGTCAGCTTGTCGATCTCTGGATGCGCCGTTTCCGGCATACCCAGCTGAACGAACAAGTCCTGCAGCCATGAAATGGACCGGGGTTGATTATCCGGAATATTTTCCTTGAGAGCGTCCATCTGCTGGGCTTCCTGCTCCTGAAGTTTTTCCTCTTGTTTGGCGTCAAGTTGATTCTGTAAATCCTGTCTCTTGATCTCGTCCTTCTCAGTCGCGATTTTTTTGCCTAATTCCGTAATGGCGTGATCGAGCTGTTCAATTACCAAATCATGAACATCCTTTTCGTTCTTCGGCGCTGCAGGCGCTAAAACAGAGGCCCATTCCCGCAAGGCTTCTTCTTTAATGGAGTCCCACCAATTGGCAACCGGTTTAGCCTTTTCCGCGGGGGACTTTACATCCGCTGGAGGCGACTGTCGCATTTGCGCGTTGGTAATTTTTTCGGTGACGCGATTTTGCGCATCGAGGTCATTTTTGGATCCGGGATGATCCACCAAATTTAATTGACGCTGCAGATGCTCCGTTACCGCTTGTTTGAGCATATTGACGCTGTGCCTATCCAGAAGCGCCGACTCGTGCACATTAAAAACGTCTTTAAAAATATTCCAAGCCTGAAGTATGCCGTCGTCTAATGCGCGTTCCCTGTGCACACCGGTTTGGGCGGCCATATAAGTACGCAAGGCTTCCAGGCTCGTCTGACCGGATCCGGCGTGCTGTATAGCTTTCAGCGCTTCTTGCTTCTGTTCGTCCGAAGCCGGAACGACAATACCCAATTCCTGAAGCCACAGAGCGAGCTCGGAGACGCGCTCATTTTTATCACCTTTCGTGAGCCCAGCAAAATGGTCGATCTGTCTATTAGCCAGCCGCTGCTTGGCCACAATCGGCGCTTTGGCCACGAGTTTTTCTAATATTGTTTTTTGATTCTCAAGTAACGTCCTTTGCTCTCCACTCGCACTGATGAGTTCATCGTTGACCGCGTCCAGTTTTGTTTGATACGTCAGCAATTCCGCTTCATCCGGCGACTGGGCATTGGCAATCCGAAAGGCCGGCAAGTTTCTCTCAATAACATTCCGATCCTCTTTAGCGGCATCATCGATCGGTTTCTGATTTTCACTTTCAACTTCCTGCTGCAGACGCGCGAGGGCGTCACGAGTTTGGACAAAGTCAGCCATGCGCTGCGTGTGTCGCGCCGCCGTTTGTCCGTTGGATACTTTGTGATCGTCGGTGCGTTCGTCCTCGATTCGTTGATTTTGCGCCAGGCTGTCCCAGTAGATGGCCTGAATGCGATCGAAGATGGCCTGGCGATGGGGCATCTCATCCCTCGTTAAGAAATCAATCGCGTGTTGCAGGACGAAGGTGCGTGGATCGCTGCCCTTGGGAGCTTGATCGTGCACGGCAATATCGTTAGCTAGTGTATCGAGTTGGTCGACCGTCAGCAGCCTGACCTGATCGGCGTCTTTCAAAAAGATGCCGACCGCCTCGCGAAGCACCGTTTCGTTTGGTCGCTCGCCAGGATTTTTCGGGAGCGCCTGGTTTAGTCGATCGATCGTTTTTTGCGTATCGTTCCAATTATTGGCCGCACTAATCGCATCCTTTCGCGCCTGCTGATCTCTTTCGATTCGCTCACTCTGGGCTGTCAAATCCGCTAACGTTTTTTCATAGTCGCCGGCCTCGATGGCATCAAGCATTTTCTTCACAATGTCGTGTTTGGCTTTTTCGTCTTCCCAGTTCTGCACCTGCAGTTGAAGTGACAATTTATCGACTTGCAGCGAATGCAAAATGCTATGAGTCTGGGAATCGTTGGGCGTCCCGATATGGCTGATTTCGCGATTAATATCTTGAAGACGCGCTTTCATTGTGTCGACATGAGCCGTGTCATCGAGATAGAATTGGTGTCTGGCGATCTGCGTTGCCACATGCTCAATTTCTTCCCGATTTTTTTTAGCCTGCGAAGCTTTTTGCTGAAAATCTTTATTCCCAGGATTTCTGAGGGCGCGAGATTGAAAATCATCTTCTTGCTGTTTTAACCGATCGCGTTCCTTGTAAACCCTTTCTTCCTGGTCGCTAAGAACCGGGGACTGCGCCTGGGCAAACCCCTGATAAAGCGTAAAGAGGATATAGGCGCCGATCGTCGGTAAGCGGAACAAAAGCTTCGACGAAAACGACGGACCAATGGTGGTCTGCGCCGGGGAATGGGACGTCGACACCAAATGGAACGATAAATTGATAGGCGTCAACTGACGCGATTGCACCATCGCCCGCACGGCCTTAACGATCAAAACAATAAGCATCGCCGACAATACGATCGACAGCGTCCCAATAATTAATAGCAGCCAGCTTTGGATCACAACAGAAACTGCGATTGTCGCCACCGTTATGACTCCTGCCCCATAAATCACGAGCCGAGAATCGCGCCAAAGACCGGCCAAACCGGCTTTGATATATTGTGAGATTGACTCGGGCTCTGACGGCTGATCAAAGAGAGAAATTAGCGTTTTCGTCTGCTGTTCGCCTTTAAAGGTATCCATAATTTCTAACGATGCCAGGCGCTTGGCAATGAACACCGTTCGCAAGAGAATTCGGCCAAAGAGGCGCATTAACTTCCACTGTTCGCTAAGGGAAAATCTCCAGATCTTCACGGTTTTCGCACCAGCAAGTAAAATTCCGATCAGCGTGCTAAGGTGATTGGCTTCGATTCGCAGCCATGCCGGCGAAAAATCTTCATCGGAATCTCCGATGAGTCTTCTAACCATGACCAAAAGCTCGGGGGGAAGACTTTCTAGTCTACGCTGGTCCATGACCTTCTTAAGACGATTGATGGTGCGCATTTTACGAGCCACGATCCATAATTTCCGCTTTAGGCGGTTCGCAGCTCCGAGGGTGGATTGGGCGCCATCGCTTAGGCTTTCATTTTCAACAAGCCGGCTTTCAGCCACCAGCTTTTCTTCATCCTGATCGCGGCGATCTTGGCGTTTTTTCATCTCGGCTTGAAATACGGCATTACTGGCCGCCATTCGGCTCGCTTTCACTGCGGCGACCACGGTATCTAAATGAATGCGATCTCTTTGAGTCTGAGTAATTGAGACACTCCATTCTCGAAGTAAATCATCGATTAACGAATTGACATGTTTTCGCGCGGCTCGGATTTCCGGGCTAATTGTGGAGAATTTTGGCAGCGTAGCGCTTTCTGCTAAAGCATCGAGCTCTTGGGCCGTTAACCCCCCAATAATCTCTTGCGCGGCCCCGCGAGTAAACACATCGCCGGCTTGGGTGCGCGAAATCGGCGGGGGCACATAATTCAGCGAAGCCGCTGAGGTATGTCCGGGCGCAAATACTGTCGTAACCACGAACTTTCGTTCTTGATTAGGCTGCTGCGAGGAAACGACTTGGAAGCTGGCGATTTTGTCGGCGCCAGCCATTTGATCGTGGCTCAAGGACGATGGCAGGGTGAGGAGTTCTTCTGGCGTGATACCTTTCATCGTCTTCGCCACGTGGACCCAGTGGTTATCTTGACGTTGAAAAACCATGTTTGGCGCAAGCTGGTAGATGTCGCCATTTGACGTCAGCTGGGCAATATGATTTCCGAATTCGATTGATTCCATGTTCAATTGCTGCTGGGCAATTGATTCTTGGAGACCTTGACCGCCTTCGTTACGCGACGATGTTAATAGATTCAGCCGGGCTCCCCTGTCAAATGTTGGAAGCTTCACGGGTGAGCCGGCCGCGGGAAGAGCGGCGGCGGAACTAGGCGTTGCCGGAGAGGATGCCAGCCTCGCGCCACGCAGCAAGTGAAATTCGAATGGTGTTTCATTACCCTTCCGGGGACCGGATCTCGCCGTCAGCGGAATCACATGGCCGGAACTAATTTTGTAGCCGAATCCAGGAATTGTTTCGTAGGACTCACCTTCTTTAACCATTTCTTTAATCAACAAACTAACCTGCTGAAGCTCTATTTCCGTCCGCGCTTGGGCTTGCGCGGGAGTGAAACCGCGCGAGATCCATACCCGCTCACGCTCGGTTGTCGAATAATTGCCGAAGGGAAGATAACCGTCTTCAACTGTTTGATTAAAGATAGGTTGGTCTTGGTCGGCCCATCGAGCTTCATCTTCAGGGCTCG
>JBBQYF010000017.1:0-24271 GCA_038208955.1 Elusimicrobiota bacterium
GCTTGAGCGCCTCCAACCGGTAGCGCTCCGGAAACCGCGAGGCAAAAATCAGGTCCAAAACGTAATTTTTGAGCTTGTCGTCGACATAGATTTCGTTCACGATGGCACGTGCGGCGAGGATTTCTTTCGGGGAAATAATTGGTTTGACATCGATCGGCTTACCGGTCGTCATGCGGTCCAGAATCAAGCGTTCTTCTTCGCGCGTGGGATAAGTGATCCGCAGCTTCAGCATAAAACGGTCGATTTGCGCTTCTGGGAGTGGGTACGTTCCTTCCTGCTCAATCGGATTTTGGGTGGCCAAGACGAGGAAGGGTTCCGGTAAGGGAAACGATTGCTCACCGATCGTCACTTGATGCTCCTGCATCGCTTCGAGCAGCGCGCTTTGCACTTTAGAGGGCGCGCGGTTAATTTCGTCCGCCAAGAGCAAGTTGGTAAAGACAGGACCTTTTTTCGATATAAATTGGCTATCCCGCGGGTTGTAGATCATCGTCCCGATCAAATCCGCCGGAAGGAGGTCCGGTGTAAACTGGATCCGTTGAAACTGTGTTTCAATGGATCGCGCCAAGGTGCGAACCGCCAAGGTTTTCGCCAGGCCCGGAACGCCCTCCAGCAGTACGTGGCCGTCAGCCAAAAGCCCGATCAGCAGGCGTTCGACCAGGTAATCTTGTCCCACAATCACTTTGCCGATTTCCTGCTTAAGCGCCTGAACAAAAACGCTAGCCTGCTTAACTTTTTCATGAATAACGCGAATACTTTGGTCCATCGAATCCTCCTCAAGAAGCGGTTGTTCGGACCCAAAAACGGGTGCTTATTTTTTATCGCGATTTTGGGCCGTTGTCAAGACCTGCACAGCACAATCTCTTTTATATAATAATTCCAATCTCCGGCTGCCCCCAATAACAACTTTTATTAAGGAAGGGTATGAAAAAGAAAATTCGCTTTTACGACACGACCGTTTCTAAACCTAGACCGATCCAACCCGCTAAGGGACGCCTCGGGATTTTGATGCCGGGAATGGGCGCCGTCGCGAGCACCTTTATTGCCGGAGTGTTCTCGGTGCGCAAGGGCTTGGCTAAACCAGTCGGTTCGATGACCCAAATGGGAACGATTCGTCTGGGCAAGCGAACCGAACATCGCAATCCTTTGCTTCGTGAATTCGTGCCGCTCGCCGACATCAAAGATTTGGCGTTCGGTGGATGGGATATTTTTACTGACAACATGTATCAAGCCTCGCTGAAAGCCGGGGTTTTAGATATCGCTCACTTAAATCCTATCCGCGCGGAAATGGAAAAAATTAAACCCATGTCGGCTGTATTTGATTCCTCCTACGTGTCGCGCATTTCGGGTCCGAATCAAAAAACAGGCAAGTCCAAAATGGATTTGGCTCGTCAATTGATGGACGATATTACGAGCTTTAAACGGAAAAACCGCTGCGACCGTTTGGTGATGGTCTGGTGTGGCTCGACGGAAAAATTTCAGGTACCCTCGGCGGTTCATCAGAGCTTAGCGGCGTTTGAAAATGGTTTGCTGCAGAGCGCTCCGGAAATCGCGCCGAGCCAGATTTACGCTTATGCCGCTATTAAGATGGGGGTGCCGTATGCCAATGGAGCGCCGAATTTAGCCGTCGATACGCCCGCCCTGCAAGAATTGGCGAAAAAGGAAAATGTCCCCATCTGCGGCAAAGATTTCAAAACCGGCCAGACGTTCATCAAAACCGTATTGGCGCCGGCGTTCAAAGCGCGTCTTCTGGGAATGGATGGCTGGTTTTCCGCCAACATTCTCGGCAATCGCGACGGGGAGGTGTTGGATGACCCGGAAGCGTTTAAGACCAAAGAAGAATCGAAACTAAACGCGTTGGATGCGATTCTCGAACCCGAGGTGTATCCGGATCTTTACGGCAACGTTGATCACCGGGTGCGCATCAGCTATTACCCACCGCGTGGCGACAATAAAGAAGGCTGGGATAACGTCGACATCTTTGGTTGGATGGGTTACAAGATGCAGATCAAAATAAACTTCTTGTGCCGTGATTCTATTCTGGCCGCGCCGCTGGTTTTGGATCTAGCGCTTTTTCTGGATCTGGCCCAACGAAGCGCCATGGGCGGCATCCAAGAATGGTTGTCGTTCTACTTCAAAAGTCCGATGGCCGCTCCGGGATTGCAGGCCGAACATGACTTGTTCATCCAGTTGATGAAGCTCAAAAATACTTTGCGCTGGCTGAAGGGCGAAGAGTTAATTACTCACCTTGGCATTGAGTATTACGACTAAGAAATACCCGTTGGGCTGGGCCGACTGGCATCGTGATCCGGCACATGTCGTCCTGCGGGGACTGCTGCTCCTGGCCCTAGCGGGTTCCCCCATCGGCGCCGAAGTGCGCAGCGATCCCGCCCCGATCACCAAAACGAGCCCGCACTATGCCGTGGCGGTATCGACGGGAAACACGTTTGTTTCGTCGATGCAACGGCCATTACGGGCAATACGCAAACAAATCAAACGGGCAATCAAAAGCACGTCCCCCAACCCGCGCGTCCACTCGCCGGGCCGCGAATCGATGCTGTCGAATTCTCCAATGATGCCCCACTCCACCGTGGCCATGCCACCCCCCGTCTTGCCGTCGAAACCGCCAACTCCGGCGACCGGCAGCGATCGCTTTTTCGGCGCGGCCGCCAAAGTGATGACGAAATCCTGGGGCGATAACATTTTTGTTTGGTTGCCCGCGGTGAGCACAGATCCGAATGCCGGTCCGACATTTGGCGTGATGCCCGTCCTCGTGTTGTCGGATCCGGCGACCCATCACATCCGGCAGCTGATGGCGCCGTCCTACACGTACAATTCGCTTTTCGGCCAGACCGGAACGATGCGCTATTACTTTTACCCGACCGATTCGAGCCAACTCTATGCCGCCGGCAGCTATTCAGAACGCACCAACCGTGAGCTTAAATTGCGCTATGAAAATCCCGCCTTGGACGAGGGCATTTATTATGTGCGCGGTGAAGTGTATTACGAGGCCGATGGATCAAACCGCTTTTTCGGCCTGGGTCGCGATTCGCATGCCGGCGACCAGTCCGGGTACGTCTCTAAAAGCTCCGTGGGACAAGCCGCGGTAGGTCTGAACTTCGCGAAAGCTTGGCGCGCGACGGTCGGATTGCGCGCCCGGCGCCTTTCCACGGCGGAAAATATTATTCCCGGTCTGAGCGATTTGGCCCAGCGATTCCCGATGGTGCCGGGCATCGGTCGGCAAGATACCGTGGCGGGGCAATTCCGGTTGCTTTGGGATACGCGCGATTCGCCCATTACGCCTTCCCTGGGCAGTTCTGGAGAATTTTTTACGGAATCGACGATCAACGATTTGGGTAGCCATTCCGACTTTGTCCGCTACGGCTTAGAGGGTAAGCGCCTTTTCCCCTGGGCCCACCACCCCAAAGAAACGACGGTCATTCATGGTCTTTACGAATGGGCCAACGGATCAAATATTCCTTTTTATGAACTTCCCAGCATTGGCGGACGCGACACCTTGCGCGGTTTCGGTGAAGGCCGCTTTATCGACCGGGGGCGGGTAGTCCTTAATATTGAACAGCGCCACACCTTTGCGACGCTCGCGATGATGGGTATTCAAACCAATTTCGAGATTGCGCCTTTTTTCGATTTAGGCAGCGTCTTCCCAACCGCGCCGCAAATTGAACGGCGAAATTTCCTGCCCGTTTACGGCGCCGCATTCCGGGCGGCCGTCAAACCCAACGTCGTTGGGGATGTCGAACTGGGCGTCGGCAAAGAAGGCACCGCCGTGTTTGTCGATATCGATTATCCGTTTTAATGTGTGCCTGAACTTCCGACGATGGGCTTCGTCGCCCTTGGTATTTTGGAATAGGTCCTAGTTTGACAGGGTGGCTCTTGCTTGGTGGGTTCCGGCGAGCGGGGCACGCGACCAAAGGAAGCGCACCGAGCCTTGAGGATGGGACGGCGGTACGTCGTCGAAAAGATAGGCGATATCGGCGCTTGTTTCCCAATGATGAACGGGACCCCGCGCGGTCGCCACAGGCCGCGTGCCCTCGGGCGGGCGGATCGACTGACCGAGCAAGGGATGAAGTGAACTCCGCATCTCATCGATCAGTTTGGCATCAAACGCTTCGATGCGGATATCGACATGCTGCAAAGTAAAACCACGCCGCGCTTCACTGGGATAAAAATAGTAAAACCCGTCGCCTTCCCCCGTAATCATTTCGCACCGGTAATGCCAGCCGGCGGGAGCGTCGGTCGCGCCATTAATGGATTCGCTCGAAAAGCAGTCGGACATCGGCCGCCCCGTCCAGCGGTCATAGCTGCTTTTATCTAATGCCATCGCCACCAGTCCTTTAAATTCTTTGAGCAACGTGAGCCGCTCCTCACTGGACATGGGAACCAGAGGGTCCTTGGAAGCCGCCTTAGACACATCCAGCGGAGCAAACCCCGCTCCGGCCGTAGATAGACCGGAATCAGGGATATCGGCACCCCAACCGATTTGGCAGGCCGCCGCCAGGACGACGCCGATGCGTAAAATATTATTCATACCCAGACCCCTGCGAGGGGTACGATTTTATTTACCAGCAAAGAAACGTCTGTGCAAGGTTTTAGAGTGGCTTCCGACGGTGAGATAAGCTGCCTTAACGGGTACCATCGCTGCCATTTGGGTTATCCCGCCGTTCCGGTTACCCGCCGATACACCTCGTCTAACGCCCGACAAGAACCGGCGGTCAGCCGCCGTAGCGACCAACCGCCTGGAACTTACCGCGCGACCTTCAAAGCTTTGCCGTTAGTCGCGATCGCGCGACATGAGTGCGCCGATCACAACGCCAACGAGTAGCGTTAATCCAATGGCTCGGGAAGGATATTTGCGGATCAGTTTCTCCGTATCTTCCCAGGCTTCTTCGCCGCGTTCTTTCGCGTCGCCCCAGGCCACCATACCCGCTTTTCGGGCTTCATCCCAAGCTTCCTGGCCCTTTTTCTGAGCGATTTCCCACACTTCCTGGCCTTTTTCTTTCGCTAGTCCCGCCGCGCGTGACATCTCGCGTTTGCCTTCGTTCATTAGATCGCGCGCTTTGTCGATGGCCTCTTTCCATTCTTCTTTACCGCCGTTGGCTGCTTGCATAAAGACCTCCTGATATCCCATTCTTGTCCTTCGAATTTGATTGTACCTCTTTCCTAAACGCCGGTTTCACTGGCATGAAAACGTCCATGTTTAAAAGTGCTGCACACGATTTGAATCCACAGGAGCGGATGAATCCGCGTCGCCGCCGCGCGGTAAAGCCGCCGAATGAACAACCGTCGCCGATACAAAACACCCAGCAGGCTCGTGAAGAGGAGCCATTGCACGGCCTCAATTAACCGCGTCTGCAGGAAGAACATCGTGACACGCGGCGACTGCCCGACGAGCATTACCTGGCCGAAGTGGAAAAGCTGGCCGGTCGTCGGCACGTCAAAGGCAATTGGAAAAACTCCCTCCGTGAGAGGCTGAGGTTTGTTCTCGAGCACTTCGTCTTCCATTTGGGACTGCCTCTCCACCGCGTTAACCGCGCCGGCGTTCACTGAGGGGGATTCGGGCATCGATTTCGCAATTATCCCCATCTTCATGGCCAAGCGCTGAAGTCCGGGCTTCTCTTTAGCCTGGGCCGATTCGGCTTTACGGACACCCATTTCTTCTCGCAAGTTCGATGACGCGCCGATCACGGCGTTCAGCGGAGAGAGGGGTTCACCTTTTTCCATATCGCCTCCGAAATGCAGGAAACGGTAACGGTCTGGCAAATACATCGACCAGAACGCGCGGCTGATCGGGGCATCAGGAACTGGGAAAATCGCCGAACGGTAACCACCCATCCAAAAATCCGTTTCCGGCAGGTAATAGCCGATTTCGACGGGAAATCCTTGCATGCCGTTTCCGCTGATTTGCGATTTCGCTAAGGGAATACGATAGGATCCGTTATCAAACCTGGTCGGCTTGACCGGCTCACCCGCCACGAAGGCGCTCCATAGCTGTGCGCCCGGCGGCAACCGAATCGCCAAATACTGCTTTAAATGGTTGCGCACATCGTAACGCACCCGCGTCATCATTTGCCCGCGCGATGTCATGAGCGTCACGGCGTTGGCATTATCGATCGTGGTGGTCAGGACGGCGACATCGGGATGGCGCTTGACGGAAATCGACAGGCTGTAAGGTTTTGTGTAGCGAAAAGCAAAGAGAATCGGCTGCGTGGCGGCCTGCCAAAGCGTCGCGGGCAATTCTTGAGGATCGATCGGGGTAAGTCCGGTCGGATCCTGCGTTCCCAGTTCGACCGATCCTTTGGCTTCGAGTCCGAGCGTTCCGGATTCGCGCTCCACACCGACGGGGCGAAGTCTCGGCGCTTCCAACACGTCTTCCTTGTCGCCCACCGCGCGTTCGGCTTCGATCGCTATTTGCACAGGTCCTTTGCGCGCGTAAGCAAGCTCAAGGTCAAGAGTCGGCCCCTGCGCGCTGTCGATCATTTTCCATTCTCCCAGGCCTTCGCCGGTCGCGCCCAATATCGTCCATCCTTCCGGAATTAAGACTCGTAAATCCCGGGTCGGCCGATGCAGGATGTTGTAATTGAGAGTCCAGCGAGCATGCGCCGTCCCTTCCGAAAGCGTCAATAAATTCTCGGACTCCATATAAATCTTGGTCGGTCCTGACGATTCATCCGTCACTGCTTTTTGCCAACGCAAGTCGATCGCGCCCGTCGGCGGCACGGCCGCGGTGATGGTTGTCGCGGACCCGCTTGATCGGGTTTCTGTCCCGCGGGAGGGTTCGACCGTGATATTTAATCCCTTTTGTGGAAACGTCATCGCCAGTACCGTCATCGGCGTCGAGGCAATATCCAAATGGAGTTGGGGGGCCTGATCGTTTTCCGGCGCTTGCAGCGAAAACCTTACGGACAGAATGTGCCGGCCGGGATTTTTGAGCAAGAGTTCGTGGGAATTATTCTCCTGCAGGACGCCTACCGGTGCGCCGTCCAGCAGTACATTCTGGATGGCGACGCTGCTCGGCATGAACGGAATTTTTACCCAATTTTTCCGATCGAACACATCAATTTCAAAAATTCCCTGCATTTCCACTTTTTTCGCCGCGACCGTTCCTCGATAAGCCGCTTTCGTTATGGTGAACGGCACGGGCGCGGAACTGTCGGGATGTTCCAAGTCATGAATGCGTTTTTGCTGTTTATCCAATTGCGTCCAGATTTCATTAAACTTCTGCCAGTTTAAGGTGACGCTTCCTTGAGACCCGTTAGGCAGGGTCGGTGACATTTGGATGTCGGCTGAAACGGCGGTCGAAATAAATAATGCGGATAGGACTAGAAACATTGAGCGATTCATGAGGCCTCCAAGACAGCGTTTTTGACTACACGCGCTTGGACACCATCGACCGGGAAAAGTTCCTAAGGGGCAGAAACCGCGCCGGAACCGGCCGATAAGTTGGACGGCGGGATGGCGACGAAATGAACCGGAAGAGTGGTTTTAGGGATACGCCGAAGATGATAAGGTTGCGTAATAACCGCCGCGGCAACGATACCGGGGGCAGGCGCCTGTTCCCGATAGTCGACTTCGACGGAAGCGGAACTGTTTTTCACATCGGTGATCACCACCTGGTAGCCAGCCGACGGTTTATTGCCCGCGAAAACGCCGACGATCGTCCCGTGAACGAAATCCACGTCCGGCAAGGTTTGGCCGTTGTGTTCATTCCATAGACTCTGCCACTCGGCTGTGTTTTGAATGACAACCGTGCGAAGATCGCGAATCCCGCTGATCGAGCCTACCCATTCGGTTTTTGCCGGCTCCGTCTCGACCTTTTTCTCAACCTTCCGCAAAAGTTTGTTCGATGTCAGGGGAACGGGAGTCGCCGCTTTTGCGGCCATTGAAATTTCATCGAGCCGCGCGCTACTGCCCTGGTTTACGGCTGGGGTCGCCGGCACTGGGGACTCCCGTCTTATATTGTTGGCGGAGGTCGGTTGGTCGCTCGGGGGCGCCGTACTAACAGCGGCATTATTCTCGCTGAGCGCGGCCATCACCCGTTTGGCGCTGGCCACGTGCACGCCGGGGGCCTGGATTTTTTCTTTTTCCATTGCCTGAAGGCGCGCGCCTGCGCCCAGCACGCTCATTGGGGTCGGGGGGGGTAAAGGTTCGGGTGCACTGGCAGACGTCGGGCGACCCGCATCCGAGGGACCTAAGGATGAGCTTCGCGACTCGGGCTGAAGGGGAATGGCGGTCCGCTCCACGGGAGGCTTGAATTCTTTCAGCGCGTCGGTCGGTACGCTGACGCCCGGTTGGCGCGCTTCTCGGCTCACCATAACCACCACGGCCAGCACACAAGCCGTCGCGAATGCTTTCGTCGGCATTCCCCAAGCCCAGGGATTCCGGCCATCGCGGGGTTTGGTTTTTCGATCGACGCGGTCCCAGACCTCGCGGTAAAAACTGGGCGGGGGTGTAAGGGTAGGCGAGTCACGGAGCATTTGACGCTGACGGCCGAGTGTTTCGGCGCGAAGCCGGCAGTCAACGCAAGTTTCGAGATGGGTTTCCAGATCTTGGCGACGTTTTTTCGACAGCGCGCCGTCCAGGTAAAACGACAGAAGACCAAGAACATGCAAATCGTTCGACATTAAAATTCCTTCAAGCGCGGCTCGAGTTTTTCCCTCAGTTTTTCCCGACTGCGCGCGAGACGCGATTTGACCGTGCCGAGCGCGAGCTCGAGCGCCGCGGCTATTTCCTCATAGGGTCGATCTTCGATATCCCGCAGCACCAAAATCGCGCGCTCCTGCGGCTCTAGTTCGAGCATGGCTTCTTGAAGGATCCCCTCACGTTGTGAATCTTCCAGCGCCTTGCCGGCCGGCGCGTCCGTTCCGGGCAGCTCGCCGGGGGTCTGTTCATCGTCCGCAAAGAATCCATCGAGCGAAAAATGTTTCCAGAACGACCGACGTTTCTCGTAGCGAACGCGGTTTTTCCAGCGGTTCACGCAAATCCGGTAGAGCCACGTGCTCGCATCGGCTTCTCCGCGAAAACGGCCCCAATGCTCCCAAGCGGCAACGAAGGTTTCTTGGGCCAAATCTTGTCCATCGGACAGGCGTCCGGTTAGGCGCACGGCGAGCGTATAAATTCGCTCGCCATTGGCGCGCATGACCTGATCAAATTCTTCGCGGGGTTCCAGTCGTATGACACTCATTTTAAGGGATAGTTCCAAGGTCCGATTGAGGTTATAGCAAACCCGTGCGCAAGCTCAAATACGCTGGGAGAAATGCGATAATTTTTCCATGCCTTCCTCTCGGCCCCCGGCTAGCGATCTCCGTCTGTTTAGCTGGTGGTTTCGTTGGGCGCTTGTCGCGATGGCGTTGCTGGCCCTGCCTTGGACGTTTGTCGGAACCGGCCTTTGGTATTCCTGGAATTTGTTGCGTTTGACTTTGGAGGCGCCCGCGCCTATTCACACAATCGCTCCCGTCCTGCCCGGAGCGGCCGGAATCCCGCGACGCTTGCTTTGGGCCTTGTCCCCACCGGTGGTCCAGACCGATGCCGCACGGCCGGAAAAAGCCTTGCTCGAGTATCACGAGAGGCGGCGGGCCGCGTGGCTTGGGATCCTGGCCAGCGCCTTCGGCGCGATAATTTTCTGGATATTGGGGACCGCCGCCTTGGTCGGCTGGTTTGCCCTGGGATGGCGGCGCTGGCAAGAATTTAGTTCCTTGACACGCCCATAAGCGAATGCCTATTCTGCCTCACATGTCTCGACGGATTCGCTGGATCATCGTGATCGTATTGCTAGCCGCGATCTTTTTATTTTTGCTGCTCTTCAAAGGATGCCGCCCGGCATGGCTTTCGACATGGATGGCCCCCGCCGTGGCGACGGCCCCGGTCCTGCCCCCCGCAGTTCCCATTGCCACGCCTCCAATCCCAGCACGGCCCAAGCCTGTTTCCGTGACGAAAAATCCGGCGTCCAAACCGGCGACATCGCCGTTTCCTGTTCCCGTGCCATCGACCGCGCCCGTCGTTTTGCCGGTGGTCCCCCCCTCCGTGGTAACGCCGCAAAAAAACGGACTCTACCCGGGGCTGATTCCTAAAAATATTACGATCGTGCGCTGCTACTACGACCAGGAGATCGTTGCGCCCGGGACGATTTTCGGCTTTGACATTAACGGCTCCGGTTTTACGGAATCGTTTAATGACATGATTGCCATCGATTTTGATGCGCTCGACGTACAAGCCATCAACATGCGCCTCGTGACGGCCAATCAAATTCATGGTCAAGTACAAGTCGGCTCGGAAGCGACAACGCAATATATATATCCGACGATATTGATTCGCAATTTACCGGTGTTTAAGGCGGAGGATGCATTCGGGGTGGTGCGCCCCCGCGAGGTCTTGGATATGCAACTCATTCAAATCGATGAGACGGGGCAGAGCGGTCGGTTTCAAGTGATCACGAATCTGGACGCGGCCACCTACAAACGCTTCAAAGTCGATCCGACGTCCCCCCATTTGCAATTATCCTCGTTATACCCGAAGCTACCTTTTTATGTTCAAGGCGACCTGACGATTGCGCCGGGCCTTCGCAATGGACAATACGGGCTGACGGCCAGTATGGCCGGCCACGAAATTTTTCGTAAAGATCCGCTGGTCGATGTGGTTCATCCGAACGTTGGCCGCGCGGGGACGGTCGAACGCGTAACCGCCACAGATGCTGTGCACCGCCCGGGCGACGAGCTGCAATTAACACTTACGGGCAGCGGATTTTCCCCATCCGACACAACCGCGCTCAGCGCCCGCATTGATGGCATCACGACCGACCCAGCGCAATTCACTTTTGCCACCGCGGGTAAACTCCAAATCGCTCTGCGTTTGCCGCCCAACCTACCCGTTGGCGTGTATGGAATCTCTATTTTTCAAAAACAAAAGCAGGTGTACACAAAGAAAACGGTGTTTGCGATCGTGCCCGTCAACTGGATCGGGGGCATCAAGCTCCCGAGACCGCTGGCCCCCGGTCAGTCTGGAACGGTTCAAATCACCGGTCGGGAATTGAGCCCTGCTTATGTGCAGAGTTTGCAGGCCACGACCGACGAACCGGGGCTTAAACTTTCGCCCCTGCGTTTGCAGGATGCGTCAACGATTGTCGCGGATTTGGTGGTGAGTACGGCCACGGCGCCAGGGGATTACATTATTCATATCAGTTCGGGAGACCAGCCGGTACGCATGCCGACGGGGGACATCATTAAAATTGGGGGTTAAGTCTTAGCGGCTTGTTTATGCCGCTTTGGTTTTCAAAACGACGTAGTTTTGCAAGATGATGCGGCGAAACGGTTGGCTTGTTCGGGCCCATTCCAGAATATCGACTCTAATGGGGAGATTCGACTCGCTGAGGGCGTAATTAAGCTCAGCACGTGTCGCGGCATCAAGCGGTTGGTCTTTCACCAACACGAGGTCAAGATCCGAAAACGGTCTGGCCGTTCCTTGGACGCGTGATCCAAACGCCCAGATCTCCGCATCGGGAACATGATTTTGCAAAATTTCCATCAGAGCAGACCAATCTTCGGGGGTTAATCCGATCCGTTGGGATTTCATCGGTTGCGCTTTTCAAGCTCAGCAAGTAAAAAAATTAGCGTCCCGAAAAAAACTGGGAATCACGCCAACGACCTGCTCCGCCGTGTTTTCATCATATGTAAGGCTAGTCTGATTACGCTTATCTCGATAAAGCAAAAATCGCTTCACGTCTTCAATCAAGCCGGCATCTGCTGCCATTCGGATTACTTCCGCAAACGAGGACTGTGCCAGCCTATGCGGATTTGAAATCATTTGCGCCAATTGCCGGCGAATCATTTTGAACGCTAACTCATAAGAATATTCAAATGCTTGAATGCAAGCTCCTCGAAATTGGGCATAAAGCTCCGGATTGTTTTTGGCGTCCGTGGAATCCAAGTAAGTAAGACTTTGTTGAAGTTGTTTGAGCGCCTTAGCGAAGGGGGTTAATTCTAACGTCATACGAGATGATCGTAGCTTTTTGGATCGTCGAAGAGAAGACGTCAGGCATTCATCATGAACCGTCGATTTCCCCTCATTAATGTTTTGCGGCAAGCCAACGTCAATATTTCACACAGGGCGTTCTTGTGCGACCGCTGTCTCGCGTCAGTATTTCTCCCCCGACAGAACCTTCTTTACCGCTTTCCCATCAAACGTAAAAATATCCAAGTCGCGCATCGCCGCGATTTCGACGGGATAATGCCGTGATAACGCAATCGTTAATGGGCCCCGGCCGGTGAGATCCACAAACGCCAATACGTTAAAGGTTCCACGCACGCCCTGATAATGTTTGAAGGCGTCGAGCGATTGTTCGGCAGGTTTATAGCCGGCTTGTTCCGCTAACGCCACAATTTTGCTTCGGCCTTGAAATGAAAAGGCGAGGAGGGAGAGAGCATAAATAGTAGCCGGCTGGCCCTCAACCTGTTCCTGGGGATCGGAATAAGCGGTCACGATAATCTCCTCATGGCCGTCCCCTAAAAGATCGATGCGCATGGCCTGCGTCAATCGCGGATTTTCTACTTTCAGATGATGTTCGGCTAAATAATCACGGGCGACGGCGACGGCCGTAGGATCATTGAGCGGCAGCAATTGCGGCAGTCGAACCGGCGCGGGCCAGCGGCCGGTCACGGCGAGCGCGGTCGACGGCTCCTCATGCGTCCATGCGCTGATCGGTGCGTTCCAGTTTTTGAACACATAATCCGCGGGTATTTTTTCTTCCATCGCCATGGACACTTCAGCGATTTTCCCACCGAGCCCAAAAAGGGTGACGGGAAATCCCGGATCAGGGGGATCAAAAAAAGCGGTGCTGGGCATCCACCCCTTGAGGGCATCATAGCGGCCCGCCACGGGCTCCATGTCTTGGTTGTGCACGAGCGCGATGAGACCGGGACGATGATCGGCGAACGCGGGATAGGGCCACGCGATCGAAAGAGCGACGAGAAGGCTGAAGATTTTCACAAGGGTATTAAACAATAATTGAAGCAAAGGTCCTCCCGCTGACCCGGTCCTCCGCCCGTCAATAAAAGTTCTCCCCTTAAAACACAAAATCGACACTCGCTCCCAGCGGATTATTTTTCGGGTCCATAAAGAACTCCGTCATACCCACCGCCAGGTCGTACCAGACATGCGCCGCGATCGACTGGGACAAATGGTAATTCGTTTTCTGATATCGCCAACCCAAGTAAAGTCCGCCGAGCGCGGGGATGAACACATCGCTAATTTGCCAGTTATTTGCAAAATGCGCCAAGCCGAAAAGTCCCGACGCGGCCAGCCACCCGGGCGTGCGTCCCCAATGGTCCTCGAATTGAGACTGCAGGATGCCGCGAAAAAATTCTTCCTCGGAGACGCCGGCGCCCAAGCTGAGAGGAATCCAATAGGCGGAAAAAACCGGGATCGATTGATCGCGGTTTACGTTACTTCCCAGGTAATGGAATCGCGACATCTGGCGAAAAGGGCGACTGGAATCCGTCAGGGTGGACGCGAGCACCGCCCCGGCACCAACGACTGCCGCCCCGATCACCCAAGGGCTCAAAAGCTGTGCCGATCGAAATGGCGCCGTCACCAGTTGCGTGGTCGACGAAGGATCCACAGGAATGCGGCTGTCAGATCCCGCGTCCAACCTCGCATCGCGATAAGCCGCATAGAGCGAAATAAGATAAAGCTGTTGGGCGTAGACGAGCGGCGAATTGGTTTCATTGCCGCGTCGCGGGTAAATTCCTTCGTAAGTTCCCCACCCCAAAAGGCCGAGCGTCCCGCCCAGGTAAAAGGCCGCTAGGCCATTCTGACCCAGCGAGTACTGGCCTGCGCCGGGAACGAGCCACCACCAACGATTGATCCGACGGACAGTTCTGACCGGCGCATTCATCGGATCCGCCCTGACCACTCCGGTCAGCAGCAAACCCAGGAGGACCAAGCGGGGGCGTCTCCGAGGCCGCCGGACAGAAAAAATAAGACCCCCGGAAGGACAGGGTCCCTCCGGGGGTCTTAGCACGGGCAGAACGTTCAGGCGAGCGCGTTAATTTTGGCGGTGGTTTCGAATCGGTGGCTGACGACGGACCAGTCCACGGCTTTCCAAAAGGCTTCGAGATAATCGGCACGTTTAAGACCGTAGTCGATCATGAAGGCATGTTCGAACACGTCCAAAATGAGTAGGGGCACGGTACCAGAGAGATGGCCCGCATCATGCTCATTGACCCAAGTATTGAACAGGCGCTGACCGATGGGATCGTAATAAAGAAGCGCCCAGCCGATACCGCGCATGGCGCCCGTTCCTTTGAAATCTTTTTCCCAGGCTTCGAACGAACCAAATTCTTCGCTTAGTTTTTTGTAAAGCGGCGTTTCTTTGGGAGTGGCGTTCCCGCCCTTCACCATATTGCCGAAATACAATTCATGCAGCCGCATGCCGTTGAATTCCCAGCCAAAGCGGCGGCGCATCTCGCCAAATTCGGGCGTCGCCTGCTTGGATTCTTTGCCCAACAAGCCGAGCGAATCCGACAACTTATTCGTATTGGTAACGTATCCTTGGTAGAGCGTGAAGTGATTTTTAAGCAGCGTATCGGAAAATCCAGCGGTTCCGAGCAGCCGATCAAAATTAAGCGGCGCGTAAGGCATAGTCCGTACCTCCTGAGCAATTATGACGACTTTTTCATCTTATCATTTCAGCGGTCGGGGGAAGCCGCCGGGCGTTTCAGGCGGAAGCGCTGAGTTCTTTAACGATTTGACGAACAAATTCTTGGTCCTTAGGATGGGTTAGCATGCCGGCTACTTGTTCGACATCGACCCAGCGCGCCTCGGGGTTGTCAGGGTCAATCGGCTGAAGCGATTCGCCGTTGGCACGAAAGAGAAAGAAAGTCAGTGTTTTCATTTCGGAGTGGTCGTGGTCACCCGTGGCGCGAAGACCAATCCGAGAGCGCTCATAACTACCAAGCGGTTTGATCAAGGCCAAATCTTTCAAACCAGATTCTTCATAGATCTCGCGACGCGCCGCTGCCAAAGTGTCTTCGCCGGGCTCAATGTGGCCCTTGGGCAACGACCAGCTTAGACCACGCTGGCTCACCACCAAAATCTGGCCTTTGGAATTTAGGACGACCCCACCCGCGCTCTCGGTTTTTTTCATCTGCGCTATTATACCCGACGGCGCCCCACTAGGCGCCGATTGGCCTTTGTCCTTGTTAACATTTTGCTTGTGCTGCGTGAGGCCTTGTTGACCATATGAATTGGCTTGTCTTTACGACGCGTTTTTCATCACCACTGATTCTAAATAATCACCGTTAACATTGAATTTTTTATCCGTTTAGCTCTTGCCAATGTTTTTTTGCGGCGCTAAGTCAGAAGGTAATGAAACCATCGCATCATGGACTCTGGGCATTAGGCTTCTTGTGTCTGGCGACTCAGCAAGCGGGCGCTTCCTCCTCCTCCTGCCAAGCCGACCAAGCCGTCGTCATCAATTCGGAATCCAGCTGTTTTCCCTCCGGCGGCATCGACATTGATTATTACGGCGACGACGGGATTAAGGTGGCTTGCATGCAAGACAAGCGGGTGCAGAGCGCTTGCGGTCCGGACGGACGTGTCACCCGTCTCCAGGCTTATCGCCAATGGCTGTCTCGCGTCGACCAATTCCAACGATCTTGCACAGGAAAAGGCGGTACCTTCGCCTACCAAGATCCCAATTTTGTGGAACCTCAAAGCGAAAATTTTTGCCTTCAGGCACAACCCGTTGTCTCATCCAACATGTTCGAGGAACAACTTTGTAATTTCCATAGTCTTTGCCCCGATGTAACGGTTCTCTGTCAGCTGCCCTGCGAGGGCGGCCATCACGAACAAGCCCCTGAGTTTCACGTTACTCTGCGATAAACCTATCCCCGCTGACCTTGCGCGGGACAGACCTGGCAACATAAGGCCGGGGCGGCCGATCGAGTTTGAAATCTCCCATTAAAAACCGCTCTAAAAACAAAGCCAATTGGACAAGGGCCGATGAAGATTGGCAAAGAAATGAGTATGTCGATGTCTACCTTGACCGTAACACCATCCGGGGATAGAAAATAACATGTTCCATACTTTTTCCCATCTCGCAAGAGGGGTGTTTCCGCTCATGCTCTTTTTAGTCGCGCGTGCCGGTTGGGCGGAGGAATTTTATGGTCGCGTGGTGCAAGTCGATGCGGGCGACCGGCTGGAAGTAAAGCATAAGGGGCATCTCGAACACGTCCGGCTTTACAACGTTTATTGCCCCCCCGGGTCGTGGGGCGACCGGGCGAAACGTTTCACTATTGAGATTGCCGGTTCGCGCGGCGTCCGCGTCCATATGCTTGGGACGGATTTGCATGGCAGCGCTTGGGTCGACGTGATTTTTTTAGGCGGCCACACGTTAAGCGAGGAATTGGTGCAATACGGATTTGCGCGGATGAATTCGGACGCTCCGTCGAACAAAAAACTGATCGAGTTAGAAGAGCAAGCGCGTCGGCTGCGCCGCGGCATCTGGTCAGACGTGCTGGACTATCCCCAAGATCCACGCGCCGATGCGCGGCCCACCCCGAATTTAACTCCGAACAATTAAGGCTGCTCAGATCGCCACGCGCTCGAGATCGGTGACGTAGAGGGCGTTGTTGATCACGAGATTAAGCGAGCTCGCCTTGGCTTCCCCGATAATATCGTTTTTTTCCGAAGCGGCCTGACGCCAGCGCTCAAATTCTCCCTGGCCAAAACTCCAAATTTCGATGCCGCGCAAATTGTCGGCGGCGATGCCTTCCGCCTGCTGGCGAGCTTGGTGTGGTTCAGGTGTGAGAACGATAATACGCGCATTGCGGAATCGTCGAGATATTTTTTCCAGTTTATGCAGGGTAGTCTTGCCGCATTCGATCCAAAGCGTGATTTGACCGCCCGCGTCGGTGGCCATGACATCCGGCCAATAATCTTGCCCTTGGAGGGCCGGATGCGTCGCGCCTGTCTCGATCGTTGGATCCTGATCGAAAAAAAAGAGCGTAGCCGCCAGTTTTAATAAAAGATGGTCGCGGGTTTCCTGAAGCGTCGCGTAGAGATTGAGCGAAGTTGTGCGGCCGTTGATATGAATCGTCGAACGAATCGTCATGGACGCGGAAGGACAGCCGAGGCATGGTTTATGAAGAGAAGCCCCGCCAGCGTCATCCCATCTTTAATCTCCCCCCGACGTAACAAATCGCGGAGCGCCGGCAACGTAAACCAACGAACTTGTTCGACCTCGTTCGCATCAAATTGGCCTGTCTGTTTTTGCGCCCGGCAAGCCACGAGATGAAACGTCAGCTTCACCGATCCGTTCACCGGATGAAAACGGTAAAGGTGCCGCCCGCCCGTCGTGCGGTAACCCGTTTCTTCCCACACTTCGCGACGCGCGGCGGCGAGGACACTTTCGCCCCGGTCGATTTGCCCGGCGGGAAGCTCCCACTGGATCGCCCGCGTAATATAGCGGTAGGATTTGACGAGCAACAGGCGTTGGGTCGCATCCTGCACCAAAACCCCAACCGCATCCCGACGAAACGAAACGACATGATGACGCGGGATCACGCGTCCCCCCGGGAAGCGCACTCGATCGGAAAATAGATCCAGCCAGTCGCTGCGGTAGATGACGCGGCGCTTGAGCCGACGGGGTTGGGTGATGCGGGTCACGGTCGGCGCAGCGCTTTTTCCAACAGCGCCAGGAGCGCGGGCGGATGAACGGGCTTGATCAAAATTTCACGGATGGCCTCGCGGCCCGGACCGGCCGGAATGTCTGCGGCACCCATGCCGGTCATCAGTAAAATTATTGGCGGTTTTGGACCCGCCGCAATCTCGGCGGCAAGATCCGGTCCGGTCACGTCCGGTAAATTGTAATCGACGATGACGAGATCGGTATGCGCCGCCGCTAAAAGCGCTTTCGCGTCAGCGGCATTGGCGGCCAAATGAATATCGTAGCCGGCGTCTTCCAAAATATCTTTTAAGCCATCAAGAATATTCGGATCGTCGTCGACGAGGAGAATGGACGGCATTTAATCTCCTTGAAGAAGTGCCAGCAGCCCCGAGAGCCACTGCGCGCGCGATGCCAAGCTTTGTTCGGTGTAGACATTCATTAGATTCAGAATCATTCGCAGCAACATTTGGCGCGGCGATGTTTTTTCCAGGAAGGCGTCCTGAAAAGCGACGCCGCGGCGCCGTACGATGGCGATGCAGTCGTGACGCGTCAACAGCCGTCCCCCGTGGAACGGATCGACATAGATGACGGCCGGAGCGCGGCCGTGCGAAACGATGAAGTGGCCGGGAAGCCCGACACCCGCGGCCGGCAATCCCAACCGCCAAGCGACAAATAAATAGACACAGGACAGCGTAATCGGAATGCCGGTCCGGCGTTCGAGCACTCGATTAATAAAACTATTGTCGGGGTCAAAGTACTGCCGCTCATTACCGACAAAACCTTGGTGTTCAAAAATATATCGCCGCAGAACCCCGACTTGGTGCGCGACCGATGGCGTTTCTTCTTGGTCGAGTACCGCCTTCACGTCGGCGGCCATTGCATCGAGGGGCCGGCTGACGTCAGAAAATTTCAAGTCGGGGTAGGCGAGCGTCGATAAAAGGCAAGCGCCTTGTTCTAAGTTTAAATTTTCGCCTTCGGCCGCCAGCGTACGAAAGGAGTCCAGCAAGGCTTCGAGGCGCGTTTCTTCGAGCAGCAGGCGGGCTTCCTGCTCGATGACAGGATCGTTCACCGTCTCGAGCCATTTACGTGAGGCGGGTCGTTCCCGGAGCGCCGCTTTCAATTGAGCCTTCGCCAAACTAGCCGCCGGTTCGCTCCGGTCGGCTAAAAATGACAAGAGTAGCCGGACATCTTTTTCCGTGATGCGTTTTTTCGGCTTCATCGCTCGGCGACGACACTGTAGCGTAAAATAACGCGCTACGCAACTTTCGATCGTGGGTTATAAATGAACTTAGTTCAGAGCTTGCGGAGCGGTGAGCCGGGTTTCTTCCTCGGCCAGCTTGATAAATTCGGATTCGGCTTGACGGACTTGAGCAGGGGTTAACAGTTGGCCGCGACTGACTTCTTCCACCAGCGTTTTCAGCGTTGCGGGGCTGATCGACGGCGCCAGAGCATCGAGAAACGCGGCGCCCATGGCCTGGGGGTAGGCTAAAAGAAGGTATTTGATCATCCGGATGGACCCGCGCATCAGCACTTTGCGCAGAGCCGGCGGCGATAGTTTAACGAGAGCAAAAGCGCAGGCATCTTGCATGGACCCTCCCCGTTTCTTTGGACCCGCCCAGCGAACACAACCCGGCAGCGGCTTCCGACTTGAGTATGCGCGCCAAACGGCCGCTCGTCAATAATCTTCTCGCTTGGAACGAGAGAATTTACATCGATCGGTGAGAAATTGGTGACGTGACCGGATGTTAATTTTTCCGACGGTGCGAGGGGTGTTGAATGGTTTCACGAAGCGCCCTGATCGCCATTTCGGCCCCGGGAACGGCATCGCGCTGGGCCCGGGCCAGTGCGGGCAAAGCGGGTTTGGCGCGCGGCCCGAGTTCCATGAGCAAACGAGCCGCCTGGCTGCGGCGCTCTCGATCGGGTTCGTTGAGCAGCACAACAAGGGCCGGCACGACATCGCCATTAAAATGCCCCGCCATGCCCAGCGCGTCGGCGGCGCAGGGGGCCGCGCCAGCACCACTTTTTAGGTCCCGGACTAACATCGGCACGAAGACGCGATCGGCCGCTCCGATTTCGGTCAGCTGTTTGGCAGCCTCACAACGCACTTGCGGATCGGCGTCGCGCTGAGCATGGGCGAGGCGTTGAGCCAGGCCATGCGCCCGCGCGCCGCTAGCCCGCAAGGCTTGCAAAGCAATGAACCGCACCGCCGCGTCGTGATCTCCCAAGGCTTCCATCAGCGCGGGCGCTGCGGGTTGGGCGGCTGGACCGACCTCGGCTAGCCAACGCACTGCCTCCAGTCGCATCGTGGCCAGGGGATCTTTTTCAACAATTCGCGCCAGAACCGGAATGGCCTCGGCCAGGGGCCAAGCGTTGTGGCGCAGGAGTTCGACTGCACGCAACCGCACGGCACTGTCGCGAGAGCGACGCACGCTGTAGGCAAGCGTCGGAAGCACACCGGGCTCCGGGACGTCGCTGAGGGCCAGCGCCCGCGCGGCCATGCGCCGGAGCGCGCGCGCACCGTCTTGCGCTAAATAGGCGAATAACGCATCCATTTGTTCCGCCGTTTTCGTCTTGAAAAGAGACAGGGTGTAAGCCGCATTGCGCTGGGCCCGCTCATCGGACTCCTTCAAAAGACGAATGACGGCCGGACTGACCTCGGGGACTTGATCCTTCAATTCGGCTAACGCTCGCCCTACACAAGTTGGCAGATTGGGGTTTTCTTTGATTCGCGCAATCAGCAGCGGGACGGCAGAGGCCGCGGCCGATCCCATGCGCGCAATCGTCGTGGCGGACTCGCATTGCACGGCTTCCTGCGCGTCGCCTAACCCCTGCAATAATGTCGGCAGCTGGCTGGGATCCGGCGCGCCGATTTCGGACAACGCCACGCGAAAGGCTTCAGCGACATCTTTCTCCGGAGCGCTGACCCCGGGCAAAAGTGCCGGGATGGCGTCTTGCGCTGCGGAACCCATCAGCGCCACCGAAATCGCCGCCCATTTCCGGACATACCGATTTTCCTCCGTTAATTCGGGAATCAACTTTTGCGTCACTTGCTGCTTGGCTTCTGAAGAAAGTCCGAGAAGTTCCTGTTGGGCTTTGGTGCGAATGGTTTCATTTTGCGAGACCAGGCGTTGCTCAATCGGCACCGTACCGACAAACCAGGTCTCGGTGCCGGCAATCGCCCACAAGAGTAAAAATGGATTAAGCGCCAAGCTGAGGCCGGCATACACCATCCCGAGGCGAACATACCGTGCATTCTCGTGACGCCACCAGGCAATCCCCAGCAACAGGGCCGCCCCTAAAAAGAGCAGGCCGTCCAGCGTCATCATTACCGTAGCGGCGCTTTGCAGTAGGGTTAATAAATTTTGCAGACCCGTAGGCAAGGCAAAACGGAGGAATGGAATCGGCACCAAAATCAAAAGTAATTGGACGAGCAAAATGATAAAGATCCACAGCGACGCGCGTCCGGGCTTTGTGGTTGGTTTGCTTCGCGCCATCGCCCAGGCCAATCCGATAAAGACGGGTAAACTTAAACCCGCGAGGACGAGCAGGAGGTTCAAGCGCGCGTTACCGAACGACGCGGATTCACTCCAGTGGGGGTAGGGGAAGTTCGGGAGGCAACGGGGTATCGGTCGGCTCGGGTACGGGTGCGGCGACAGGCGCTCGACTTAAGCGTTCGATCTGCATGGCAGCAAGTTCCCGGCCGGTATATCGCACAACGACCTTGTCGCCATAGTTCAATTCCGACATCAAGAGCATATGGCCGCCGTTCGTTACGGCGGTGTGCGAATTCCAAGTGAAATTGACGTGAAATCCACCGTCGGAAACGAGTCGCAATTCGCGGGGATCGGTCCCAATGCTTTCTATAACGCCGGTGATTTCGTTGAATTCGGAGGTTGACCCATTGCCCGCTGATTCCCTCGTGGGCGGCGTGGGCGCCAGAGTAACCGGCAGCGCGGGTGAGGTTGACGTCGCCGGGACGGTTGCGGGAGATGAGGCAACCGCTGGGACACCGTTGGTCGTCGACGTAACGCTTGGCGTCGTAACGGCAACCGTCTGTTCGGCAAAAACCGGCCCAGCCAGAAGACTGGCGAACAAAACATTTCTGAACAATCTCATTCTCATGATTCCTACCTGAATCACCTGAAATTATCAAGTGTTTTCCCCTGCCGAGTTATATCCCCCGGCACCGGGATTATTTTGCGGCAAGAGACGATCGGCGCGAACCCGTAGAGCATCCGATTCCGAGGTTTCGCCCATCCCGCCCAGCGCTTCCGAAAGTCCTAATAAGACGTAGTACAACAGGCGCTTGTTGCACCCCTGGGCTTCACACAATGCCAAGGCTTGTCGGAAAAAGGGCAGGGACTCCGCCCGCCGGTTCAAACGAGCGAGGGTATCGGCCAGACCTTGATAACTTTTTAGGGCGTAAGCCCGCTCAAGCTCCCCGGATTTTTCATAAATTGCCAAAGCCCGGCGGTACTGGGGTTCCGCTGCCGCGAAGGCCCCGCGCAAATAGTCGATCTCCGCCAGGCGCGCCACGATGTCGGCGGTTTCTGGATGATCAGGCCCAAAATGCTTTTCGCGAACGGTTAGCGCGCGGCGGTACCGCGCCATCACCTGGTCTTCGTCGTCTCCCAGGATGTTCCATAGGCGATCAGCTAAAAAAATCAGGAGACTGGCGGTGCTTGGGCTTTCGGGCGCCCTGACCGCCTCGCCCTCCAAATCGGCTAAGAGTTGTGCGGCCTGGGAAAGTGTTTGCTCTGCTGGCTCCGTTAATGTCGCGGCTTGCTGCGCCATCGACAAGTCATAGAGCGCGAGAAGGACAGCGGGATGCCGCTCGCCGTAAGCCTCGCGGGCCGCCTGCACCTCGTTAGACGCCGTGGCCAGGGCTTGGGGATACTCTTTCTCGAACCACTCTGCCAAAAACTGGCCATGGATTTTTTCCCAGTGACGCGAGAGCGGATCCATGACCTGCTACGAAATCAGTTTTGCGAGAATGAAGGCTGCTCCCGCCGCAAGGCCACCAATTAACAGCGTCTGCAACCCGCTACGCAGCGGCGGGGTACCCGTGTAATGTCCCTTAACACATCCAAAAACTAAGAGGGCCGAGAGCGTCACGATCCCTGAGATCGGAAACCCCTGCCGCGCCGTGGCGAAAAAGAAGTAGGGCGAAAGCGGAACCAATCCTCCCACAATATAGGAGCCTCCAATCGTCGCGGCGCTTGAAAAAGCACGGCCCGGCTCGGGGGCCTCGAGACCCAGTTCAAAGCGCATCATAAAATCGATCCAAGCCCCCCGCCGGGTGCGCAATGTGTTGACGATGGCTCGGCTTTCTTCAGGTTTTAGACCATAATTCTGGAGAATTTCGTCGACCTCTTCGGCTTCGGCTTCGGGCTTTTCATCAACTTCGGCCTCTTCGCGTCGCCGTTCGCTCGCGTAGTGATCGGCATCACTTTTCGCCGCCAGATAACCGCCTAACCCCATCGCAATCGATCCCGCCGCGATTTCCGCCAAGCCCGCGGTGATGATAATATGGGTCGAATCGATAGCCCCGGACAAACCAGCCGCCAGCGCGAAGGGGACCGTTAGACCGTCCGACATGCCAATCACGATATCACGAATCGTTTCGCTGCCTTTAAAGTGATGTTCGATATGGTGGACTCGCGTGATCACTTTGCTGGTCATGACTGTTCCTTTTGATTGAGCACTTTTTCTTTTCCTTCTAAGGCATCGGCCATTTGGCGCAGCCACTCGGCCAGGCGTAAGCCAGCCGCGGCGGGGTCGCCCGTACCAGGCTTCACGTCGAGCGTCCAGCGCAAGTTGCCCCGATAGGAAACTTTCCAGGCGCCCGCGCGGGTGATCCAGGGATCCTTGGCGAGACGAACCCAGGCGGGGCCGAGGGGATCCGCATCGGTTTCGCCCAGCAGGTGGGCCACATGCGCCGTCGCCGCCTCTTTTTCCGCGCGCTCATCACGACCCACCAGTTGACTCACACGGCGTTCCATCTCCTTTACACTCCAGCCGCTTTCGGCGGCCTGTCGAGCCATCAGCAGCATCTGCTGGGGATCTTTTAATCGCTTTAAATAGCGAATTTGGCCTTCTGTTAGTTTGTCACGTGACAAACTGTCCTGTATTTCCTGAGGGAGGTCGAGCAGCGCGAGGGCCCGGGCAATCTGGGTGTTGTCTTTCCCCAAGGATTTCGCAATCTGGAGCTGGTTCAAATGGTAAGGCGCCTCGGTCAGTTGGCGGTAGCCCTTAGCTTCCTCGATAGGATTCAGGTCGACCCGCTGCAAATTTTCAACGAGGGAAATCAGTTCGGCTTCGAGCGCCGGAGTCTCAAGCGGCCAGACGCGGGCATCAATTTCTTTCCAACCCAGGGCACGGGCGGCCCGATATCGACGTTCGCCCGCAATAATCTCATAACGCGACCCGGTCCCGTCGGAGGCCACTTCGCGCAAGCTGATCGGATTAATTAACCCTCGTTGGCGCAGGCTATCCTGGAGTTGGGCTAGGTGCTCGGGATGAAAAGTGGTGCGACTTTGGGTAGGGTCGGCGCGAATCGCCTCGAGCGGGACTTTCTGGGTCAGCACGGCGACC
>JBBQYF010000018.1:0-23282 GCA_038208955.1 Elusimicrobiota bacterium
ACGCGGATGGAAACGAATCGTCCCGGCGTCTATGCGGCCGGCGACGTCACGGTGTACCCGGGAAAAGTGAAGTTGATCGCTAGCGGATTTGGCGAAGCCGCAACCGCCGTCAACAATGCCGCGGCTTACCTCAATCCCGGCACGAGCCTTTTTCCCGGACATTCCAGCAACAAAGCCAGCTAACGCCTTGGTCCAAAGACCTGTTGTCGCTCGTCGACGCGATAGACATACCCCTCCGTTCGTACCTCCCGAAGCCGCCGAATTGGCCTGGACTGTAAAAGCCACATTGCAGATTTACTGCCGCCCGGGGGACCGCCTGCTGCTCGCCATCTCCGGAGGGCCCGATTCGGTCGCGCTCGGCCATGCGATGCGCTCACTTCCTTATGATACCCGCTGGATGCACGTCGATCACGGCTTACGGGCGGGCGCCGCCGGTGACGCGCGGTTTGTCCGCTCATTGGCTAAAAAGTGGGCAGTTCCTTTGAAAATAGCCAAAGTCGTGGTCCGCCGTTATGCCGTCAGGAAGGGGTTGGGAATTGAAGAGGCGGGCAGGGCGCTGCGGTATGCCGCTTTGGGTGTCTGGGCCAAACGCCTTCGGTGCCGCGCGATAATCACCGCCCACCACGCCGACGACCAAGCGGAAACAGTCCTGTTGCATCTATTGCGTGGAGCCGGCCCCGCGGGCCTGGCCGGAATCCCCGTGCAGAGACCCTCGAACGGTTCGGGGTCGATCGACTTGATTCGCCCCCTCTTGGGGGTACCGCGCACCGCCATTCGGGCCTATTTGAAAGATCACCGAATTCGTTTCCGTGTGGATCCCACGAACCGCAACCAAAATTATGCCCGGAACCGACTACGACATCACACGTTACCTCAGCTGACCCAGCAGCATCCGGGATTGGCCGGCCGTTTGCAACAGTTGGCCGATATTTTGCGTTTAGAAGAGGATTTTTGGGACAATCAGGTCGGCCGGGGATATGCGCGGGCGGTCCGGCGGCGGGGACGGACTAGGACGGTTGATTTGAATCGTCTTTTAGGCTATCATAAGGCACTCGCTCGACGGATTTTACGCCGTCTGCTGCCGGGATTTTCCTTCCAGGACATTGAGCGCGTCTACTCCCTGGCACAGTCTAGTCACGGCACCGGCCAGCTTCAACTGGCGGGACGTCTTATGGTAACGCGGCACGCGGATAAATTAGTCATCGTTTATTGAGGAATTTTATGAACAACCGTAATTGGCGTGGATTTATCGCCTGGGGCATCTTTTTCGCGATCGTGATTTTTATTTATCAAACCACGCGCACGGCGTCGATCGAAAAAGAAATCAGCTACTCCGAATTTAAAACGCGCCTCCACAATAAGGAGATCGAAAACTTGATCGTCCGGCCTGATCAGATCCGCGGGCGCTACCGGATGACGGACGGTAAAGAAGAAAATTTCCGCACGATTCCGCTCAATGACCCCGGGCTCGTCGACGATTTGGAGCGCAATCAGGTTAAGGAATATTCTGGCGAGGTCGACCGGAGCTGGTTCGGCATGGTCGTCATGAACTTCGGTCCGGCCGCGCTCTTTCTTTTTGTTTGGTTTTTAATGATCCGTCAAATGCAGGGGGGCGGTAAGCAAGCCATGGCTTTCGGCCGTAGTAAAGCCAAGCTTCAATCCGGTAAGAAATCGAAAATTACCTTCGCTGACGTAGCCGGTTGTGACGAAGCCAAGGAAGAACTGCAAGAAATCATCGAATTTTTAAAAGAGCCTGCGAAGTTTCAGAAACTGGGCGGTAAGATTCCTAAGGGTGTTCTGCTGTACGGGGCTCCGGGAACCGGCAAGACATTGCTGGCCAAAGCCGTAGCCGGTGAAGCCGGCGTGCCATTTTTCTCGTCGTCGGGCAGTGAATTTGTGGAAATGTTTGTGGGTGTGGGCGCGAGCCGCGTTCGGGATCTTTTTGACCAAGGCCGCAAAAACGCACCTTGCCTACTTTTTGTCGACGAAATTGATGCTGTAGGACGTCACCGTTTTGCCGGGATCGGCGGCGGTCATGACGAGCGCGAACAAACGCTCAACCAGCTGCTGGTTGAAATGGATGGCTTTGATACGAAAGAAGGCGTTATTTTAATTGCCGCTACGAACCGGCCCGATGTGCTGGATCCCGCGCTTCTGCGCCCGGGTCGTTTTGACCGCCATGTCACAGTCCCGTCGCCGGATTTACGCGGCCGGGAAGAAATCTTGAAAGTCCATGCCAAACAGGTGAAGCTCGGACCCGAAGTCGATTTCAAAGTTATTGCGCGGCGCACGCCCGGTTTCGTCGGCGCCGACCTAGCCAATCTGATCAACGAAGCGGCGCTTTTGGCCGCGCGGCGGAACAAACCCTACGTGGAACTTGCCGAACTTGAGGAAGCCATTGAGCGCGTGATTGCCGGTCCGGAACGCAAAAACCACATGATCTCGGAAAAAGAAAAGAAGATCGTCGCCTATCACGAGTCGGGACATGCCTTGGTTGCCAAGTTGACGCCCGGCACCGACCCCGTGCACAAAGTGTCGATCATCCCCCGCGGTCCCGCGCTGGGCTATACGCTACAGCTGCCGACGGAAGATCGATTTTTGACGAGCAAGACGGAAATTAAGAATCGCCTGTCGGTTCTCTTGGGTGGACGCGTTGCGGAGGAGCTGGTATTTTCAGAAATTACAACCGGCGCTTGTGACGATCTGGCGAAAGCCAGCGAAATCGCGACTAAAATGGTCTGTGAATTTGGAATGTCTGAAAAAGTCGGGCCGTTAACGTTTCGTAAAAAAGAAGAAGAAGTATTTTTAGGACGCGATTTGCACCGGGAACGTCCTTATTCAAACCATACCGCCGAACTGATCGACTCGGAGGTCAAACAACTCGTGCTCGACGCGATGATGTACGTCCGCAAATTGTTGTTTGACAATCGCGCCAAACTTGATCGTCTGGCCGAGCGGTTGATCGAAAAAGAGGTTCTCGAGAGCGATGAAGTGGAATCGCTAATTCATGATGTCGGCCCCGGCGCCGTCGCCGCAAGCTAATTTCGGTTTTCTCTTTAACCCGCGGCAACCCTGGATCATGGGTGTGCTCAATGCCACCCCGGATTCATTTTACGGGGAATCTCGCGCCAACGGTGTTTCGGCACTACCCACTCTTGATCGACTAATCGCTGAGGGCGCCGATATCTTGGATGTCGGCGGGGAATCTACGCGTCCCGGCGGCCAGCCCGTTTCCTCATCCGAGGAACTGGCGCGGGTGTTGCCTGTCCTGAAGGCGGCGCATGCGCGCCGGCCGAATCTCCTTCTCTCTATTGATACGCAGAAAGCAGACGTGGCTCGGCAGGCGTTGGCGGCAGGCGCGCGAATGGTCAATGATGTCTCCGCGTTGCGGGGCGACCCGGACATGGTGGGAGTCGTCGCCGAAGCGAAAGTGCCGGTCGTGCTGATGCACCGGCAGGGAACTGCGTCGACGATGCAGGACAATCCACAATATGGCGACGTCGTGGCGGACGTGAAATCGTTTCTAGAGGAGCGACTGGCTTTTGCGGTTCGTTCAGGGGTAGCCGAATCTTGCGTGATCCTCGATCCCGGAATTGGATTCGGAAAGACGGTGGAACATAATCTCATGATTCTTCGTCGATTAAGGGAACTGGTGTCCTTAGGGCGGCCGATTGTTATCGGCCTGTCCCGGAAATCGTTTTTGGGGCGATTCGCCCCGGATTCTGCAGTGAACGTGCTGCCGCCGGAAGAACGCCTCGAAGGTTCTTTGGCCGCCGGATTGTGGTCCCTTGAACGGGGAGCTCAAGGGCTCCGCGTCCATGATGTTCAATCGACGCGCCGCGCGGTGGCCGTCTGGAATGCTATTAAAGGCAATGACGCCATAGGGCACTCATGATTTTTCTCGCGAACACCTGGACCAGTTTTTTGCTGCCCGCAGTGGACATTTGTTTGATTGCTTTTGTCTTCTACCGGCTCCTGCTCTTAATCCGGGGGACGCAGTCCGTTCCCGTGATCATGGGCCTGGCCGTGCTGATGGGCATCACCGTGATGCTCCGCTATTTTATCCATCTCCCGGCGTCGCTCTGGTTGCTCGATAATTTCTGGCGCTGGGCTGTTCTATTGCTGGCCGTCGTTTTTCAACCGGAGCTGCGCGGCGCGCTTGCGCACTTGGGCAGCCACCCCATGGGGCGCTTGATCATGCCCGCGCGACTTTCATTTATCGATGAGATCATCGGCGCTGTTTCGGAAGCGATGCAGCGCCAAATGGGCATGTTGCTCGTCCTTGAGCAGGATGTGGGTTTACGCAACTATGCGGACACCGGAACCTCGATCAATGGTGATATTTCCAAAGAGCTGTTGCTCTCGATCTTTCATTACCGTTCACCGCTGCACGATGGCGCGGCGATCATTCAAAATGACCGGTTGACAGCCGTGGGTTGCCTGTTACCCTTATCTAACGATCCGGGGCTAGCGAAAATTTTGGGCACCCGCCACCGCGCCGCGGTGGGTCTGTCGGAGTTTACGGACGCTTGGGTGATTGTCGTGTCCGAAGAGACGGGTACGTTGTCGCTCGCCAGGCAGGGTCGTCTTGAACGCGAGTTGGATGCCGACCAACTCCGGCGGTTGTTGGTCGACTTGTATCAAAACCGGGCGCAAAAGCGCTCAATCGTCGGGACGAAAAACTAGGAGCCGGGATGCGTCACTGGAAACTTAATTGGGAAGTAAAACTTTTGGCCTTCGTGATGGCAATTTTGGTGTGGCTATTCGTCAAAATGCGAACATGACCGGCAAAGCCCCCAGACTATTTGGCACGGACGGGATCCGCGGAGTCGCGGGGACTTACCCGCTGGTCAAACCATTAATCCGTCGGATGGGCGCCGCCGCCGCGGCGATCTACCGTAGCCATGTGAAGCAGCGCGCGCCGATATTCTTAATCGGACGCGATACGCGAGCGTCCGGTCCGTGGCTAGCCGAAGCGTTCGCCCAAGGCGCGCGGTCGCAAGGCGTCACCGTCCGCGATGTCGGCGTCGTGTCGACCCCCTCGCTCGCCTACCTCGTGCCCAAACGCCGCATGCTGGGCGGCGCGATGATTTCAGCCTCCCACAACCCGGCCCAGTTTAACGGCATCAAACTCTTCGGCCCCACCGGACGCAAATGCCCAGATGCTTGGGAACGTCTGATCGAACAGCGCATCACCGAGCAAGCCGAAATCAAACCCAAGCCAATCCGCCTGCCCAAAGATTTAAAGGCAATCGGCCAATATCTCGCCTTCCTCAAAAAAACATTGCCGCCACGAACCACCCTTAGAGGATTGACCCTTGTGGTGGATTGTTCGCACGGTTCGCTGTCCAATATCGCCCCCGCCTTTCTTCGCGGCCTGGGCGCCCGTGTCATTGCCATCGGCGCGGCCCCGACAGGACGGAACATTAATGCGGGATGGGGATCACAGCATCCTGAAAAAATGCAGCGCGAAATTTTACGCCGCAAGGCCGACGGCGGCTTGGCCTTCGACGGTGACGCGGACCGCATTGTGATGTGTGACGAAGCGGGCATAGTTCTCGACGGCGATTACATCCTGGCTTGTGCGGCGCGGTTTCTCAAGGAAGATAAGCAATTGACCGGGAACCGGGTTGTCGTGACCGTGATGGCCAATTTAGGAATGATGAAAGCGCTGGAATCCTGGGATATAAAAGTCCTCGCGACGCCGGTTGGGGATCGCTATGTTTCTGAAAAGCTCGACGAGCATGGCGCCATTATCGGCGGAGAACAATCCGGCCATATTATTTTTCATCGTCATTTGCCGACGGGGGATGGACTCTTGACGGGTCTGCAATTGCTCAGCATGCTTCGCCGCCGTAACCTCCCGGTTTCCTGGATGACGTCCTTGTTTCAGAAATACCCACAAGTTTTATTGAATGTCCACGTCAAAGAACGCAAGCCGCTCGAGGAATGCCGTGTGATGCAAAATGAGATCGCCAAGGCGCAGAAGGAGTTGGGCGACGAAGGACGCGTTTTTGTCCGCTATTCGGGAACAGAGCCTCTCTTGCGCATCATGATGGAAGGTCCGGACGAGTCGCGTTTAAAAACAATGGCCGAGACCATCGCGGCATGTGCGCGTGATACGCTGGGCGCCGCTTAACATGAAGCTCGGGGTCAATATCGATCATGTGGCCACACTACGCCAACAACGCCGCGGCCGGTTGCCGGAGCCTTTGTATGCGGGACTGGTCGCCCAAGAGAATGGCGCCGACAGCATCGTGGTGCATTTACGCGAAGACCGGCGGCATATCCAGGAAAGCGACGTGCGCGCGCTTCGCCAAAGTCTCGACATTCCGCTCGCGTTAGAAATGGCGGCGACCGAAGCGATGGGGCGTTTTGCCGTGGATATTGCGCCGCAGCGTGTTTGCCTGGTCCCGGAAAAACGCCAAGAGCTAACGACGGAGGGCGGTTTAAATGTTGTTGTAGGCCAGGCGAAAATCAAAAAATTAATTAGCCGTCTCGCGGTGAAAAACGTCGAATCCAGTTTATTTCTTGACCCCGACGAAGAGCAAATTCGCTGCGCAAAATCGCTGGGGGCCTCGATGGTAGAGCTTCATACGGGGCGCTATGCGGAGGCGACTTCTGAAACCGAACGGGACCGGGAACTGTCTAAGCTCGCGCGGGCGGCGGAACTCATCGTCAGACTCGGGATGCGCTTACATGCGGGGCATGGGCTGACCTATCGCAACGTTGCCCCCATCGCCCGATTACCGGGTATGGAAGAATTGAATATCGGGTTTTCAATCATTAGCCAGGCGATCTTCTCGGGACTAGGAATGGCCGTCAGAGAAATGAAGGCGGTCATGGCATCTTCCCACGCCGATTCCTGTGTGACCCCGTGAAGTAAATCCTTTTGTTTTAAAAAACTCGAACCGTCAATCGACCAGAGGGGTGCGAGCGACCGTAAGTTATCGGAGGCTGTTATGTGTGGAATTGTCGGATATATTGGGCCAAAAAACGCTTCGGAAATTCTCGTGGGTGGATTGCAGCGATTGGAATACCGCGGATACGACTCGGCAGGCGTTGCCGTTCTTAACGGGAGTGGTATTCAACTCCGTCGGGCGCCGGGGAAATTATCGGTGCTCGAAGAATTGCTGAAGAAACAACCCGTACAAGGAAGCCTCGGCCTTGGACACACGCGTTGGGCCACGCATGGCCGTCCCTCCGAAGAAAACGCCCATCCCCACACATGCTGCAAAGGAACGATTGTCGTCGTGCATAACGGCATCATCGAAAACTATGTCGCTCTCAAGCATCGTCTCACGGCGTCTGGTCACGAATTCAAATCCCAGACGGACACGGAAGTGTTGGCGCACCTCGTTGAAGAAGCCTATAAAGGTGACTTGGCCGAAGCCGTGCGCGCGGCCTTAAAACAAGTGCAAGGATCGTACGCGGTTGGCGTCATGGCCGCCGATGAAAAGGATCGCTTTGTGGCGGCTCGGCAGGATTCCCCGCTCGTCTTGGGCCTCGGTGAGCACGAAAATTATCTAGCCTCAGACGTACCGGCGATTTTGTCGCATACGAGAAACGTCATATTTCTCGAGGATGGGGACGTCGTCGATATCACACGCGATGGGGTGACGATTACCAATCTCGCCGGCCAGCCGCAAACCCGCAAACCGCAGACCATTATCTGGGACGCCCATATGGCGGAAAAGGGCGGCTACAAACATTTCATGCTGAAGGAAATTTATGAACAAATCGTAACCGTCCGCGATACCTTCCGTAGTCGCATTTCTTTAGAGGATAACCGCGTGTTACTCGACGACGTCTTGCCGGAGTCGCTCGCCCGAACGATTCCGAAGGTATGCCTCGTCGGATGTGGAACGTCGCATCATTCGGCGCTGGTCGCGCGCTTCTGGTTTGAAGAACTCGCGGGGATTCCCTGCGACGTGGAAATCGCTAGTGAATTTAGGTACCGCCGCTCGAGTAAAGAACCGGGAACGCTGATTGTTCCGATCACCCAATCGGGCGAAACCGCCGACACGCTGGCGGCTCTGCGCGATTGCAAAGCAAAAGGATTCCCGACGTTAACCATTTGCAATGCCGTTGGATCTACCGCGACGCGGGACGCGGATTACAGCTTGTTAACGCATTGCGGTCCAGAAATTGGAGTGGCCTCGACAAAAGCCTTTACGGGGCAACTCACGGCCCTCTATTTGCTCGCGCTCTATATGGCACAGGCCAAAGGCAAATTAACGCCCGAGGCCATGGGTCCGCTTCTCAAAGCCATTGCGCATGTGCCGCAGGCGATTAGCGAAACACTCGACCAGGCTGGCGAAGTCGAAAAAGTGGCCCGCCACCTCTTCCGGAAAACGGATTTCCTTTACCTCGGTCGGCATCTCAATTACCCGAGTGCCCTCGAGGGAGCGCTCAAGCTAAAAGAAATCTCCTACATTCATGCCGAAGGATATCCCGCCGGCGAAATGAAGCATGGGCCGATCGCTCTCATCGATGAAGACTTGCCGGTCGTTGCGATTGCCACCGCGTCCTTTGTTCGCGATAAAATGCTTTCCAACATGCAGGAAGTCAAAGCCCGCGGCGGAATGGTTGTGGCGGTCACAGACGCGCTTGATTCGGACGTGACCAAAGCGGCCGATTTTACCCTGCTGGTCGCGCCCGTTCACGAAATGGTCGCGCCGCTCTTGACGATCATTCCTCTGCAACTTCTCGCTTACTATGTCGCCGTGTTGCGCGGTTGCGATGTCGACCAACCCAGAAATTTGGCGAAGAGCGTTACCGTTGAGTAGTCCGCCGGCCGCCACCCCCGACGCCCGCTGATGGACATCGGGGTCGACATTGTCGAGATTGACCGGATCGCGCGTCAAGTACGTCAAGCGCGTTTTCTAAAACGCGTTTATACGGCTCAAGAGGTGGCTTATTGCCGCGCACGCAAATTGTCTGCCCAACATTTCGCGGTCAGGTTCGCGGCCAAAGAAGCGGTTTGGAAAGCGGTCTCGGGAGAACTAGGCCGCCGCCCTGCCGGTGAGCGCGCTCGTTTGCTACACCGCGATATTCAGGTCCGAAACCTTCCGAACGGAAAACCCGAAGTGGTATTCCCGAAACCCTTTCAGCAGCTGGCCAAGCATGTATCGATTTCGCTGTCGCACGGCCGCGATTACGCCATCGCGATGGCCATTTTTCATGGGAAATCCCGTCAACGTGGGCCAAAATAATACCGTCGTTGCCACGCGTGCGTACATCCGCGCGATCATTCCAAAGCGCTCTATTGAATCGCACAAAGGCAGTAATGGCCATGTGATGATTGTCGCGGGCAGCCGCGGGATGAGCGGCGCTGCCATATTGTCGACGGAAGGAGCCTTACGCGCCGGAGCCGGTCTCGTCACAACCGCGATTGTAAAATCCGAACAGCCTATCGTCGCCGCCGCCATTCCCGAAGCGCTAACGCTGGGCTTGCCCGAGGCCGCCGGTGCTCTTGCCCATGCCGCACTCACGGCGCTCCGTGCCGCTTGCCGCCAACGCAAAGTATCCGTTTTGGCCGTCGGTCCTGGTCTCTCGGTTTCGCCACGCGTGCGAACGGCGATACAGGGGCTCCTCGCCGGCCCGAACCTGCCGCTAGTCTTGGATGCGGACGGATTGAATAATTTGGGAGTTTCCGATTTCCGCCGATTACCTGGTAAAGAGAAGGCTTCCATCGTGATTACCCCACACCCCGGCGAACTCGCGCGACTCTGGAAGATAAACGTTGCGGCTGTCGAGAAAAACCGCCAGGTGATCGCCGAGAATACGGCGCGCGAGCTTCGCGTCGTCTGCGTACTGAAAGGGCATCGTACCGTTGTTTCCGATGGCTTGCGAACCATGGTGAATTCGACGGGTAATCCGGCCATGGCTACGGGGGGAATGGGGGACGTGCTTACTGGTGTGATTGCCGCTTTAATCGCCCAGGGCGCGTCACTTTTTGACGCCGCCTGCGCCGGTGTTTATCTCCACGGGTTAGCGGGAGATTTAGCGCGGATTTCCGATCGAGGCCTGCTGGCGAGTGAAGTGGCCCAGGCTCTCCCCCAGGCCTATCGCCGGCTGGGGATCCGGTAATGATGGCTGTGGTTTTGGGAGCGATGACCACCGCCCTGGGGGTTTGGGGGCTGTGGATTTGGCGTGTTCAATTTCTGATTTTTGCCCGCGGTGCTCTACCCATCTCATTAATTATCGCCGGAGTGATGGCTGTCGTTGCCGGACTCGCCGGAACGAAAAAGCGTGGCTAGTACCCCACGCATGGCCGAGCTGGGCGAATTCGGTTGGCTGCGTAAACTCATTCCGCGTTTATACTGGCCATCCACAAGTTATCCACAGCTGGTCGTCGGTCCTGGGGATGACGCCGCTGTTCTGCGTATAACCCGGGGCAAAGTGTTAGTAACCACGACCGACGCCATGGTCGAGGGTACGCACTTTGATCCGGCTTGGTTTCCCTTTGAAGACCTCGGCATGAAAATTCTCGCCGTGAATCTGAGCGATTTGGCCGCCATGGGTAATGTCCGGCCGGTTGGTGCGCTGATCACGGCCGGTTTTCCCGGAGACTGCGCTGTGGAATCTGTGGATAAGTTTTACCGAGGTCTTGAGCAATGCGCCAAAAAATGGCGCACCGGCTTTCTAGGCGGTGATACTGTCGGATCGCCAAAAGGGTGGCTAGTGTCTGCCACGCTTTTGGGGGAAGCCGACGAACGCCATTTAATTCGTCGCTCGGGCGCTCAGCCGGGCGACATTTTGTTTGCCAGCGGTCCACTAGGCCTCGCGGGAGCCGGACTCGAAGTTCTTCAAATGGGGAAAAGGGCCTGGCCTTGGTCTCGACCGCTCGTGCAGGCATTTTCGCGTCCGCAGCCGCGCATGCGCATTGGGTCCATGCTCGGAAAAAACCAATGGGCGACCAGTCTTTTGGATTCCTCCGACGGGCTCGAAGCCTCCGCGCGACTGCTTGGCGAATCCTCGGGTGTCGGCATCGAAATCGATCTCGACCGTCTGCGCATTCATCCGGCCCTCGAACGCTGGGCGCAATTCCGCAAGCGCGATCCCAAAAGTTATGCGCTGCGCGGCGGGGAAGATTATGAACTGATCGGTACCCTTCCGCCGCGCCTCTGGACCCGGGCGCACGGGTCCATCCCATCATTGCGCGCGATTGGCCATGTACTGAACAAAGGTGAAAAATGCTGGGCGCGAGTCGGCGACCAGCGCCTCCCGCTGGAAACGTATGGGTTCGCGCATTTCAAGTAAACAAAGACGTTGGCTTTTTCGGTCTCCCGATGAATTGCAATCCTGGGGAGAAAAACTCGCCCCCATCTTGAAAAAAGGCGATGTCATTGCGCTCGTCGGGCCCCTCGGCGCCGGCAAAACCACTCTTGTCCAGTCGATCGCCAAAAGGCTCGGTTACCGCCGAGGCGCCGCGAGCCCAACCTTTGCGCTCGTCAACGAATACCGGACACCGCAGACGACGATGTATCATATGGATATGTACCGCCTTACCCCAGCCGAGCAACGCGTTTTTCCCGTAGAGGAATATTGGCCCGACGGCATATCGATCATCGAATGGGCGGACCGGATCCGCGACCGGTGGCCCCCCCACACGTTAGAAATTACGCTGGGGATTGCAAGCGACCGGGAACGAACGATTGAGCTCTCGACCGTTCCTCCCGGCTGGCAAAAACGACTGAAACAATGCCATTGGCCATAGCCGCGACGCCGCATTATCTCGCCATCGAAACCTCCAGTCCCCGGCTCTCGCTTGCGGTCGGCGACGATACAAAGATTTTGGCGCGCTATGAAGGCCCACTCCACTGGCGCCATGCCGACACCCTCTTCGGTGCGCTAGAAAAGCTGATGAAAAAAGTCGGGTGGACGCCAAGACGCTTGACAGGGGTAGCCGTTTCCACGGGTCCAGGAAGCTTTACGGGAATCCGTATCGGCCTGGCCGCCGCGCGCGCCTTGGGGCAAGCTCTTTCGATACCCGTGGTTGGGGTCTCGTCCCTCGAAACGCTGGCCCGTCCGCTCGCGGGAACGTCCTGCTGGATCTCGCCAGCGATCGATGCGCTGCGCGGAGACGTTTTTGCCGCTGTTTTTGCCGCCAACGGCAAAGGCCGCATAACTCGCTTGGTCAAAGAAGCCAAATTTTCGAAGGATGAATGGTTAACTCATTTACAATGGTTGCCCGCTCCCCAGGCGGTCTGGGTTACAGGCGACGCCCTAAAGCTCTATGGTCAAGACTTACGGGCACCGCGTTTGCGTCGCGCGGAAGAAAAACTCTGGTACCCCCAGGCCGCCTCGCTATTGGAAATTGCGCGAGTTCGCTTGCTCAAAGCCTCCAAAGATTCTTACCGTCGCGTTCACCCACTCTATTTGCGCCAAGCCGCGGCACAAGAGCGCCTAAGTGAACGCCATGCCGCGCATGCTTGACGTCAAAATCATCCATTTTTCCGAGGATCACATGGAAGCCGTTGAAGCGATCGAAGCCGAAAACGGAGACGTGGGCTGGACTCACGATCACTTTGCTAAGGAACTCGCCTCCGATATCAGTCGATTTTTTGTCGTCGAAGAGGCCGATAAAGTAATCGGTTACGGAGGATATTGGAAAGTTGGGCCCGAAGCCCAAATCACAAATCTCGTGATCCGACGAGATCGTCAATGCCGGGGACTGGGCCGCCGATTGCTCGAATTTTTGATGGATTGCGCGAGCGGCGAAGCTTGCTCAACCTGCACGCTCGAAGTTCGCGCGAGCAACGCGCATGCTCAAAAACTCTACAAGACGATTGGGTTTACAGAGGTCGGACGCCGGAAGAATATCTACAAAAATCCCGATGACGATGCCGTCCTAATGGAAAAAACGTTATGAATGCCGGCCCACGAATTGTTCACACGATTGCTTTGACGGTTCTGTCTTTCTCCATGTGGCTGCCGAATTCTTTGTTCGCCTCAAGCGAATCCTATGTCCGGTATGTGAAAGGTCTGTCCGAGGAGCGCGCCGGTCATATGAAGGAAGCATTGGCGGAATTCGAGAAAGTGGTTCAAGAGGATCCGCAGGCCGTCGCCGTCTATCGCGACCTGGCGTCGCTGCAATTGCGTATGGGCGAAATCGATGCGGCCCTCGTCTCCGCCCAAAAAGTCCGAGATCTGGCTCCAAAGGAAGCGGCGTCCTATGTGTTCTTAGGAAACGTCTTGCTGAGCAAAGGTGATGTCGCCAAAGCCGGAGACGCCTACCAAGACGCCCTCAAAATCGATCCCAACAATCTGCCGGCGTTGCAAAACCTCGGGAATTACTACACCATGTCAGATCCCCGGAAAAGTTTGCCCTACTTCGAGCGTTATTTGAAACTCGATCCCGGCGACTCGGAGATTTATTTCCAAAAGGCCATGGCGCAGCAAAAAATAGGCGACCTTTCGGCTGCCATTGCGACACTCAAGCAGTGCTTACAATTCTCCCCGAACCAAACCGCGCCGCATTTGGGATTGGCAGAGATCTATGAACTTCGGTTCAGCACAGCCGCAGCGATTGAGCAGTACACCCAGGTTACGCAGCTTCAACCCCACGACCCGATGGCGTTCATGCATCTCGGGCGACTGTATTACCTGGATCATCAGTTTGACCAGTCGCTCAGCCAATTTCAAAACGCACGCGCCTTGGTTCCCGAGGAGCCCAGCGTTTACTATTGGCTGGCGCGGGTATCCGAGGAACTGAAGGCCTGGCCCGAGGCGGCTCAGTATGCCGAAAAATCCTACGAGCTCACGCACAACCATCAGTTTATTGCGCTGGCCGCCTATTACTTGACGCTGGCTCAAAAGGTGGATGACGCGACCGTCTGGTTGGAGAAGGCGCGTAAAACGGATCCAGATAATTCGAACATTTTGCTTTTCCTAGGGATCGATTACTTGGAACTCAATAAACCCATGAAGGCGCTGGATATTTTGAAGTATGCCGTCGATAAACATCCTCAGGATGCCGCCCTGCGCTTTCAGTTAGGGTTGGCCGAAGATCATTTGGGCCACTTCGATGCGGCGGTCCAAGAGTTTCAGGCCGATCTGGCGATTAACCCGAAAGACGCCGGTGCGATGAATTATCTAGGGTATTCCTACGTCGAACGCGGTGTCCGCCTGCCCGAGGCCGAAGCGATGTTGCGCAAAGCCGTGGAAATCGAGCCGAACAATGGGGCTTATCTAGACAGTCTCGGTTGGGCTCGGTTTAAACAGAACGATCCCAAGGAGGCCGCGCAGTGGCTGGAGAAAGCGGCGACGTTGACGCCGGATGCGCTCATTTTTGATCATCTGGGGGACGTCTACAAATCGGCCGGCCAACTCGATCGCGCCGTCGACGTTTGGAAAAAGTCGCTCGATCTAGATTCGAAGAACAACAAAGTTCGCCAAAAAATCCGGGATGCCAACGCGCATGTGATGCCCGGCACCGACCAACGAAAATTTCTCAAATATGTGGAAGGCAATTTCCGCCAAATTCAAGACCTGCGCGCCGCGGTAGAAATCAAAGCACGCTGGAAGCATCATCCCTTCCAGATCACCGGATCCTTTTTTTATAAGCGCCCGGATCGCGCGGTGCTCCAGTTCGATGTGCCCGCAGGACAGGAAGCGCCGCGCCTACGGATTGCCGGAGGGCAAGTGTATGTCGATCCGCCCGCCTACGCGGAGTCGCTCCAATCGCTGCCCTCTGTTCCGCTTGTTTTACTGCCCACTTACTTTTCCGCGGAGATTCTGACCCCCTTCGACCATTTTGATGTCGCTATCAGTTCGGACAACGCGGGTAAGTTGCATTACACCTGTACGACCGGGGAAGAAGCTTGGATTGACGATCAGCTTGGTTTTTTGACGCGTTACACGAAACCCAATTCGGCCGGAGGGCGGGACGATTTCCAGTTTTCCGACTACCACGATGTCGAAGGGCTTTGGCTTCCTTCACAGATGCAACTGACCAACCGTAAACAACATTGGGAAGCGCATTTGTCCTTGACCAATTGGGTGGTCAATCACGCTCCCGACGCGGCCATTTTCAACCCGCCGTGATTCGTGTCGAGGCTCCCGCCAAAATCAATTGGTTTCTCGAAATTACCGGAAAGCGGCCAGACGGTTATCATTCGTTGTCGACTCTGTTTCAGACGATTTCGCTCGCCGATACATTGACCTTTACGCCGGCCGCCCGGCTCACGCTACATTGTTCCGAACCGTCGTTGCCGACGGACGAAACGAATCTCGTCATGCGCGCCGCTCGGCGCCTCCAGGAAACGCTGGGCGTGACGCGGGGAGCGCGCATGACGTTGCGCAAACGGATTCCGATGGGAGCAGGCCTTGGTGGCGGCTCGAGCGACGCGGCGGCCGCTCTGTTAGCTCTGCCGCGGTTGTGGAAACGCCGGGTGTCGACAAACGACGTGGAGCGGATCGCGGTCGGATTGGGAGCGGACGTTCCCTTTTTCTTGCGCAAAGGCTTGTGCCAAGCCAAAGGGATCGGAGAAAAATTAGAGGCACAGCCGCCACTCCGTAAAACTTGGATGGTGCTGACCTATCCCGGTTTTGGCGTCGCCACGCGCGAGGCTTACGCGAGAGTGCGTTTGCCATGGAAGACGCCCCGCCGTCTCGTTTTGGGACGGTTTATGTCGGATCACGAAAAGGGTGGTTCGATGGGGGTTCATCTTTTTAACCGCTTCGAAGAGTTGGTGTTTCCCGATCATCCCGCGTTGCCGAAAATCAAACAAGCGATGATCGCGGCGGGAGCCTCCACTGCATTAATGTCTGGATCGGGATCAAGCGTTTTCGGCATTGTGCCCTCGCTTGGGGCCGGGCGCCGCGCCTTGAAAGTGCTGAGCCGGGAGTATCCGCAGAGTTGGCTCGTCCACACGTTGTAGTTCCGGCCAAAGCCGATGAAATCATCCCACTCCTTATTTCGCGCGCTCCGGCACCGCAATTACCGCATCTTTTTCGCGGGTCAAGGCTTGTCGCTCCTAGGAACGTGGATTCAGCAGACGGCCGAAGTTTGGCTCGCCTATCGTTTGACGCATTCGGCGCTGGCATTGGGGATCGTCGGTTTCGCCGGCCAGATCCCGACATTTCTTCTGGCGTCTTTGGCCGGCGCCTGGGTTGACCGTTCGAACAAGCGTCGCCTGGTAATTATCGCGCAATTTCTTGAAATGGCCCAGGGATTTGCTTTGGCCATACTCGTCCTCACGCATCACATCACGTACCATTGGCTCATCTTGCTTTCGGTTTTTGGCGGGATCTTTGATGCTTTAGAAATCCCCAGTCGGCAATCGTTTGTTTATGACATGGTCGATGACCATACTGATCTCGCCAATGCGATTGCGCTGAACTCGAGTCTCGTCAACATGGCGCGTTTGGTGGGCCCGGCGATCGCCGGACTTCTGATCGGCGCCGTTGGAGAGGGATGGTGTTTCTTTTTGAACGCCTGTAGTTACCTAGGGATTATCACGTCGCTGCTATTCTTACGTATTAAGCCGGTCCCCAAACCACTTCAGACGGCGGACCTGATCGATACCTTCCGTCAAGGAATCGCTTATGTGGCGCGGTCGGTTCCCATTCGCACGCTGCTGGCCACGCTGACGATGATTAGTTTGATGTCGGCTTGCTACAGCGTGCTTATTCCGGTTTTTGCGGTAAAAGTCTTGCATGGCGGCGCGCACACCCTCGGATTTTTAATGACGGCCTCCGGCCTCGGCGCTGTGATAGCGGCCTTGCGTCTCGCCTCGCGCCCCACGGTAATCGGCCTAGGCAGCGCCATCGCGTTCGGGATCTTTGTCCTTGGGGCCGCGCTAATTGTTTTCTCTTTTTCGTATTGGTTTTTACTCTCCTGGCTGATTATGGCGGTCGCGGGATTTGGAATGATGACGAGCACGGCGTCGATCAATACGATTCTGCAAACGATTGTCGACGCCGATAAACGCGGACGAGTCATGTCCTTTTTTACGACGGCCTTCATCGGCATGGCGCCACTGGGGAATATCGCCGGGGGTTGGATTGCCGACTACGTGGGTGCGCCGATCGCGGTGCGGTTCGCAGGGATCGCCACCTTAATTGTGGCGGTCTTTTACTGGCGCTTTCTGCCGCGACTGCGCGGCCACATCCGGCCCATTTATCACGAGCTGGGCATTCTCTCCGAAATGGCCTCGGGCATCCAAGTTACATCTTCTGTCAAGCCACGCGGGTAGACTTATTCAAGCCCGAGCTTTCCGCCCCAACACCATTAACGAAGTCCCATAGAGTGGCCGCTTCAGCCAAGATGTTTCGAGCGCCATAAGTCTCCGGAGCGCCGTATTCATCCACTTGGCCGGCGGATCAAACCCACGGCCCACCGCTTCTTGCGGCGTGCGCGTCGAGCGAATCATTACTTTCCGCAGGGCGGCTAGCGGAAGGAGCGAGAAGCCCCAGTAACGCATTTCCAGGATTTCAAAGTCCGGCACGGCCTCGATCAGCGCCTCCGTTAGCGAACGCTGATCATAACGGCGGAAGTGTCCGACGAGCGTGTCGTACTTTGAATAAAGAATCGGGCTGGCGGGAACATTGATCAAGGCCCAGCCTCCCAATCTGAGGTGGGAGACCGCATCGGCGAAAAATAACCGATCGTCGGCGATATGTTCGAGTACGTCCAAAAGCAAAATCCCATCGAAAGCGTTTTGAAGTGAGGGGAGGCGTTCGTGAATATCGTAAAGCATCGTGCGGCCGCGGGCCGGCGAAACTTGGTCAAGCGCCGGTTGGTTGAGATCGGCACCGTCGATGACCCACCGGCTTCGATTTTCAAGCTGCGTACGCAGAAGGCCGCGGCCGCAGCCGATGTCCAAAATCCGCAGGGCCACGTCACGCGCAATGCCGTGATCGGACAACAAGCGTTCAAGTACGCGCAGGCGCCAGGCGAGCCAAAAATGATCGGTTTTACTGAGGTCGTACCATTCGTCGGGAAAATCACTCGCGACGGGTGCGGAAATTTTTTCGACGATCATTCGCGGGCATCAGGGACGGGCGGCGAAATCGTTTCCATGACAATGTAAGCGGGACGCGCTTTTACTTCCAAGTACATGCGGCCCAGATAAGCGCCGATAATGTACAAGCAGAAAATCTGAAGCGAGGAGGTGAACGCGACGAGGGCTTGCGTCGAAAGCGCCCAGACGAGATTAGGGTCTTTACCGCTTGAGCGGAAAAAAACAACGGCCGTGGTCGCAAAGGACCCCAGCGTCACGATCAACGAAAAGAAAAGAATCCCCTGCGTCATCCGTAAAGGTCGCGTGCTGAGGGACGCAATACCGTTCGTGGCCAAGGTATAAAGCATCGCCAGCGTGTAATTACTTTTCCCTAGTCGGCGGCTCGGGCGATCATACGTCAAGGCGGTCTGCCGGAAACCGACCCAGCTTCGGAGGCCACGGTGAAAGCGCAGTTTTTCCGGAAGCCGGCGCAAGGCGAGCAGCACGTCTCGCCGCATCACGCAAAAATCGCCGGAGTCCACAGCGACGGGAATTTCGGCCATGAAGCGGTAGACCCTATAAAACGTCCAGTAAAGGAATTTCTTGACCCAGGATTCTTGGCGCGAGCGGCGTTGGCCGTAAACCACGTCGAATCCTTTATCGAGGCAGCGGACCATGTCGAGCAAAAGTTCGGGAGGATCCTGCAGGTCGGCATCCATAACGGCAATAAAGTCCGCGGCGGCGTGGTCGAGGCCGGCCGTCACCGCGGCCTGATGGCCGAAATTGCGCGAGAGCCGGTAGAGCTTGGCCGGCCACCCGGCCAGGATTTTTGTTTTTAACTGGATGGCGGTATCGTCGTCGCTACCATCATCGACAAAAATATATTGAACACGCGTTAAGCCGGCTTGGGCCATGAAAGGTGGCGTAAAAACTTCATCCAACCGCTGGACCAATGCGGCAATCATGGAAGCTTCGTTATACAACGGGATAACCACGTCGAGAGAACGGTTTGTGTCGTTCATGAATCGCTATTATACTCTCTGAGAATGTGCTGCCGTCGACCTTTTCCATGAACGCCTGGACTAAACTCGCTTTCCCCGTTTTTCTTCTATTGGCTTCGGCCTTTTGTGCCACCCAATTGTCGCGCGGATGGATTCCTAACGATGAAGGGGTGCTGGCCCAACTGGCGGAACGTACCTTGCAAGGCGAATTGTCTCACCGCGATTTCGATGAACCTTACTCGGGCGGATTAAATTGGATCAATGCGACGGCCTTCCGCCTGTTTGGGACGCGACTGCGGTCAATGAGAATACCCTTGCTTGCCTTTTATCTCTTATTTCTAACAGCGCTCTACGGGCTGGCCCGTCGTTGGGTCCCTCCGGTTGAAGCGGCGTTATTCGGAATGCTTTGCCTGGGGTGGGGACTGCCCGCCTACTTTGCCGCACTACCTTCCTGGTACAACAGTTGTTTCGCGGGATATGGCACCTGGATGCTGATGAAGCATATCGAGACCCGGCAGCGCCGTTGGCTTTTTTTCGCGGGATTGATGGGTGGGTTATCTTTTTGCATGAAAGTGGTGGGACTCTATTTTCTCGCCGCGGGAATTATATTTTTGGTCTATCAAGAAAAGATCTTGGATCGGGACGAAGCACCGCCCGGCGATCGCTCCTTACCGGCCGCCCCTATCATGCTGGTCATCCAAGGGGCAGTGTGTCTCCTCGCCGTCGCCGCTTTGTTAACGTTACTCGGGAAACGGCTGGACATCAATACGGCGATTCATTTCTTGCTACCCGGCGCCATACTCGCGTCGCTCCCATTGGTTGACGAGCTGCGGGCGCCGGGTGCGGCTTGGCCAAACCGGGTCCGGCGGCTGGCTGAGCGGGCGCTGATCTTTTCAGCGGGATTCGTCCTTCCCGTTATGGCATTCACATTTTATTTTTGGCGAGCGGGAGCGATGCATGCGCTCTTGGCCGATCTTTTTATTCTTCCCTATCGCCGACTCTTGTTTGCTTTTCATCCGCTGCCATCCCTTTGGACTTTATGGCTGGGACTGCCCCCAAGCCTATTGCTATGGTATTCGGCTGTTCGCCGACCGCCTTGGCCGCGTTCGGTGGAATGGCTCTTGGCCGGAAGTTTTCTCGCGGTGGCATTTCTAGGGAACCATGCTCGGGTTTATTCCGCCGTATGGTTAACACCACGGATGTTCGTGCCCGTCTGGAGCGTGGCGGGCGTCGTCGCTCTATCGTCACGGTCGCCACACTTTAAGCTCTCCGCGATCGCACGGACGAAATTCTTTCTTATCCTGGTGGTCACGGCCTTCGTGTCGCTCGTTCAATTCCCTCTCTCCTTGGGATTTTATTTCTGTTATGTCAGCGCCTTTGTCGCTTTGTCGGCTCTCGCGCTTTTCAAAAGCTTCAGCCGGTCCTTGTTTTGGACCCGGATGGGAATCATGGCGGCCTACGGGGTATTTGGCCTGATGTGGATCGCCCATGGCGAGGTCTTCATGATCGGGCAATATTTTTATCCACGGCGCGCCAGCACGCTGCTACTCCCGGAGCGCGCCGGACTGCGCGTAGGGGCGTTCGATGCCGCGGTCTACACAACAGTCGTAAAATTAATTCGCGAGCATTCCGCCGCAAGCGAATTTATTCTAGCCGGTCCGGATTGCCCAGAAATCTACTTCCTCGCACAAAAGAAAAATCCCACCCGGGTGTTCTATGAATTCTTCGCGCCCGAACACGCCTCTTCCGCCGTTCTTCTTCAGGCCATCGCCGACCACCATATCACGGTATTCGTCTATAACCAGATGGGGGAGTTCTCTGATCTTGCGCCCGGCTTTCTCGAACAAGTCAGTCAACACTTTCCGCATTCTCAGAAGGTCGGCCGGTTTCAGGTTTTCTGGTAATCGATGGCTGACTCCTTGCCCACCATTATTGAGATCGTCGACGTCATCCGTTCCTACAACCTGGGAAGTTGTTTTTTATCTCTTAGATCCGCTTTGCCGCTTTCAAGCGTTCAAACGCATGGCTGTAGTCCTTGGCTTTCTCGGGATGTTTGAGAACTAGATTCCAGTAAGCCAACTGCCGGAGTACCCAAGAATCGTCCTTGCGGTAGTCATACGATTTTTCCATCAAAGTCAGCCCTTCTTCACGATGGTTGGTCTGCATTAAACTGTTCGCCTGAACGGCATAAGCGAAGGCCCGGGCGTTGTTGTAATCGCGCAGGGTGGCATAACCCCCATTGCGAATCCATTGATCGCCGACGAGATCAAACTCTCGCCTCGCGGCGTCGTATCGGCCGACTTTAGAAGCTTGTCCTGCCAATTCCATGTGGTAAAGAATTTCCGTGGGATAAGCCTTGAAGATTCGAGCGTAATGCGACTCGACTTGCGACCAAACCTCCGGCTTGCTCATCGTCTCTTGAAAGTGGCCCCCGGCCTCAGCCACGATCCGGAAGGAATGGACCAGGGGCAGGTTCATTAAGGGATAACGATTCGCCGCTGGTTCAAGGAGCTGGCTAAATTCGATGACATCTTTAAGCGTGCCGTACCACTTCGGGTCGAGATAAGACAACCGGCAATCGGCCGTGCGTGGGTGCTCGGGCGCTGCCAAGACGGCTTGCCTATAGTAGCGCTCCATGGTCGGACGATCGAGACCCAATCCCTTGCAGACGGTAATTAGCTGGCTGGCTGAAAAGGCCTGATGATTATTAAGACGTTGTGCCTTCTCCAAGCATTCTCGCGCGGATAAAAGTCGATCGGTATAAGCTCGCGTGGCCACTTCGGACACGGAATTCCCATACCCCGTTCCGCGCGCTTGCCAAGCAAAACTAATCAAAAAGTTACCGCGGCACGTCCAGGCCAGCCACGACCGAGGCCGTCGCCGGACCCATTCATCGAGAGCGGCATGCGTAACGCGCAGGTCGGCTTCATCGCGCCAGTCGCTGGCCCAACCGATAAAGCTGTCGACGCCACGCCATTCCAAGTCACCCCCGGATTTTGCATGCTCGTCGACCTGGTGTTCAAGCGTGGCAAAGTCTTTTTTACGAAAAAGGTCCATCCATGACGCAACGGCTGGGTCCACCTCCATCACGCGATAACGTGCGAGGATACCTGGATCATTGCCATCGCCCATGAATTCGTCATTGGCGAATTGCGCCGGCCCGGATTGGAACGATTCTTCGGCGAGCGAGTAATCGGACCTCTCATAGGACGACGCCAGGCCGATGTTCCAACCCGTCCGGATTTTGAGTGTCGCCTGGTCGTAATAGTGCTTCATCACATAGGGGGCTTCATTGGCAAGTGCTTGGGCGATACGCTGCGCTTCCTTCGCACAGCCGGGTTTGTCATCGAAAAAGGCTTTAGGAACGAACCCGGTGACGATTAACGCGTGGGTCTCTTGCGCCGATGCAGCAGGACCGACCCTCTGAAACCGTAGCTCGGTCGCATGGACATTCTGCAAGCTGCCGCTTCGCTCGACGATTTGACGCATCCATTCGGTGCGCGATCTGATGTCTGCCATCGGTTTGTTTTCGGAGCTGAACCGATACCAACCGGCCAACAGGAAGACGAGAATAAAGGCGACGCTGAAGTACACGGTCAGTTCTTTTCGCGGATCCATCAGCGCGGCCAAGCGGCCCGCATCGTAACGGCCTTTGCGGACCACGATTGTTCCCGCCAAGAGATCGTAAAGCGTTCGCTTGAGGGGGTGAAACAGGATTAACAATAAGGAGCTGAACAGAACGAACATGACGAGGGCCGCATTGATTTTGGCGGCCGCCGGTTGCCGAAGTGCTGGAAAGTGGTACTCGAGCCCTTGGAAGAGGATGAGATTATACGTGCAAAAGCTGAGGACCAGGAACCGGGTCAACGAAGCCAGTAGAGAGGCAAAGCGACCATCCAGCGTCACCACTTGAATATCCATCATGCGCTTACCCAATGATTGTCCCTTGCCGATGGATGATTGCAAAAAGCTCGTATAAATGAGACTCGCGAGTAATCCAATCCAGAGCCCGCTTTCGCCGACTGTATAAAGGTAGGAACGCACCGGCCAGGCCAAAAGCCAGGCCGCCGCAAACAAAATAAGCGCATCCAACGTGTCCGCCAAGCAACGTCGCCAAAATCCCGCAAGCATCGGAGCGTCATTCATAGGCAGATGAGTATAGATAACTGATGCGGTAGGTAGTAGTCTACGAATTAAGAAGTCTAAGATGTAACCCAAGCAAGAGTCGTTGTGCAGTGAGAAATGTAACCCAAACTCTGGAAGCCCAGAGGAGGGTTATATGCCGAAGTTCACTGCACGTATGGAATACCTACAAGCCATTTATGAACGT
>JBBQYF010000019.1:0-22477 GCA_038208955.1 Elusimicrobiota bacterium
GTGGCGACTTGCGAATGATCCGAAATGCCGACGTAATCGAACCCCATCTTTTCGGCTTCCGCGATCATGCCTTCGAGTTCGACCGATCCATCGCTCCAGTTGCTGTGGACATGGAAGACCCCGCGAATGTCCTTGGTCTCAACGAGCGTCGGGATTTTTTGTGCTTGAGCCAATTCCATTTCTCCGCGGTCCTCACGCATTTCCGGCGGAATGTACTGCAATCCCAATCGAGCAAATAGGTCTTCTTCCGTCTCGCAAGCGATAGGCTGCTCCTCTTTCGTGAACAAGCCATATTCATTCAGTTTCAATTTCTTTTGAATGGCGCGCTGCCGCATCCGGATGTTGTGTTCTTTGCTGCCCGTAAAATAATGAAGGGCAAAAGGGAATTGGGCATCCGTGACGACGCGCAAATCCGCCTGAATGCCATCGCGCATCAGCACGCTCGACTTGGATTCTCCTTGAACGAGGATACGGCCAACCGTCGGCATTTTGACGAAATGTTCCATGATTGGTTTGGTCGAGCCCTCAGCCGCCACCAAGATATCAACATCGCGGACAATTTCTTTGTGCCGACGCAAACTTCCACATACGGACATTCGCTTAATTTGCGGTAATGTTTTCAAAACGTCGAGAATCGACTCCGCCGTTTCTTGCCCGACGCTCAGAAGGTGTTCCTGGGAATGTTCACTGTGAAAGCTGATGCCCTGCAAAATTTTGTCCTGTGTCGCTTTCCCAAAACCCTTTAATGCCGCCACTTTTCCATCGCGACAAGCTTTCTCCAAACCAGGGAGGTCGGTGATCCCGAGCTTATCGTATAGAATGACGGCCTTTTTAGGACCCACGCCTTGAATCCGCACGAGTTCGATCAAACCCGGGTGCATGGATTTGCGCATTTCGTCGTAGAGTGGAAGTTTTCCCGTCTGCACCAGCGTCATAATATTCTCACTCAACCCTTTGCCGATCCCTTTAATATCGGTTAAACGGTTTTCGCTGACGAGTCGTGACAGGTCCTCCGTCGACGTAGCGAGTGCGCGAGCCCCGTTCTGATAGGCGCGGATTTTAAATGGGTTTTCGCCCTTTAATTCCATCATCGCGGCGACATCTTCGAGGATAGAGGCGATTTCGGATTTGTCCATGATCTCATGATGAGTAGACATTATCTGCGGGCTTTGCTGCAAGGCATGCCAATCGGTCTAAGAGGCGCGTTCTAAAAAAGTCGGGCCAACCGGGACAAGGTCGGCTCCATCGCCGCGAAGATGATAATAAGCAGGAACAAATACCCAGGTGATCATATCGCTCCCGAACGCGATAAATTCTTCCAGCTCATGATGAAGGCCCAACGGTTCGAGCCAGCGGTGAAAGGGCTCGTGGAATACGTTGTACCAGGTACGCTCCCAAGCGGACAACCGACGGTCCGCCGGTGTCCTCGAGTCGGCGGCGATGGCGATTCCAGCTCGAACCATTCCCATGTATTGAATAAACCCAATGCCGAGGGAGAATGCCAAAACCCCCACGTTCAAAAGCTGGGGGTGAAATACTTCCATGTGAGCCAGAGCCAAGACAGCCCAAGCCGTCATGCTTTTCAGGACACCCCGACGCCTTTTGAATTGCTGCAACGGCGGGCCCGGCAGGTGGTCGAGCGGACTCAGCGTCAAACCGAAATAAAATTGTATGTCTGCCTGTTCGAATTCAATCCCTAAGGAATTTTCCGCCTCCAGCGCATCGGCGGCAATTTGATTAAAGAGGGACTCAAAATGTGGGATACGACCCGTTGGTCCGACGTGCCATGGATAAACGCGTTGCAATCCCACGAGCGTCGAGAGCCGGTCCATAAATCGTCCCCACTCCCCATAAGGCTTAACCAAGATTGCCGGATCCGGTTGTTTTTCAAGCTCGCTCAACATGCGGAGCATTTCATCTTGCATCACAACCAGCGTGGGCTTGAGCACCGGAGCCGCTGCTACGGTCTCGTCTTTGAGTTTTGTGATATCCCGACGGAGAGCGGCCAGCGCCTCGATTATCGCTGCCGGCGAGAGAGTGTCTTTATTTTGTGATCGCACGTGAACTGGAATATTCCCGGCATTCCTGATCTCCTCGAGTGCCGCGGTCCCCTTTACACCCAGGAGGCCTTCGATAATGCCCAGCCTAATTAAATGCTTATAAGCTTGATCCAAAAGTGCAAAGTAAATATTCGCGGAATTGGCGACATACGGTAAAGCGGGGATAGGATCATGTTGGCTGAGGTCCGCTGCAATGATGGACGCCATCTGGCGGACCTCTTTGAGTTGATGCAGAAAAGCACCGTATTTAATGGACGTTAAAGGTTCCCTCGCGTCACGCATTCGGAGGACTTCGCCCACCTCGTGTTTCATAAGAACGGCCGGATCCCTATTGGCCATTCCCTTTAATCCGCTGAAGGGTCGAATGACGGGGTAGTTTTCAATCCGCTCCATTTCTTCTTGAAAACGCGATAACACCCGGTCCGTGGCTTCTAAACTTAGCACCCTGTTAGGAATCGGTGGGACTCCAGATTTGGCAGCCGCGGCCTGGGGGTGAGCCGGCGATGATGCCAGCGACGGGCCCTCACTCCCAGGAGTCCGTTCCATAGCATTCACGAGTGGTTCGGTCTGCAGACCCAAATGGCGTCCCAAGTCGACCGCCTCGACGTTGTAACGCGCGGCCTCATAAATTGAACGAGCGCCTTCAACGAGGGCTTGCTGTACCGGGAGGAGGTTCCGTGGCGTTTCTCCATACCATCGAAAAAGCTTTTCAGCCCAAATCGCGGAGCCGACATCATTGATCAGTCCGCTAATCTGCGAGTTTCGCAAACTCGAAGGATCCGCGCTGTAACGTTCGCGTAGCTGCCGGCAATCCAGCATCACGTCGGCAATGGCTTTCCCTAACGTGGCTTCTTGCGGACCACCGCGATAAAGTAAGGCATAGTCCTGAAGCAAGCCCTCAAAATTTCCTAAAAGATGTTCAAATTGGGCCGGCGGCACCGTCGGTGCCACCACTTCCAGCTCCGCGGTCAATGGGCCTGTTTCCTGTTGAATATCGTGTGGGCCCAAGATGGGGTTCTGCACACCTATGCTCAACTGACTATGCACAAGCCTTTTCATAATTTGATCCATTTTCAAAATCCAATAAAGGTAATTGTTCATTTCGGGTCTGTTGAATCCATTTTCCGTTATACTGCTTACACTCCAAAGAGTCCCGCAGTTCAAAGCATTCGCGAAAATGATTACACATCGTTGGATTTCGGTCCTGGCCCGCTCCATCGTGACAGGTGCTGTCGGCTTAGCCCGAAGATCGTTCATGAGTTTCCTGTATCGTGTAACAAAGGTTGTAACGGAATAGCGGGAATCCAAAGAGAGTTTTTTAATCTCGTCATTGCTCGTAAAGTCTGCCAGGGGAGGCATCGTCCGGATGGGTTCCGTCAAGGGATCGTTCCAAAGGCGTTTCATTTCCTCAATCACTTGACCATTCAAAATGGCCGCCTGCGCGCTCGAGTTATCGTCGAGAGAATTGGATATGGCCTGTTTGGCCGAGGAAAGCTGGCTAAGCATTTGCGTATAGGTCGAATCGAACATACGGTCACTTCCCGGCATACTGTCGAGATAGAGTTTATCGTCTTTTAATCGAGTTTCAAGTCGGTTTAGAAGTCCGCGATTGCCCGAAAATAAGGAGATGCGGCGTCCGCCCCAGTCCTGCCAATCCCGAGCGATGTCCGCGTAGTAACGCTCGATACCGACGACGGAAAGAGATCCGAGCAGCGGAGAATCGCCGTCAAAGCGTTCGGCGATAGCGAGTTTATATTCAGAATCGATTTCAGCATCGAACTTCTGTTGAAGCTTTTGTCCTGCGATAGGGTCAAGGATCCCTTGCAGTATCTTGACATAGCGTTCCAGCCTGGCGCCCCGGTTTCCCAAGGCCGCGAGACGGCCTCGCACGCGAAGCAGTTGCACGCGTACCGCTAAATCAAATTCTTCGACCAACCGATCTCGAAATGCTGGAGAGTTAAAACCTTCAACCCAATTCTGAATATTCTGCTCGTTCAATAAGGCGCGGACCACCGAAGCCGCCGCAACACCATCGGCTTGCTCATTAAGCTTTTCAAAGGCGGGATCCGGGAATGCGACGATTGGCGCCAATCCTGTGTTAATTTCCCGAAAAACATCGGCGGCGATTTCGCGAGCGAGGGATACATGATCCGGATCGGCAGACTGACGTCCCACATACTCAGCGGCCCATTCCACAACCGCTTGCTCAAGCGTCGCGCGTAGCGTGGGGGATGGAAGCGCCTTCGCAATTTGGACGAGTGCGACCGTATCCGGTTCCCCGGGCTCGTGCGCCACGGCATTCAAGAGATATTGAATTTGCCGCCTGGAACCCTGTCGCCAATGATCATGCCACCAGCTGAGGAATTGTCTCGTCCCTCCCCCAATGTCCCCTTCGCGAATCGGTTGGCTGCCGACCGGCGCCAGCTGTGCCGCCACAGCGTCGTTGGATCCTTCCAAGCTGTCCAAACGGAAAATCAGATCCTGACAGAGTCTTTGGGCTGACTCTCGAAAGTCGCTGGGCTGGGTTTGCAGCCGCTCAATCCATTGCGCGGCTTGGCTGATCGATTTCACGGATTCTAGTGGTTTCAAGGCGGAAGATAATTCACCCACCAGCGCGGCCCGATGACCTGCAATTAAAAGCTCGACGGGAATTGTGCTTTTTTGGACCGGATCCAGATCGATTATTTTCTCGGATGTCCGACCGTGCTGTCTAAAATAGTCTTGGATTTCCGCCAGTCCAGTCCGGTTGGCACGCAGAATTTCGCTGTCCCCAGGTTGAGGTTCGCCCGTGAACGTCGATTGGTCCCATACTATAACGACATATTCCCAACCCAGTGAAAGCGCGCGGGCGAGCGTATGGCGATCGGCCGCGCGGCCGGGATCCCGCGTGATATTACTTCGTACGGGGTCAAAAATCGCCGCCCGCGATCGCACCGCATTGGGATCTTCCGCCAGGCTAACGCGTGGAACTTGAGAGCCATACCCGTATTGGTCCTCAATGAGATCTCCTAAAAGCTGTGCTTGGGCCGGGTAAGGCGTCGCCACCTGGATTTCCCGATAGGGCACCCCATGAGCCTCGTGCAATCGCTCGATTTGCAACATCACTTGGTTGGCCGAATAATCGTTTTGGTAATCTCGCTGAGGCTTGATGTTATGCCGCGTAATACCCTCGGGGGGTCGTATTTCGGTTTCCTGACGTTCGTCTTCGGACGCCAAGTCGGCCGTGTTGATCATCACGAGGGAATCCGCGCCGCCCTCGGCGGATCCCATGGCGTGGAGTTGTCCTTCATAAAAGATCTGCGATAAAAATTGGGTGATCGAGTTCGCCGACTCTGTATCCCGCCGGAGCAGGATACGGTCCGCATGGGGCGGCTTTCGCTCATTGCCCTGATTATGAAGAGTGAGTAAATTTTCGAATATCCCGCTTTCGTACATAGCGATATGGTCGGGGAGCACCCCGGCTCGCTTTAAGAGCAGCCGCTCTTCATCTCCGAGCGGCGGCGGACGCTGGCGATGTGTATCGCCGACCCAGATGACCTGGCCCAGCTCCTCGAGACTGAGCATCGCAGGAAGCACTTCAGACAAACGCAGGCGACCACAATCCAGCATGATCAGAATGTCGGATTTCAAATCTTTGATCTGCTTGGGTAAAACGGCCGACTTTAAATCGGATAGCCGGACCGCAATGACCCGTCCACCCATGCCCGTTCCAGATTTCCACCGCGTTTTTTTTGCCTGATACGTTTCGATTACGCCGGCCGCGGCAGGGGTGGTCGTATTTCCCGGCCACACGTCTATGGTCTCCCCGAGCTTGCTCGAGTCCATGGCCAGTCGCAGAATCGGTAATTCACCTTTGACTTGGTTGACGAGCGTGGCCAACGGGTGTTCGGTGGCCGAGACAACCAGTACTCTCTGCCCATGTTCCATTGCCTGTAGCAAGATTGGGGCAAGCGTCTTCGTGACCTCGGTACCCGGAGGGGATTCCAGCAACAGGACCGGAATTCCTTGCCCGGCAAAATCGATTGCTCGCTGCGCGTTTTCTTCCAAATCTCCGAATGACCGGCCATTGCCACTACTGCTTTTTCTCTTTCGCGTCAAATCGATCCATCCTAGATGCGCATGCGGGAAGGTTTTCGGGGCCACAGATCGGCTTTCCAATTGACGTATTATGGAATGCAGGTGCGCTTCCAAAGGCAGGCTAGCGATCAGTGTCCCCTTTTGGGGAAGGCTTCTTGCCACCTCGGAATGGGCCGTCGCTTTTAACGTTACTTCGTCACCGCGAACATCCTGAACAACAAATACATTGCCCAGGTCGGATTCCAACGCCAGGCGCTGCCCCGACGCTAGGTTATGCGTACCGAGAACTCTCACGGTGAATATACTCTGAGTCCCCACCTCACCCACGTAAACATATTGCACATGCAGCTCGTCGCCTGGGCGGCGAATTTTTCGTAACTGTTGAAGTATTTGGATATAGGCACGTAATTGCGTTAATACTCGTCCTTTTTGGCGCGGACTAAGCACGGGCGAATCGGCCGAGTTGTATCGGTAATAGCTGGCATCGTCGCTGGAATTCGAATCCGGGGGAAGCATCAGCATCGCCGGGGCTAACTCGCGTATTTGGTTTGCCCATTCGCTGCGCCCGCGGATGACAGCTATTCGGCGTAACGTTTCGACGACGATCTCCAGTGGCATGAGCAACAGATTGTAGGCCCGATGTGCGGCAAGGTTGGCTTCGTAGACCCCTGCTGATGCAAAGACCTGCATCATCATATGCATGAAAAGAAGACCGACAAAGCGAGACCGACGCTCACCGGACCGCTCCGAAAAGTGCCGCGCCAGAAATTTGGCGAAGTCAAAAGAGCTAAAAGTTTCTGGACCCGCCGCCATCCAACGAAATCGAATTTCCCTCAGCAGTCCCTGCGATGCAATAAATTCCCGGGCACCCCGAAAGGCCCCCGACGCCTGGTCGACCGCGACGGATGCCTGCGTGATGAAAGGGCGTAGGGACGCGCAAGCGGAGGCGGATAAGGCTTGATTTTGAAAATTCTCCGTCAGGTCGGGAGGTGGTTGGCGAGGCGCGGCTGGAACCACGCCACTCAGCAATAAACTGACGACGAGAGCCAGATTGATGCCTTGGCGGGCAGAGGTAGACAAGCAGAGCGTAAAACCCATGCTCTGATTTTAAGGCGTTTGGCAGCGGCAATCCATGAGCCTTCTGGGCAGAAAAGGCGCCTAGAAGGCCTATATTTGTAATCACAAAACGTGGCGGGGGTCTAATCTTTACAGGGAGGATCTAAATGAAAAAAACATTCATGCGCTTCGTCGTGGTCATGGCCAGTGGATTAAACATTTTCCTAGGCAATGCGGTTGCTGCTCCGGGGCAATTCGGGGCCGCACAATTTCCGCCTAGGTGCTATTGCGGCCTCTCCGTACGACCGGCGGATTTATCTTTGCAGAAAGCCTACGAGCGAGTGGTCGCCAAGCGCCGCCAGGGAGACCGACTTCCCTATTTTCCTCAACCGGAGTTTAGAGCGTATTTTTTGCGCGCTGCCTAGGGGAGGAGCTAGTTCGTAATGGCACCAATGGACGCCGACGAAACGCTACGCGCATACTTCGCCATCACACCGGTCGTGTAACGCGGTTTGGGGGCTTTCCAGGTTTTGAAGCGCCGCTTAATCTCGGCCCGTGGGATGTCGAGATTTAAAGTCCGTTTTTTAATGTCAATCGTGATGGGATCGCCGTTACGAATGATCGCAATAGGTCCACCGACGGCGGCTTCGGGGGAGACGTGGCCGATCACCAACCCATGACTCGCGCCTGAGAAACGGCCGTCGGTAATAAGCGCCACGGACTCGATGATTCCCTCCCCCACGATCGCGGCCGTCACCGCTAACATCTCGCGCATCCCGGGTCCTCCTTTCGGGCCTTCGTATCGAATCACGACAACGTCACCGGCCTTAATGCGTTGCTGTTGCACCGCTCGAAAGGCATCTTCTTCCCGATCGAACACTTTGGCTTTCCCCGAAAATGTCGTGTAATTGTGGCCGGCGACTTTCAGCACACATCCTTCCGGCGATAGGTTTCCCTTTAAAATTACCAGCCCACCGGTTGTGCTGAGCGGGTCGCTGATAGGACGAATGACCTCCTGGCCCGGAGTTTCGACAATCGCCTTGGCCTCTTCGCCCAACGTGCGGCCGGTAACCGTTAAGCAGCGGCCGTCAATTTTTTTAGCCTCGAGCAAACGCTTTGCCAGCAAGCCGATGCCACCCGCTTTAAAAAGATCGTTCGCCACGAACCGCCCGCCGGGCTTCAGATCCGCTAAGTAGGGTGTGCGGGCACTGATTCGGTCAAATTCTTCAATGGAGAACTTGATGCCGGCTTCGTGCGCGCAGGCCAGCAAATGCAAAACGGCATTCGTTGATCCGCCCGAGGCAACGACCGCCGTCACGGCATTGTTAAAAGCGTTTTTGGTCATTACTTTTCTCGCAGTGATGCCTTTGCGCAAAAGGTCCATGACCATCTGCCCGGCCTGATACCCGACCAAATCTTTTTGCGGATCGACGGCCGGAACACTGTTGGCATTGAGTGGCGAAATCCCGAGGAACTCGAAGGCCATGGCCATCGTGTTCGCCGTAAACAGTCCTCCGCAAGCGCCCGCGCCGGGACAAGCTTTGGATTCCAAATCGAGTAGATCGCTTTCTGTCATTTTTCCTGCGGAAACCGCGCCGACACCTTCGAACACATCTTGAATGGTCACATCGCGTCCCTGGAAGCGGCCGGGCATGATCGATCCACCATACACCATCACCGACGGCCGGTCGAGGCGGGCCAGCGCCATGACGGTTCCCGGAATCGTTTTGTCGCAGCCGGAAAGCGCCACAATGCCGTCAAAACAATACCCGCGCGCCGTGAGCTCGATCGAATCGGCGATCACTTCGCGGGAAATCAGGGAAGTTTTCATCCCCTCGGTACCCATGCTTATGCCGTCGGAAATAGCAATGGTGTTAAATTCAAACGGCGTGCCGCCGGCGGCCCGAACGCCCTCTTTCACTTTCGCGGCCAAGGCCCGGAGGTTATAGTTGCAAGGCATCGTTTCAATCCATGTGTTAGCAATGCCGATAAAGGGTTTGTGCATATCTTCTTCGGTAAAACCAATCCCTTTGAACATGGCTCGTGCGGGAGCCCGGTCGAGGCCCTCGGAAATGACGTGGCTGTAAGCTTTCAGCGATTTATGATCAGAGGCCATGAGTTCTCCAAGTCAGAGTAATAATTTTCAATATTTTAACACGAACCGGCAAACGGTGGACGTCCTTGCTTTGTTCGAGGATGCCCTCTCGTGGGCCAGTGGTACAATACGAGGACCATGAACAATCGAGGCGCCCCACGCCATCCAGATGTTGTCGTTATCGGTGGCGGACCCGCCGGCGCTTCGGCCGCGATTCGCCTGGCACGCAGCGGACGACGCGTACGACTTTACGAAAAAAAGCGGTTCCCGAGAGCTAAACTTTGCGGCGGATTTCTCAGCTCCGATGGAATCGCCGATTTGCAGGAGTTGGGCGTTTATGGCGCGCTGCTAAAGACCGGAGTTTCCCCCGTACGCCGCACCGTCATTGCTTCCAAGCGCGGAACGATTTTAGAATCGCCTTTACATCAGGAAGCTTTGTCGATTTCGCGCGAAGCTATGGATGGGCTATTACTGGACACGGCACGCGATTCCGGAGTCGACGTTTGTGAAGCCCAGGACGGTTTTTTACAGGGCGACGAAAGCGCCTACCAGGTTATTGCGGCGGGAAGACAAGTTCCGCGGGGACCCGGGTCCGTTCCCCTTCACCCCTGGTACGCCAGCCCGTCGACAAGGTATTTCGGCTTGCAAGCGACGTTCGAAAATGTTGAAGGCGTCACGGACCAGGTTGAACTGGATTTAATTGACAGTGGGTATGTCGGACTCGCGCGGCAGGGTGCCAACCACGTTAACGTATGCGCCTTGACGACTCAGGATACCGTCGAGCGTTACGGACCGTCGCTTGAAGGAGTCCTGGCGCACTTTGCGAGTGAGAACCCTGTTTTGCGACGGCATTTAGCGACGGCCCGGCGGACGACCTCCTGGATGGCGGTCGGTCCGGTGCAATTGGGCATTCGGCAGCTGGCCGTAGACCGGACCTTCTATGTTGGAGACGCCGCCTGCGTTATCGATCCATTTGCCGGCGAAGGCATGTCGATCGCGCTCTATAGCTCAAAATTACTCGTCGCCGCGCTAGACCAAACGCAAACGACTCCAGCCAGGGCGTATGAATGGTTATGGCGTCAGGCGTTCCTGCCCTCCCTCCGTTGGAATGCCGCGGCGCGTTTATTTTATGCGATGACCCTTTTGCGCGAACCGATCATCCGCACCCTACGGATTTATCCGACAGGTGTGTCTTGGTTGACTGACATGACGCGGCATCGTCAGCTGAACCTCGCCTAGACATGTCCTTCATTTTTTTGGAACGCAGCGAGGAACTCGAGCGCATGGATGTGGAGACCCTAGACCCCGCGGGCGCAAGCCAGGTCCTGGGAGCGCTTGAGACCATTAATCAACGCCTGGGGGGAGTGCACGCGACGCTGTCGCATTTCAACCGTTGGTCACGCCACTGGACCCGCGGCGAAACCATTCACATTGTCGACTGGGGCACCGGCGGAGGGGATATCCCGCGAGCTTTAGCGCGTTGGGGCCGGGGCAAGGGTTACAATCTTCGGATTACAGGCGTTGATCAGAATGAAGCCGTTCTCACGTATGCCCAAGAGCAGTCGCGCCAGTATCCGGAGATTACCCTCATTCAGGCGGATGCGGCCAGTTTTGAACCCGGACAATCCGTGGACTACGCGATCTCCTCTCTCACGCTTCATCACCTAACGGATGAAGCGATTGTCGCGCTGCTGCGCAAGAGTGACCAAATGGCGCGGCGCGGAATCGTCATGAATGACTTGATCCGAAGCGCCCGCGCCTGGCTATGGATATGGACGCTGAGCCGGCTGACCATGGCCCACTCGATGGTGCGCCATGACGGGCCACTATCGGTACGTCGCGCTTTTACAAAAGGAGAGCTCAAAGCGCTTGCGGCGCGCGCGGGACTTTCCTATTTAGACGTCTTTACGCACTTTGGTTATCGTCAGACATTGGCCGGAGAAAAACCACTATGAAAGCGTCGAATCAAATCGAAATCGCCGGGACATTTGAAACCATCTTTGAGCTCGCGGCGAACGTCGCGCGTTGGCCCGAAATCTTGCCGCATTACCGGTGGGTTAAAATTCTCGACCCCCAGCCCGCCGAAATGACAGTGGAGATGGCGGCGCGTCACAAAGGTATCCCGCTCTGGTGGCGGGCGAGGCAACGCGTGCGTCGCTCCGAACATCGCATTGAATTTACACACATCCAGGGGATCACGAAAGGGATGGAGGTGCAATGGACGTTCGACCCTCTCGGCGCCAAACCCAACGTGTGGCTCGTCCAAATTCATCATCAATTTAACCCCTCCTGGCCGCCGCTGATCGGTCCATGGATTGCCGAAAACGTGATTGGAAAACAATTTGTGCATCAAGTGGCAAACAAAACGCTCAACCGAATTAAAATGCTGGCGGAGAACTCTTTATGAAACGCGTCGTTATCACGGGAATCGGAGCGATTACAACGATCGGAACGGGCAAGAAAGCTTTGTGGGAGGGTGTGCGCCGGAGCCGGTCCGCGATCCGACCGTTAACGCGCTTTGACGCGTCGCCGCTCAAATCGCGCATCGCCGGCGAGATCAATGATTTCGACGCCGGCGATTATCTTGATGCAAAATCCGCTCGGCGCTTTGACCGTTTTTCTTGTTTTTCCGTCGCGAGTTCAAAAATGGCTCTGGACGATGCCGGCATCCTGATTAACGGGATCGACGGGACACGCGTCGGGACCTATATCGGCACGGCGCTCGGCGGGGTCAGCAACGCGGAGGCGGAACACGTCAATTTCGTTAAGGAAGGTTTCCGTTCGGTGAACCGCTTAATCGCTTTATCCGTATTCAGCGGCGCCGGTGCCTGCAATGTTTCGATTACGCTCGGGCTGCGCGGCCCGTCGCTCTCCAACGCCAACAGTTGCTCCTCCGGCACGATCGCCATCGGCGAAGCTTTCCGGATGATTCAGCACGGACAAGTCGATGTGATGCTGGCCGGCGGCGCGGAAGCCCCGCTCTCGCCGCTGTGCTTCGGCGCCTTCGACTTGATTGGCGCGATGTCTTGCCGAAACGCGAGCCCCGAAACCGCGTCGCGTCCCTTCGACCAACAACGCGACGGCTTTGTGATGGCCGAAGGCGCCGCCGTCATGGTGCTCGAAGAACAGGAGCACGCCCGGGCGCGGGGGGCTAAAATCTATGGAGAGTTGGTCGGCTACGGATTAACCAGCGACGCGCATAGTATGACCATTCCCCGTCCGGATGGTGAAGAGGCCGCCCGTGCGATGCGGCTGGCCTTGGTCGATGCGGCGATTGGGCCCGGAGATATCAACTACATCAACGCGCACGGGAGTGCGACGCCGCTCAACGACAAAACTGAAACGCTGGCAATCAAAAAAGTGTTTAACAGTCACTCCCGTAAAATTCCGATTAGCGCCACGAAAGCAATGCACGGCCATGCGCTGGGAGCCTCCGGGGCCATTGAAGTGGCGATCGGTTTACTGGCGATTGAGAACCGCTGGATTCCGCCAACCATCAATTTGGAAAATAACGATCCGGAATGTGATTTAGACTATGTGGCGGCCGAAGGCCGTCCGCAAGACGTTCGCTATATGCTGACCCAGTCTTTCGGGTTTGGGGGGTCGAACGCAGCGCTTGTGGTGGCCGCCCCCGAGACGATGGAATCACGCTTGGACCAACCATAGGAGAATTGCGATGAGCCAAGCTTCTTTACGTCGCGTCGTCGTTACCGGGATGGGCGCCGTCACGCCCCTTGGATTAACCGTCGAGGAACTTTGGAAGGGTGCCGTTGAAGGTCGTTCCGGAATCGGACCGATCACGCGCTTTGACGCGACGCTCTGTCCCGTTCGAATTGCCGGTGAAGTCAAGAATTTCCCGGAACTCGATACGCTGACGTCGTTGCCAAAAAAAGAGTCGAAGAAGCTGGGGCGGTTTGCGCACCTGGGTATCGCGGCCGCTGTGCAGGCTTTTCGCGATTCGGGGCTCGGGGCCGGCGGCTCGAAGCTCGCGCCCGAGCGCATGGGGGTTAATATCGGGGTCGGGATGGGCGGGCTTCCTGAAATTCAGTCCGTGTACGACGATTTTCGGGAAAAAGGGTATCGCCGGATCACCCCGTTTTTTATCGTTCAGTCGATTCCGAACACGCTCTCCGGCCAAGTCAGTATCTTGCTTAATTTGCGCGGTCCGAACCATTGCAACACGACCGCTTGCGCGACTAGCACACACAGCATCGGCGAATCGATGCGTACGATTCAACGCGGCGAGGCCGACGTGATGGTCGCGGGCGGCGCCGAAGCCGTTGTCTGCGAATTGGGCGTGGGTGGGTTTGCAGTGATGCACGCTCTGTCCTCACGTAATGATGATCCGGCGAAAGCGTCGCGACCGTTCGACCGCGACCGCGACGGCTTTGTGCTGAGCGAAGGCTCGAGCGTGCTGGTTCTTGAAGAACTAGAACAAGCCCGAAAGCGCGGCGCGCGGATTTATGGCGAGATCGTTGGTTATGCAGCCACCGGCGATGCTTATCACATCACTTCGCCCTCGCCCGGGGCTGAAGGCGCCGGACGCGCGATGACACTCGCGCTCGTCGACGCCCATCTTGCCGCCGACGCCGTTGGCTACATCAACGCGCATAGCACGTCGACGCCCGCCGGCGACATTGAAGAAGCCCAAGCGATTTCGCGGGTATTCGGCCGTGGCCGGATGGGACTTCACATTAGCGCTACCAAATCGATGACGGGTCACTTGCTGGGTGCGGCCGGGGCGACGGGTGCGATCTTATCGCTCAAGGCTCTCGAAAAAAATACAGTCCCCCCTACGATCAATCTCGACGCGCTAGATCCGGCTTGCGCTGCTTTGGGCCTCAATTTTACAGCCAATGCGGCGGTCAGCCACCGCTTTGAATACGCGATGGCCAACAGTTTCGGCTTTGGTGGAACGAATGGCACGCTGATTTTCGGGCGGGTGTAAGGGTCGGAGAGATTAACGTTCGAAGTTGACGGCGTTTGTCGTAAAGCTCCATGGTCCTGCTCCACAGGTCGCATCCGGCTGACTTTCAAAACGAATGGTTTGGGCGTTCAACAGTTGCAAGATAAATATATGGCTCCCCGCCAGTTGTCCCGCCGGATCATAAAAAGTGTCATAGCAGTAAATATTTCCGTCGGGCCGCACTTCGCTGAATTCTCGATCGACCTGCCCGTTATCGTTCGCAACAAAGGTGTAGAAGATCGGAGTCTGATTGGGCAGGGATGTTCCCACGGAAATGGTCTCTTTAGGCGCATAGACATCGTCGACAATCAAGGACAAGTGCGGATCTTCCGGAACATTCGGTGCGCCGGGGTAATACCAAAATCCGCGTGCCGTGCCGGCCACGTCATGGTTGTACTGACCGCAGAGGGGAAGGACCTGCCGACGGTATCCACCGTCGCCGCGCCCAAGTAACGCTTGCATCGACGTTTTGGGTCCCGTCGTAAAATAATCCACGGGGCAAACCGTGTGCGATTGATAGCTATCGGCGTGCCTCACGGGGGCGGCAAAGGGGCCGAGTATCACGCGATCGTCGTAAGATCCAAAATCAAAGGCCCCACCGGGCGGGCCATTTCCAATTAAATCGCCGGAGGCTAGCGGGATGTTGACGTTCGTATCGCATCGGTAATACGTCCGGTCTCCGGTCGAGTACGTCGAGCAATTCTGGGCGGCGCCGTCCAATGCCCGTTGAACAGCCGGCGAAAGCGTCCGGACGTGCCCATAATACGTTCTCAATTGTTTGCAGGGGTAGAAGTAAACCGCATAGTCGGTGAAAACGGGAGACGCGCTCAGGTATTGGGTGGACGCGATGTCCGTGATATGGACGTTCCCCGGTGCATAAACCGGGACACCTTCTACCGTCGATGTGGTTGCATAAAAGTAAATATGATCGCTTGGAAACGTATGCGGAGGCGGTGCGACGTGGCCCAGGGGTTCGATTCCCCGAATTAGGCTTAGATCGGTCGGCGGTGAATCATAAACGGCACCTGCCGGACAACTGTCAAGCGTTGCGATGACGGCGTCGCCGGTCGCCTTCGCGGCATCGCTCGCGCCCGCCTGATTAATCGCATCGGCGCCGCGCTTGGCCACCGCGCTGCCCAGGCCAAAACGCAAGTTGACGGAAGCCCACGCCAGCGAGGGCGCCATGCCGATCAGCAAGACCATGCTCGCGCATTTTATTCTCATATTTTTACCCTGATCCCATTCTAAAAAATCCCCACGATCAGCGCTGTATTAAGTACAAAATCTAGATTGGTCGCTGTCGTATGGGTGTTTGTTTCCGTCTGAGAAATCACGTAGGGGCCCAGGTCAATATCGAGGGAAATTCGGCGCGAGGCGCGGTAACGCATGCCGGCAAACGCCCCGGCCGCAAACCCGTTGGTGCTGTAACCTGAAGTTTCGGGCTTTGCGTTTGTGACCGCCACTTCTGATCCCCAGTAAAAGGGCAAGCGAGATGCAGGGTGTGACGTCCGGTAACCGCGCAGTCCGAATACCACTGCTTTGACGTCACCATAGTTGCTAGAGGCTTGGCCTTGCTGATAACGCACTTCGGCCGCCCACTGGGGCGAGAAATTCCAGCGAAGTTGGCCTCCCGTATAATTTATGCCCAATGCCAAGCGTTCGTGGGCCACGCCGGGACCGGGAGTTAGCGTGAGGTGTTTCAAATCATTTTTCTCTGCCACTTTATCTGTTTCGCTGAGCAAGCTTTGCAACTGTACCGATTCGCTCAGGTCTTCGGCATTCGCCCACGGCGGCATTTCGGCGATAACCAGGAAGTTTAAGAGGCAAGGCAGGACCCATCGGCGAGGCGGTATGCGCATGACCGAGACTAAAGGGAATGGTCAAGATCTTCAATGAAAGAAGACATCCAAAGAAAATGGACGGCGTTATCAACGCGTTTCTGCAGTGGCATGTCACATATCGTCGTCGAAAACCGCAATCCGGTCGTTAACAATCCTTCATACAGAAATACGGGAGCCCGTGATGCGCGCTATTGTCCCGTCCATTTTGGGCCAAGTGTTGTCCGGCGGGAACTCCCATCGGGCACAAATAGTTAAAATGATGGGCAATGATTCATACATTTGAAATTGTTCTCGTTCTGCTGACTACGGTGATCGCGCTGGAGACGCTGGCGCGGAGACTCGCGATTCCTTCCCCATTTCTTTTATTACCCGCCGGAATTCTTTTGGGATTTATCGACCGCTTCCCGCGCATTACTCTGGATCCTGATTTGGTTCTGTATGTGTTTCTTCCGTTACTCGTTTATGCGGGTTCGGCGCTAGGATCCTGGGGAGAATTCCGGAAAAGCTTGCAGCCGATTGCGATGCTTTCGATTGGCTGCGTGCTATTTACGACCCTGTTTGTAGCCGTTGCCGCCCATCTGTGGATTCCCGGTTTCGGCTGGGCGGCGGCCTTTGTCTTGGGAGCCATTGTCTCGCCACCGGACGAAGTGGCCGCCATTAGCATCGCCAGGCGTTTGGGTATCCCCAAGCGATTGTCGACTATTCTCGAAGGTGAAGGTCTCGTGAACGATGCCACGGCCTTGACGGTCTACCGCGTGGCCGCGGCTGCCGTCGTGACTCATTCCTTTTCACTCGCGAAGGCAACCGGGACTTTTTCCGTCATCGTGGTGGGCGAGATCGCCTGGGGTTTGCTCGTCGGCTGGTCTATCTTGAGATTGCGCCGCTCGCTGCATAACACCTCGCTCGAAATTAGCGCATCCCTCATCACACCGTTTATCGCCTACATCCCTGCGGCGCGGTTAGGCGGCTCCGGCGTGTTGGCGGCGGTGGCCGCGGGACTTTATGTTAGCTACATGAATTCCCATTTGGTTCGCGCGACCACGCGTCTTCAGCTTGTGCCGATCTGGGGCATTATCGAATTCGTTCTCGATGGATTGCTTTTTCTCATCTGCGGCATGCAGTTGCACCGGATCCTCGTGCCGTTGAACGGTACCAGCAGCCGCTTGCTCTGGGAGTACGGGGTGTCGATTAGCCTTTTAGTGATTGTCGTTCGCATGCTCTGGGCATTGCCCGCGACGTATATTCCGCGACTTTTCAGCGCGGCACTTTGTCGACGTGAAAATCCTCCCAACTGGCGTTCAATCTTTATCATTTCCTGGAGCGGAATGCGGGGAGCCATTTCGCTGGCCGCCGCTTTGTCGATTCCACTGTTGACAAGTCAAGGCATGCCCTTTCCCCAGCGTGACTTGATGATTTTTCTAACCTTTTGTGTGATCGTCAGTACGCTGATTCTGCAGGGACTGTCATTGCCTTGGTTGATTCGTCTATTTCACGTCGATCAGGAAGGCCGTCAAGAGCGCGCCCGGGCGGGGCATCAAGAGATTGAAGCCCGACAACAGGCCGCCGACGCGTCGCTGGCGTTCCTCGCGGCAAAGCGCGCCGAGGGGGCATACCCGGAGCCGCTTCTCGACCGGATGGAAGACCAATACCGCTATCGCAACACTCAATTTCGCGCCCATTTAAACGGCGATCACGATGGCGCGGTCCAACATGGCACGCATACCTTCAACTTACAGACGGAGCTCATTGAAGCCGAGCGTCAGGTGATGCTCAGCATGCGACAGTCCGGCGCGATCGACGACGGAATTCTGCGGCGCGTGGAAAAAGACCTCGATCTCCAGGAAATGCGCTTGCGGCAAGGAATTGCCGAGTGGAATGTGTCGGGTGATGAAGGAGAAGGAATTCCGAGTGCCGAGATTTAGACGTGCAACAACCAGGGGTCACCAAGCCAGGGGTCACACCCCTTTGGAGATTCTACGCATTCCGTTGGGACAGGTCGCTTTGGATGTACCACCGCCAGGCTGATCTGTCCCAACCGACGCGCTACGATTCGTGAAAGGGTGTGACCCCCGACGGTGTGACCCCCGATCTCGCGGTTGGTTGGTTGCGGAATTCGGTAGGAACAAATTCTCGATCGGTTGCTTCTGCTAGGGCTAGGCGGATCTGGAAATCCAACGTGTCTTGCGCGACGGGATTTTGGTAGTCGCGAAGACATTCACTCAGTGCTTTTTCGACGCTGATATTTTGACTGTGTTTTAATCGATAGGCCTTTGCCGCTAGGGCTTCGACGGCCCCGGGCGTTAAATAACGCGGAATCAGATGACGCCACTTGGCGGCCAAGTTGTTGGGGATATTGAAGTTACGTCGTCTGAAAATAAATTGGATCAAGGCGAAGCCCGCGCGAGGTGTGAGCGTTGGGAAAAGCGGTATCTTGACGTCGATGCGTCCGGGTCTCTTGAGGTCAACTTCAATCAGATCCGGGCGGCTTGACGCCAGAATCCAGATCACCTTGCCGCGGCTGTCCGCGTTGCCCATCTCTTCGGCGATCATTGAATAAACTCGGCCCGACAAACCGCCATCATGGCCCGACGCCTCGCGGCGACCAAGGGCTTGATCGGCCTCGTCAACAAAAACGTAGCAGCGCCCCAATCCTCGAATCAGACGAAAAATCTTTTCAAGATTGCCTTCCGTCGATCCCACCCATTTGTCTCTGAAATTTTTCATCTTTACAATCGGGACATCCGCTTCCCCCGCCAGGCATTCAACCAAAAATGATTTGCCCGTACCCACGGGACCGCATATCAAATAACCTTTGGGAAGGCCGTCCACATCGTTCTTGCGCCAGAGGGCCGCGTCTTGAGTAAGCCAGGCCTTGACCTTGGCATTGCCTTGGAAATCTTTCATTGTCCTCTTGGGTTCAATGAACTCGACCAAACCGTTACACTCCCGCTCCACGATTTCTTTCTTGAGCGTTCCGAAATCCTTTGGCGAAAGTACTTGTCGATGATGGTCCTTTACCTTGAGAAGGCTTTCGACAGCACCCAACGTCGTTCCTGCCAGCGACAAAGCGAGCGGTTTGAAGTCACGCTGGTAATTGGACAGCGCCGTGGGATATGCCGCCCCCATAAATTTCAAGGCATCGACCAACTCTATCGGCGACGGCAACGGAAGCCGGATGTGCGCGGCGCGAGCGTTCGTCACCAAAAGGGAATGAAGGTCACTCAGGTTTTCCGTGACAAGGAACGTCGCCAGCCCGTGATTGGTTAGCAAAGTGTCTTGACTCCAGTCGCGAATCAGCATGGCGAGAGCGCCCAAATCGTAGTCGGATCGCCCCCCCGTCGCCGGGGCGATCAAGTCAACGTTAAGCAGGAGGCAACCAATTCTTAGATGCGTTTTTTTAACTTTAGGGAGGTTGGCGCTGTAGCGAAAAAAAAGGTCCAAGGTTTCGATCGCCCTCCGAGGATCCTTAAGTAACTCCGCATCTTGGGCGATCCGGGGTCGCCCGGCAAAGTGGGCGGATCCTCTAAGCGCCAGAATGCCATGACCAATGTCATAAGACAAGACCACATCAAATCGGGGAAGGAGTGTGTCCAGTAGAAAATCGCTGAGATTGCCGAGCACGGGGGGCGAGGACGCCGAAATGATGTAGCGGTCGTCGACATTCCCATACAGGATGAACTGACTGGCCGCTTCGCTTTCGTACAAGTCCACAAGTTGCCGGGCCCAGTCGGGAATGGTGTGGGTGAAAGATTCTTCGGAGTTCGTCGAGGAGCGTCGGGGCGCGGCAGGTCGAGCCAAAAGAACTTCCGGTTACTGCTTGAGAGGCTTGTCGGGCCCCATCTTGCGGTTCGGAGGGGTGACTAGATTCGAAGGCTTGGCCGTTTCGGAATTGAGCGAGATTCCTTCTTTCGCCTCAAAATCGGCCAAGGCTAAATCCGCCATCGCCTTTTGTTCGCTCTCTTTTAGGTTAATCCCCGTCGTGTCCATCGTGTCCCTGGCCACTCGCGCCCGACCGGCCGCCTTTTGGCGTTCTTCCTCGACAATTTCGTGTAGGCGATCGAGGGTTTCTCCCGCACTGCCCATCGAACCCACCATGCCGGAAGCCATTTCGGTTAATTCCGCCATAGCGCGTTTCATCTTCAAATCATTGATGCCCAACTTGAGCGCATCCAATTTCGTACGCGCCGACGCCACAGCGATGTCACGCGTCCTTACAAGCTCTTGATAGGTTTTCTCGGCTAGCTCCAGTTGCGTCCTGTTTTCGGCCAATTCGAGTTCGAGATTTTGCAATTGCAACGCATACCGACCGGCCAATTCCCGGTTCCCCGCCTTAATACTGGCCGCGGTCTTGGTTCGTAAGTCGCGTTGTTGATTTTCCTGCTTACGGATTTCGCTGATCAATTTTTCGCAAAGACCGGCGTGAGTGGCCAACCCTTGGTTGTATTGACCCATTTGCTTGCGGAGATTTTCTTTCTCGACTTCCAGCAACGCTTCGGGATTCTTCCGTTCTAAGCCGGAGACAAAAACCCCGAAAAATCCTCGGAATAAATTGGCGATTCTCTGCAGCATGAACAACCTCCATCCGCGGCGACGACTACCGTTGAACAACGATTGATCTTATCCTTTTATATGCCGTCAATTAAATAATTTGTCAAGGATCCACGCAAGCCGGCGGATCTAAACGTGAGGGCCATGGCATGAGGGATCACGGTTCGGTCTTGACAGCTCGGCGATCGCGCGATAGGCTGTTGAAGCGTTATTACTCGAGTCAAAGGAGCTTTATGAAGAAAAAACTGAAGGCGACGTTTAAGACCCATAAAAAAGTCACGCGACCCCCCCAGGAGGTACACCTTGGCAATGAAGTCGCGGCTCTCGCCAACCACGTGGTTGCCGCGATCCGGCACTCGGTCAGTAGTCCCGAGGCTAAAGCCCTTGGACGTGAAGCAATGGGTGCCATGCGCACGACCGGCAACCGCCTCGCACAGGCCCTGCGCCAGGCACAACAGAGTGAAACGACGCAAGATCCTAAACATCAGGCCCAGCGATTGCTAAAGATCGGCCAGCAACGCACCAAGGGAAACACCAAAAACCTCCGGCGCAATCTCGCCAAAGGTTTCGACAAAGTCGGGCAGGAATTGCAACGGCTTGCGAAATCCCTCGACAAGAAATGAAGTTTGTTTGGCTCGCGGCGCTGGTTCTCGTTGGGTTCACACTCTTGCATTACGCGATTGAGATGCGCGGTCTGACGCCGGAGGATCGACTGTCGTTGGGCACAAACTCGGAACGGTTGGTGCTCATACAACAATTAATCAGGTCCCAAAATCTGGAGGAGGTTCAACTCGCCACCCGTTGGCTAGAAAAATTGGGGTCTCAGGGCGAGTTGCATGCGATGACCACTCTCGCCTGGCTCTATCTCCACGGTGAGGCGTCAAAGACCGTTGACCTGCCGCGCGGATTAGCCCTCTTGGCGGCGGCCCGAACGGGTGACGTCGAGACCGGGAAGACCTTAGTCGTTTCCGCGCATCCGCGCGTGATTGACAAGAATCCTCCTTACGCCAAGGTCGGCCTTCAAATGGAAGTTGCCGAAGCGTTGACGCGAAGTAAAAAGCCCTCCGACGTCGTCAACGGCGTAACGTTGATGCGATCCTTGGGGGCGACTGATCCCCACGCATTTGGCCGACTCGCGTGGATTTATTGGCGGGGAGCAGCGGGCATGCCGTCTGATCCGAAGCAATGCGTAGCGCTTTTGGCAGAGGCCGCCGAAGGCGGGTGTGACAACTCGCGGCAAAGCTTGGTCAACATTTACGCGCAGGGTATGTTAGGTATTCCGGCCGACCCGGCAAAAGCCGCCTTTTGGCGGGAGCGCCGCGTCATGAGTCATTAACGTTGCGCTATTTGCTCGTGGCCGGCCTCGTCGTCATTGGTCTGGGATTTTTTTACTACATGGTGAATTATCAAGAATTTGTCAACGAGGGTGTGGCGACCGGGAACGCCGTTGTTCTCGAAGAATTGGCAAAAACCGGGAACACTCGGATGAAACTCCTGGCCGGGATGACCTTACTATCCAAGCGCAACGCGCGAGATTCGCAGGAGGGCATCAAACTGCTGACGGAGGTGGCAGCCAAAGGGGAGGGGACGTCCATGCAGAGCTTAGGGATGATCTATCTCAACGGCTATACCGGAATTCCGGCAGACCGTGCGCTCGGTTTAAGCTGGCTCACCCGCGCGACCATGGCCGGAAACCAGCCCGCTCGTAATACGCTTGAGTCGATCTATTCTAACGGAGGGTTTGGCCTCCCGCCTGACGCTCAGAAAGCCGCTGCGCTGAAACGCTTGCGGGTATCGGCGCCCAAAACCATTACTCAGCTGGACCGATAGGTCG
>JBBQYF010000020.1:0-22361 GCA_038208955.1 Elusimicrobiota bacterium
GAATAAACAATTTCAAGTCCACCATATTTCTTATTCGTTAAAAGACTCTTACGGTCTCCAGCCACCGGATATGCACGCCCCCAGATCATTTCCTCCCGATATCCCGAGGGCCTTGCCGATCCAATTTATGCCATGAATCTCCGAAGAACGCGACTGGTTGCTCGAGTTGGTCTTTGGTTACTTGAATTCCTAATGCTGGGACTTGGCTTCTTGCTATTGAAGACGTCGGGATTAATTGAAGGATCGTTGATGTGGTTAACCATTGCAACGACAGTGCATTTAATTCTTGTTACGCCAATCTGGGCCATTCTGGATTGCGCCTCTAATGAATCATTGGACGGGAGCCGTAAACGACGATGGATAACCGTTATCATCTTGACATGGACTTTCGGCGCCCTCCTATATGGCTGTAACGCGACAACGAATCGCCGGCTTACGAAAAATTGGAGGGCCCTCCTTATTTGGGGGATTCTTATTCTTCCCGGTTGGCACCGGATCCGGATATGGGCGGGGTTTGATTTCTTTTCCTTCGAACTAAAAAATCAGGCGCCGAATTCCTACACAAACGTAGTCTTGCGCACCCCAGGCGTGAAAGAGGAAATTTCCGATGCCCCGGCGGGTAGCGATGGCTACTTTAGCATGCTCACATTAGATCCCACCTTTTATCTCTCAATCGAATTTACGATGCCCGACGGACAAAAGCGTCTTCAGCGATTTTTCTTTCTAATCCCTTGGCGTCACTGGATGGATTTCGCAACCGGGAATCAACGAATCCATCTGGAATTTAAAGACCCGGGTCAGGTGGTTATCACCTTGGACGAGCCCACCAGAAAGTAGCATTCAGTTGATCGACATTGACATTGAAGTCTCTATATTTTCGGTAACTTTTTTCAGCTTCTCGTATGGGTTAAGTACAGCGATCCCCTTGCTTGCGATAATGATTATCGTCGACCCTATTGCTCTTCAATCTGGACAATTGTGAAGAACTCTTTGACTTTGCCGTTAGCCGGCGGCCGACCTTTCGGCCTCTACCAATGAGCCACTCCGATTTGTGCCAGAAGAGCCTTGGCCGGATTTGGTAATAAAAACTTTTAGATAATTTTTCGATTATTCCGATAGGCTTAGCAACGATTCGCCTGTCTTGGTTTGTAAAGAATATTCAAGCGATGGACTTAAAAGTTCGTTGTCAGCTGATACTCCTGTGGCGATAACGTTTCACGCGCCTAAACGGCTCTGGCCAGCAAACGTCTTGCCGCCTTGCTGTTCGGAGATTTTGAAGGTCTTCCGCTATTTGGCAATGGCTTGGTAGCGGTCGTCTCTTCATCAACATAAGCCGGGAAAATTGGGTAAATGATCCAACTAAATCCGCCGCGCTGAGCCGTCGTTCCTCGCCAACCCCTCCTGGGGATTCTAAATCGTTCTGCCTGAAGGGGCGTCAGTAGAATCCCGACGGTCAGCTGACGCACCCGGGAATTAAATATGAGCATCGGTTCCTTGAGAAGTTTGACGGTATAGCTTTTGTAGTCCTTTTCAATAATTCAAGCGTCGCCGTGAGGGAATGCCAAACAAGTTTCGCGACCGGATCTGAGCTCATGACCTTTCCCGTCTGTGGCGTTCCCGAAGGCTTTCGCCAATGAACAGAAAACGAACCCATCTCTCTTGAACTCGTGACCGCAAAAATTCCATGTGCCGGGTGGCTCGCCGGAGACAGGAGAATGGAACGGTTACCCATCCAGGAACTCCAACCCGGGGCGCGTTCTTCCCAACCTGCGGCTTTTAAGACCTGCCGCCAGGCTTCAGGGCCCTTCGGGGGAGCGCTGGAATTCTCCTGCGAATTCCCGGTCACAGAAACCACCTGGTTCACTCCCCACTCATTTAATGGGTTACCCGGGTCCTGCGGCCGTTCCGGATCAAACTCGCTCTCCGGATTAGTCGGCACTCTTGCCAAAGCCATTGCGTTGACGCTTGTCCTCGAAGTGCCCTGGGGAAGCGAAGGAGGAGACGCGGGTATCAGGATCGTGCAGCTGAACGTCTGGTCTTTCACTGCCGAGTGGAGCCCCGGTAGCTGATAGGTGAGAATCCCACCCATTTTTTCGATCACCACCCGGGCCACCGCGAGATTCGGGGCGATGGTGTCCGAATCAAATCCGCCGGTGCGCTGCACTCGCAACTGCAGCTTGTCGGGAATTGACGCTGGATGCACCGTGATCGTGATCGGAGTATTCTTTAGAGGAGCCATCCCCTTCGCCATGCCTCGGAGAAATTGGAGAAGCACGAGTGAAAGGGCAAAACGGAGCATCGACAAATCCACGCGCGGACGCATCCCCCTGGCCGAGAAAGCGAAGTTCATTGTGGGCAATAACGGTTTGATCCACGGCCATTGATTAAGATCCGCCAGTGCCTCGAGCGGGAAAGGTTCAAAGGTCGTTGTATCGCGAGCCTTCATTTTCACTAACCATGCCAGGCCATGACCATACACAGATGCTTGCCGGAGCGGAGGGTCGGTCTCCGGCCTGCCCCCGGCCATGATCAGTTGTTGCACGACTCGGTCAAATTTGAAAATCCAAGCCGTCAGAAGCGCCGCGGAGTTCGCGGGAAGAATGACCTTTTCCGAATCTGAGTTCCCGCGGTACGCCTGGGCAAAGAACGGAACGAAGGAAGCGCGAATGGATGTGTATTCTTTCCCGATCTCAATAAACCGGTCGGCCAGTATTTGGCGATCCAAGCCTTTGGCGCTATTGGAAAGTTGATCGCAGAGCTGAGGCAACCGGTATTGTGCGTTGTCCAGCATAGCGGCGATGTCAAGCGCTAGGGCGGGCTCGAGAACGTCGGGAGCGGCGGGTGGCTTGGGAGCGCGGGAGGTCTCCGGTAGGGGGCGATCGACAAAAAGTGGGAAGAGAAGCGATTGGATCGTGAGCCGGAGATCGGAATCGGCATCGGCCTCCTTGGTGCGGGTTAACCAAGCTATTGCATCCGGGCCGATAAAATTTTGCAGCCAGGTTGCGTTTTCGGGTTGGTTGTATTCGTCGCTCAGGAAAGCGGGGAACCAGGCGGCCGCGTACACGTCCAAGAATAATTGATTTTTCCGTTGTTCCAATGAACTTCCCACGGCGTAGCCCGTTGTATACGGATGCATATCGCCTATTAGCGAAGCCCGCCAACGTTCGAGCAGCCTAATTTCTGACTCAATTTCAGAAAGAGAAGCTTTGTGCGACTGCTGAACCTTGCCCAGACTTCCACGCAGTTGGTTAATCGCGGCGCTAAGATGATCCAGGCATTTCTGGCGTCTCCAAAAATCCTTCGAGCTCCAATCTTGCAAGGCTGCAGCCACCTCGCTATAGGCCGCCGACAACTCCGGGAGTGTAAAGTGCGGAAGAACCGGCCGTCTGTAATCCGGCAATAATAAGTGGAAAAGCGGTGGTCGGATCAGCGTGTTCTTTGGATATCCTTCGACCAGTGAAGCAATCCACTCCCAACGCCAAGAAGGAGGAAACTGCTGCTCAAAGATCATCACGGCGTCGTAAAGGGCCTTTTTGTCAATCCGCGGATCCGGGTTGGCATACAGACCGCACATCGTTTCAAAGGCCGTGTTAAGTTCGTGAAAGTCTTCCTGACTGAACGGATCCTCGAGTGCCATCACCAATGCTTTGACCCGCTGTTTGTACGTGGCCTCCATTGCCACCGCCTGGTAGACAGCCGCGCGAGACTTTCTGTGATGGAAGTGATTCTTCAATAAATTCGCCATCAGGGGGAATACCGGTCCCAGCATCGTCAGGAGCGTGATGGCCAATACGCTGGGACGATTGTGGACGGGCGACTGTGATGTGGCCCAAGCAATAAGTCCAGCGAGTGTGGCACCGGCTCCTAGCGGTGCCACGTAAGGGCGAAGCGAATACATCGCGCGTTGCGTCCATGCCGCCGCGGCCGTCAGAAAGGGAAGATGCGCTTCGCAAAGGGAACCCGCTAAAGCCTGCGTTCGGAGGGTAGGTATCGCGACCGAAAGAGAAGAGACCGGATCGGGAGAGACCGCGGCACCTGCTCTGCCGAGACTGTCGAACGAAATCGCCAACGCGAGAAGTGTTACCAAAAAACGTTGGAAACGCATGAGAATAACTATACCCAGTTCTCAAGAACGAACCCATGGTCCGAAGGGCTCTTTTTCTTGGGTCTTTCTGCATGGCCTCAGTCGGCCCATCTGTACAAAACCCTGACAACTCCTGACAATAGTTTTGCTTGCAGATGACTCCTGGGCTTACGGCGGCGGGTATATTAGGACGAAGCCAAGGAGGCGTGAATGTTCCCTAAATATTTCCAGCAAGAGCTTTCCAACCTGCGCGTTCTTGGGACGGAATTTGGCGCCGCGCATCCGTCCCTCGCGCCCATGATGAACGGCGCCCAGGCAGACCCTGACGTCGAGCGGTTGCTCGAGGGCACGGCCTTTTTGACGGCGCTTATGCGCCAGAAACTGGACGATGAATTTCCCGAAGTGGCCCACGATCTGTTACAGGTTGTCGCGCCGCATTATCTGCAGCCGATTCCCGCGGCGACCATACAAATATTTCGTCCCAAGACAACCGTGCGTAAATCCTTTACGTTGCCGGCGGGGGTTGGTTGCGCCTCCCTCCCTGTGGAGGGGACGTCTTGTCAGTTTCGCACCTGCTATGACACGGAAATCCATCCCATGTCCGTCATCGATGCGGTCTGGATGCAAACACCCGGGCGCGCCCCGAGCATTAAAATTGTCTTTGAACTGGCCGGCATGGCCCTTTCAGAGTGGCAACCGCGATCGCTGCGTCTTTACTTGGCCGACGACTTTGCCCAGGCCGCAAACCTCTATCTGATGCTGCGCCGGCATGTGAAAACAATTCGCTTCGTTCCGCTGAGCGACGGCCGGCCCGCGTTGCTCGATGCCCGCCACTTGCGTCCCGTCGGATTTGCACCCGAGGAACGCCTCATTCCCTATCCCACCCAAGCCTTCCCGGGATTTGGCGTGCTGCAAGATTATTTCATCCTTCCCGAGAAGTTTCTCTTCTTAGACCTCGTCGGCTGGGAACAATGGTCGTCGCGCGGTTCGGGGTCGCGCTTTGAAGTGCATTTCGAACTGGACGATTCCCGATTGGCGCCGGGGCGCATTAGCCGAGAAAGCTTTGTGCTTCATGCCACGCCGGCGATTAACCTGTTCGCGCACGACGGCGACCCGATATATTTAGACCATCAAAAAACTAATTATCCGGTTCGTCCCGCGGGTTCCAACACCGAGCATTACCAAGTATTCTCCGTCGAAGAGGTGAAAGGTTATGTGCAAGGCAGCTGCGAAGAACGTCGCTATAAACCCTTTGAAGCGTTCCGCCCAGCGGGTCGCGAACCGGTCTATCACATCAGCCGCTCGCCGTCGATTGTCACGGCCGGCGTCGATCATTTTTTGAGCGTCGCTTACGCCCCCGAGGCCGGGTTGCCTGTTCCCGAAACCTTGTCGCTCCGCTTGAACTGCACCAACGGATCGCTCCCGACCCGGCTCAAGGCCGGGGACATTTCAATCCACGGCAAAGGTTGTCCCGAATATGTCACCTTCGCCAATATCCTACCGCCTACCCCGGGCGTTCCGGCACCCGTCGGTCGGAACCTGCTTTGGCGATTGCTGTCGCATCTTTCGATTAATTTTCAATCGCTCGAGAAACGCGAGACGCTGCAAGCCCTGCTCGAACTCTATATCTTGCCCGAATCCGGCAACGCTGCCGTGCCGGCCAACCACAAACGAATCGCAGGGATTCTGGACGTCCATGCCGCTCCAGAAGACCGGCTGCTCGCGGGAATGCTCTTGCGCGGCCGCCACGTCAGCCTCAAAATCCGCGAAGATCACTTTGCTGGACCCGGCGATGCCTTTCTTTTCGGCTGCATGCTGGAAAACTTTTTCGGAAATTATGCGTCGATCAATTCGTTCACCAGCCTCTCGGTGAAGGACGTAGACGGAGGGAGCACCTTTTTATGGCCGCCACGAACGGGCAACCGAACACTCCTCTAAGCGCGGATTTACTGAGCCACGGGCCACGCTTTGGTTTCTTCCAAGCGATGCGGCTTTTGGCTCTCGTAAACAAGGCCAGCGACGGCAACATCCAAGTCCGGCCCGAGCTGTCTCTGGCGTTCCCCGCGTGCGACATTGCCCGCATCGACAAACGGACGGACGGTCCAGGCTTCATCGTCACCGGAACGTTTCTCGGTTTGTATGGCGTCTCCTCACCCCTGCCGGCGTTCTACACCGAAGACCTGTTCCAAGACGCTCGTGAGGATTCCACCGGTACGCGCGACTTTCTTGATCTTCTGCACCGACGCTTGTTCGATCTGCTGATCGCCGGCTGGAAGAAAAATCGCCTTTTCATCCAATTGGCGGAAGATCAAAAACCCGCCTCTCTCGATATGTTCTACGCGCTCTCCGGGCTCTGCGCCGGCCTCCCGTCCGAACGCAACAAAACCGCTTATCCCTGGATCCGCTATACGGGCTTGCTCGGCCGGCGTCCGCGTTCCGCGCTCGGCCTGCAAACGATGCTGGCCGATTTTTTGGGCGGCGTCCCAGTCGAGATTATCCCGTTCGTTCCTCGGCGCGTCCAGATTGCTCTCGATCAACAGTTTCAGCTCGGCACGAGCCAAAACGTCTTAGGCGAAAACAGCTTCCTCGGCGAAGAATTCACGGATTGCCAAGGAAAATTTCGCATCCGCCTGGGCCCCCTCGACCGCGGGCGTTTCCGTTCATTGCTGCAAGAAGGCCGCGAACATGCCGGCATGGTCGAGCTCGTCGCCCGCTACCTAACCGATCCCCTGGACTACGATTTCGAACTCGCCCTCGAAGCCGCCGAAATCGCCCCCGCCCGCCTAGGAACCCCCGAATGGTCCAGGCTGGGCCTAGATATGGTGCTTTTCAGCGGCGAGTTAAAGGAAAATCTGTCGGTGGTCTTCCCGCCGGCTGTTTCGTAAAGACATTATTAAATCGTGTACGGAATCCGCTCTGTTAAAATGTAAGGATGCTTTCTAAGGTTCTTGCCCGCTGGTACCGAGGAAAACATTACAAATGAAATTTCGGAAAACCTTATATCTCTTAATCTGTGGTGTACCCCTTCTCTATTTCGTGACGCTAAAAACGCATCGAACTCATTCCGGCGATGGCGACGAACCGCATTATTTAATAATCGCCGAAAGCTTGATCGACGATGGTGATCTCAATTTACGAAATCAATATCCCGACAAACATTCATTCATTATTCAGGCGCCCTGGATTCATCATGCGGTAGTCGACCGGTTTGGTGGGCTTTATCCAACGCATGATATCGGCCTTCCTATATTTCTTGTTCCAGCGTTGGCCGCAGTGCACTGGCTGATTCCGCGTTTGCCCGCGCACTTTTTCTTGGTCATCCATATGGCGCCTGTAAAGTTCACAATGACCATGCTGGCATACCAATCCATCGTTGTTACCTGTATTCTCAGCCTATTGTTTTTCCACTATTTGCTTATGTACGGTTGGCAAGCAACGCATGCCGCAGGGGCAACCCTTCTTTGCATCCTCACCATGCCGATAGCGGCCTTCGGCTATCTCTTTTTTACGGAGATATATTCGGCAATGGTTATCGTCGGCCTCGTGTCTTTATTGATGGCAAACGTAAAGACGTGGCGAACTGCAGTTTTCTCCGTTGGTCTTTTTCTACTTCTATGGCTTCACGTTCGGAATTTACCAATTTGCCTTATAGCCTGTATATTGTGGATGGTAAAGCGCCAGAATAGTTTCCCAATATTGACTTCCACCTATTTGACCCCTGCCGTTGTTTTATGTCTCGGGATGATGTCGAAGGTCCTATTAAATTGGTATTACTTAGGAAAGTTTACATTGTCGGCTTTGTCAACAATGGCCGGTTGGAATATCGCTCCATTTTCAAGCGATTATATTTCCGTCAGCGCATTTGCAATGGCATTCGACAGAGAGGTTGGCATTATTTGGTCCAATCCTCTATTCCTGTTTCTACCCGTCGGACTCGCCGTAATGATAAAAGGACGTCACTCCTGGTGTCTTCGTGAAGGGATGATGGTGCTGGCCTATTTTCTTCTTGTTTTCTCATTTAGAGATTGGGGCGCCGGCTGGAGTCCGCCGGGCCGATATCTGGTGCCCATCATGCCAATATTATGGATACCTGTCTTTGAAGGTGTCGGCTTCTTTCTGCGTCACGGCAGGAGATTAATTGTTGGGCTAGCGCTGAGTGGTGCTGCAATCGTATCCATTCTAGAATGGAGCTTCCCAAAATCTTTTTGGATGTCGGAGAATGGGGTGAATCCCTGGATGAGCCATTTAGCGATAGGGGGTTGGGAGTGGCAAAATCTATTACCTAGTTTCTATCAGCCTGGGTCAATATTTTTTGGGGCCATTCTGTTATCGACAATCTTTTCAATGATTATTCCGCTGTACGCATTATGGATTTATTGGCGAACATCGTCGGCCCATCTTATTTCAGCAACGAGCCGTTAGTTGTAATATTGGAAATATGGCAGACCAAATAAACATGTGCGTCTATATCCCATGAAAACTCTGCAGACCATATCCGTAGATTCTTCCGTGAATCACCTTTGTCCTCTGTGTGTGACAGGAAAACCAGAATTCAGCTTCAGGGCGCAGCTCTATCCTGGCTGCGACTGCTCGGTATCCGAATGTTCATTTTGCCAAGCTGCTTTTTTCTGGCCGGTTCCCGATCCCGAGGCGATTGCTCGCTGTTACCCGCATTCCTACTTCCGGGATTTCTTTAAGCAATATTGGAAGGATTATTACAAGGGTCGCGCTGTCGCGGGCTCGATCGCCGCTTGGAAAACTTCCGGGAGCTTCCTGGACGTCGGCTGTGCTCTCGGCACCTTACTCGCCGGTGTGCGCGACTACTCGCAATGGAAGGTTTTCGGACTGGAATACTCCCCGGCCGCCGCTGAAGGGGGAAAACTTTTACACAATATGGACATCGTTAATGCAGGTCTTTCCGCCGCACCCTGGTCCGACGGCAGCTTTGACTATATTTATGCGAACAACGTCTTAGAACACGAATCGGATCCTTTCGCGGCCATGAAATCCGCGGCCAGGCTATTGAAAAGCGGGGGCCGCCTTCATCTCACTCTTCCGAACGGACCCGTCGATTCCTTGCCGAATCGAATCCTCTACCGACGTGAGGGCAAAGTCGTTGTTACGCGCCACAGTGGACACATTTTCTTTTATTCTCGCCGGTCACTCGAGATCTTGCTGAAACGAGCTGGTTTCAGCGTCTTGTGGATCAAGAATTTTCACTTTAAGACAGCTTTGAAGGCCCATGGGTGGACGCCCAACGCCTATAAACAATTCCAAAACGACCCGGCAGATCACCCCGCCGCTCCGGAAAATGATCTTCACCTCGATCGCTTTCGGGACTTAATTCCGCCCCGTCCGAGCTGGCTCAAATATTATCTCCAGTACAAATGGCATCGCCTCTGGAGATGGCACAATAGTGATTGGGGCTATGATTATGAGATTTTGGCCGAAAAAACCTGACGAAACCATTCCTTTTCCGTCTTCGTCGGAGGCATATGGGTCCTCTGGCCCTAAGTATTATCCCTCCAGCCCCATGGCAATATCCTAGAAAATAAGCTAAAAATTCAGCGCGCTTGAATGACGTCCATTCATCTTTTACCTCCCGTTGCGAGTTTCGAATGAATAAATAGTTGGGGTTGTACTCTAAGTATCGGAAGCGATCAATTATGAAGACCCTCTGCGCCATCCTTATCACCTTGTTAATGGCCTGCCCCCTTTGGGCGGGGGACGCCGGCACCACTTCCGCCAATTTTCTTAAGTTGGGGGCGGGGCCGCGCGCCATTTCCATGGGCGATGCGCAAGTCGCTATTGCCGATGATGTTTATGCCACTTACTGGAACCCGGCCGGCCTTAGCCAACTTGAAACTCAGCAAGCCGGGTTTACCTATACGCAATACCTAGAAGATATCAATCAGCAATATTTGGCGTATGCTTACCCATCCGCCAAATTGGGGACGTTCGCGACGAGCCTATCGTATCTCACGGTCGGGCAATTTCAAGGTTTCGATGCCGTCGGCCAACCGACAAGCCAGGTGGGGGCTAATGATATCGCTTGGTCTTTATGTTACGCCAATAGCCTTTGGAGAGACCGACGCTACGATTCCACATTATCGGCGGGTTTCACGGCTAAATGGATCAATGAAAAACTCGACACTATTAGCGCGCAAGCCTATGCGGTCGATGCCGGCCTTTTTTATGCGCCCGGTAGAAAATGGGGTGAAATGGGACAAGGATTCAAGGCCGGCGTTACAATCCGCAATCTCGGAACCTCAATGAAATTTGACCAGGAATCTTTTGCATTGCCTCGCGTCATTTCACTGGGGGGTTCTTGGACCGGATCGTGGTTAAGCGAACTGGTCACGGTGGCGGTGGATGGGGAGCAGCCGAACGACGGTGCGAGCTTTTTAAATGCAGGGCTTGAGCTTTGGACCCTTCAGACGTTTGTGGCGCGTGCGGGCTACAGCGCTCAGGGAGATTTGGGCAACGGGCTGCGATTAGGAGTCGGCATCCGCTTTCGCACTTTTGAATTTGATTACGCTTACGGCAATGCTGGAAATTTCGGCAGTACCCAGCGGATCGGCGTTACGCTACGGTTCTCGCGGCCGCCGGAAAATGTTTTATCGCTGGCCGAAGACTGGTACGAAAAAGGCCTCAAGGATTATAAAAAGGAACGGTTTACAGAAGCATTGGTCGAATTCAATAAAGCTCTCGAAATTGATCCCTCGCATCCCCGGGCCTTGGACATGATGCACCAAACCTATGACAAACTTAAAGACAATGCTCCGCAATAACCGTTATCTTTTCGGGCTGGCGCTTGCCGGTCTTCTTTATGCGCCGCTGTGGGCGGCCTCGAGTGGGGGCAGCTACACGATGACAAAGGATCTGCCGGATTTTAACGGCGCCGTCGACCTCAGCGTCGGCAATTACACGATGGCGCTGGCGGTCGGTGAGCCCATGGCGGGCTATGCGATGAGCAGCTCGAGCTATGAAGTGACCTCCGGCTACTTCGGCGGTGGCTTTGGGATCGGATCATTACAGGTGACGAATTCCCAATTTAACAGTTTGACTTTTTCCGAGCAGGGTTTAACCGTCGGAGTATCGACAACCGCAACGGTCACCATTCAATTTTCCGATCCACTCGATAGCACAACTTTCGCCCAAGGCATCCTTGCGTCTGTCTTGAGCAATAACCAGGGCCAGGTGCAGAACAGCACCGCTGCCATTCTGTCACAGTTCAACGCTTTAACAAACCAGCTGACGATCACGCCCTCGTCCAGTTGGCAAGGCAACCACTTGTACGACATTGATCTCACGCCGGCCTTGCAGAGTGCCAACGGATTCTCGCTTGCCACCGACGTCCACATTCAGTTTGTCAGCATGCTTGATCCACAACAAAATAATCTTGTCCTTACTCCTCAGATTGTCGGGCTGTCGCAGGCCTTAGGATTATCGACGACACAGATGGCGCCGATGATTCAAATTCCCTCAGCGGCGCTATCCACTTTTTCCGCCGTACTGTACTCGCTCGACCCCGTGAACGCACCGCTCGTGGTCAACCCCCAAACGGTTCGCGATGCCAACGCGAAAATGGCGTCCGGTGGAGGTTACCAATCCCCGCTCGCGATGGTTGAAGTGGCCGGTTATAGCGCCAATGGCCAGCGCATCAGCTCATTTACAAAGCCGATTAATTTGTCGCTCAGTTATCAAGACCAGAACGGGGTTATTTTGAACGGTGGCGTGCCTGTACGAACGGGAACGCTATCACTCTGGGCCTTAGACCAAACCCACCACTTATGGGTTAAATTGCCTGACAGCGGCAATTCTGCAGCAGCGCACTCGGTTACTAGCCCCGTCACCCAATTTACCGTTTATGCACTCATGGGCGCACCACAGCAAGACGCGCAGAGCGTTAGCGTTTTCCCGATCCCTTGGCGACCGAACGGTCCTCATGCCGGAACAGGCGCCGGCGAAACAGGGACGGAGTCCGACGGGATTACGTTCACCAATTTACCTTCAGAATGCAAGATCCGCATTTACAGCTTAACCGGGGAACTCGTTCGCCAACTGCAACATTCCGATACCGCAAGTCTCTTGGGCCAGGAAAAGTGGGATGGCCATGTGTCGGGTGGCGACAAAGCCGCGAGCGGCGTGTATTTGTGGCGAGTCGAGTCCGGCAGCGATTCGAAGAAGGGAAAGTTAATGGTGATCCGGTGATCGCGTTATCTAAGCTGTTGCTTTTGACGTTTAAGGAGAGGGGATCATGAAAAAACGAATAGTAGTTCTGTTTTTCATTGCCGGCTGCTATTAATGCTGTTCTTACCGCATCTGTAATTGATGTTTGGCAATAATTATATTGTCAAAAGCTTGACTATAAGGATGCCGTTGCGAATACCTTTGACCACCATTCACACACTCGGCGCTTAAGTTAATTTTTATGAATATACTTATCTTTATTTTGCCCCGTCCTGCTCGTCTGCTTAAATTCAGGACCATTATGTTTTTTGTACTTGGTTTCTCAGTAATTGTCCTCCCTAAGGGTGGTGCTTTTGCGACCATAAATCCTGTCGAACTTTCGAGCGGCATTGCCGCCTTCGAACAGCAGCATTGGTCCGAAGCGATGAGGGATTTTCTCGAGGTACTTCAAGTCAATCCGGGGAATCCTGAAGCGCATCAGTACATGGCGCTGGTGGCGCGGGAGATGGCGATCGCGCGGCGGTTGCAGGTTCAGCAGGAACGGCTACAGATGTTGGATGCGGTGACGCATTCAACGCATACGTTGTCGGGGTCGCCGGCGGTGCAGCGAGCCCTGGTGGACGCCGCCAATGGCGGGGTTCGCTCGCAGGACGAAAAATGGCATGCGCGTTGCGAAGAAGCTCGGATGCAGCGCCAGCTGGGACATTTATTGCCTGCCAACGATCTCATTCTCCAGGTTCTGGCGGAAAACCCTACGCACATGGAAGCGCAGCAGGAACTGAGTGAACTGCAATCCAGCCTTCATCATGATCTGGAATGGTCTGATAACCTGCCGATCCTCGACCGCTACGTGTACCAAGGATTTTATGCCTTTGGCCAGGCCGACTATTTAACGGCTTACACCGCTTGGGAAAAAGCGCGCGCGGTTATTCAACAAACTTCCGGCGCGGGTCAGAATTCAAAAACTTTACAAGACCTCCGGTTTGATCCCTACGAGAAAGTGGCTGCCGCGCATCTGGAAGATGCAAGGCGTGAAGCGGAACTCCGCGCGCGCTTCGACCATGCCGTGACATTGTACCGGGCGCATCATTTCACGGAGTCTCTGGAGTCTTTCCGCCAAATGGCGATCCAAGAACCGGAATACCCGCAACTCGGACTCTACCTCGTACAGGCGGAAGCCGCGGCGGAGAAAGACCGGAGCCGACGATTGGGTGAAGCCAAACGCCAGCAGATGTCTAGGCTCATGGAAAAAGGCGTGGCCGCGCTCGAGTCTGAAAAGTACAACGAAGCGGAAAGTGATTTTAAACGCGTCTTGTCAATCGACGCTTCGCATACGCAGGCGCGGTCCTATCTTGCCATGGCCCAAACGGAATCGAGCCGTCTGCATGACCCCAAGGCCGCACAAATGCATTACGAGGCTGGCTTAATTGCTTATGCCAGCGGAAAGCTCGATGAGGCCGTGCGCGAATGGCGCGTGGCCACACGCATGAATCCGCAGAATGAAAAAGCCGTGAATGCGTTAAACAAAGTGCAACGCGAGCTGGCGATGTCGGGTGAGGTGCCCTAGGCCTCCGTGAAACTTTTTCCCAAATTATCGCTAGCCGTCTCTTGCCTGGTCGTCGGGACAACGGCCGTCTTGAGTCTGGCTTTTTATGTGATGCAACAACGCTCCATCGAACGCCAGGCCGACAGCGAACGCCATGTTATCTTGCAGAACTTGGTCCACATCGCTCAGGAATCCTTTCTAACCAATGATGATCTTTTACTCGTCAAGTACACCGGCTTGATTCAAAAATGGAATCCCTCGCTCGTCAGCGCCAGCGTCGTTGGTCCGACCGGTGACGTGATCGCCCATTCCCAACCGCAACGCATCGGGACGTTGATGACGACCACAGCCCATTCGCCACTGGAAACGCTCGTGCTCAGTGAACCCGTACAACTGGGGTCACACTGGATCGCCACAGCGTCGGTCGGATTCTCCCAAGCTTATTACCAGGACTTCATGCGTGCGCGTCTCCACGAGCTGCAAAAACGCATGGGGGAAGTCGCCTTGGGCGCGCTCGTGGTCGGCTTGACCATTTCTTTTGCGCTGGCCTTGTCTTGGACAAAGCCGATCCGTCTCTTGGCTTCGGCCGCGGGTCGCATTGGACAAGGGCGCTTTGATTTTAATTTGGAGGGGATGGAAGGGCGTCGTGACGAGCTGGGCTCTCTGTCGAAAGCCTTCGACCGGATGGCCCAACAACTTCAGGAGCTGGACGCGATGAAAGAAGATTTCGTGTCGGCCGTCACCCATGAGCTGCGCTCGCCGCTCGGCGCCATTGAATCCTATTTAAATTTAATCGGCGAAGAACTTGAAGATGGTATTTCCCAGGACACGTGGCGCAATTATTTGGATCGTCTACGGGTCAACACCCAGCGATTGACGCGTTTCGTCAACGATTTGCTCGACGTCGCAGCGATCGAGCGCGGAAAGGTGACGCTCGACCGTCAGCGCATGAATATCGCTTTTCTCATTCAGGATATCCTCGGTCTCTTTACGGCGAAACTTCAAGAGAAGAAACTTGAAGCGCGTGTCTCCGTTCCCGAGTTGCTGCCTGAGGTTTTCGCTGATCCCGAAAAAGTGCGCCAGGTCGTCGTCAACTTACTTTCCAATGCCATTAAGTTTACGCCGGCGAACGGCCGCATCACTATTCATCTTTCGCTCTTACGGGGAAACAAAGACGTTCAGGTCGCGATTCAGGATACCGGAACAGGAATCGCCCCGGCCGATCAACTCAAGATTTTCAATAAGTTTGAACAGGTCGAATCCGCCAGGCAGGTCGTCAAAGGACCCAAAGGCACAGGCCTAGGACTCGCCATTAGCAAATCACTCGTTGAATTGCATGGCGGAACGATTGGGCTGGAAAGCGAACTTGGCAAAGGAAGTACGTTTTATTTTACGCTTCCAGCCGCCATGCCGGAGACTGCCGTGGCGGGCGCGGCGTCCAAAAAGGACCTGACATGACTGGGCCAAACCGACCGATCCTCTACATCGAAGACGAAGAGGATTATCAAATTCTTGTGCAGCGGATACTCGCCCGCGCCGGGATATCGGTTCGCATCGCCGATACGGGGGAACAAGGCCTTGCCCAACTCCGTTTGGAACGGCCACCGCTCTTAATTCTCGACATTAATCTTCCCGATACCGACGGGTACCAAATCTGCCAACAGTTGCGCCAAGACCCCGCTTGGGCGGACTTGCCAATTCTGATGCTCACCGTTCGACGGCGTCCCGAAGAATGGCTGCGCGGTTTTTCCTGTGGGGCGAACGATTATTTGTCGAAGCCGCTGAATCCCCCCGAACTCATTGAACGCGTGCAAAATGGATTGTCCGGCAAAATGCAGCAGGCGTCGAGCCCCGGAACACCGGAATACCAATTAATTCAAGCCGCGGTCGGCGGCAATCGGGCGGCTTTCGAAGTGCTGATCCAAAAATACAAAACCCGCCTGATCGATAACTTGCGCCAAGCGGGGCGTGACGCGCTTGAGGCCGACGATTTGGCCGCTCACGCCTTTCTGCTTGCGTTCGAACACCTCAAAAAATTCCGCGGTGACGCCTCCTTCTATACCTGGCTCTACCGGATCGCCATGAATGATATTTCGCATCGCCAGCGCAAGAACCGCGATGTGTCGTTGGACGAACTGACACAGGGTGATGACACCGCGCTCCCCGCCGTGTTCAGCCAGCCCGACGCCGCCCCGGCTGCCTTTTCGGAAAACCCATCGTCTGAACAGATCGCGGCTCTTCTGAAAAGCGTCCCTGAGCCCTTTCGCCAAATGCTCGATATGTACTTTCTGCAGGATCACTCTTATGAAGCTATTGCGAAGAAGTTGGGCATTCCCTTGGGCACGGTGATGTCGCGCTTGTTTAAAGCCCGCACACTTCTTCGGGAGACCTGGCACCGCTCACATCCTGGGTCCCAGCCCGCCGGTTAACCTTATATTAACCCTACCGCCACACAGCCGTAACAGTACCATGCCATACTTACAGCGGGGCTTCACAGGCGGCATCCAGCATGCTAGACTGGGCCCAAGGGGTAACTTCAATGGAATCTCAGATACGATCGCTCTTCAAATTGCCGGCCCGATTTAGCACCTTTTTAAATAATCTCCTGGATAAGGCTCCTGGCTTGAGCGGCCCGCCACCCACCCGCGTTTACTTCATGATTCGTGGAAAAAACTTGATACGCGGCGGCTACGATGTCGGGATTGAAGCCAAAATCATGAAACTTCGGTTCATTGGCTGGATGCGCACACACGACGCATTTATCGAATTGGATTTGGAAGGCGATCCTTTAAAGGTGGACGAATTGATGGAGTCATTCCGTATGGTGCCAACCATGTGCTCGGTTTTAAATGTCGAGATGTCTAAAAACATGCCGCTTAAAAACTTCAAGTACTTCCGCCGCCGCAGCGCCTAAACTAACCCGTTAACTTAGCCGCCAACGCGCGCCCTTCTTCTCGCATAGCCGGATACTCCGGCGTAAATTCCGGAGTCGGTGCGGTCGTCTCTAACTTCTGCAAATAACTTCTCGCCTCAGCCGTCTTGCCTTGTTGCGAAAAATAGTCCGCCAGGTAAAAAAGCGTTACGGGGTTGGTCGGATCAAGCTCGAGGGATTTACTCAGATGCGCGAGCGCTCGCTTTTGGTCGCCACCCACGGCGGACGGAATTTTGTAATCGATAATGCCTAAAATGCGATCGGCTCCTCCTCCCATGTACGCCCGGTCAAGCCGGCAAACGATGTCCATTTCCCGGCGAATCGAATGAATCAGGATCAAACTCGTGAAGGCCCCTTTCGCGTCGCCATAAGATGCCATATTGCTGCCGAACCAAAAATGCGCCGCAACCGAATCGGGATTTTCGGCGATTGCTTTTTGCGCAGCCTCTCGGCCTTGCTGAAAAGCCTTCAAACGGACAGAACGATCCTTCGATTGAGTCCCGACCCACCAAGCCGCGCGCGCGAACTTCCAAAGCGCTTCCACATTGTTGGGTTCAAGTTTGAGCGCCGAATCGAAATCGGCCAAAGCTTCGCCACTTCGCGCGAGTTCGGTCCGCTGAGAATAGAGAGCGTCACCGCGAGCCATCCAGTTTTTAGTCGAGACGGCTTCGGCCTGCGCGTCGGCTAACCCACCGAACAGCCTGGCAGCGCAAAAGACTGCCAAAAACAACTCTGCTAATCGGTTTGTTTTCATGCCGCAAATGAGTGCGGCAGAAGTAGGAAATATTACAAGAGTCGAACGAAGCCGGGACGTGAAACTATTTGATGATCGCGATTTTGCCGGTGACCGTCTGGTGTGAATCGGAAGTTGTTATGCGGTAAAAGTAGTAACCGGATGCCACGCCTTGACCGGCATCATTGGTCCGGTCCCAGGTCGCCACGCCACCCGTTTCGTTCACGGTTTTCACCCAGTGCATCGAGAGCGTGTAAAGGCGCACGATGGCGCCGGAAGGTAGCGCATCGAAGGTAATTGGAGTTCCGCTGTGCAAATCCGCCCGCCAGGGATTCGGGTAAACGCGCGAATCTGGGTTCACCGAGAGCAGCGCTGAAACGCTGGCAACGGTTCCAAATGGATTGCTTACAAGACAACTAACCGTATTTCCATTTTGATCCAATGTCACGTGCTGGAGGGTCACGGAGGTCCCGGTGGCGCGGGCGATGGGCACGCCGTTCAAAGCCCATTGATAACTCAATTGGCGGCCGATTGCTGCTACCGTATACGTCGCATCGGAGCCGATTTGAACCTGTTGGCTTGATGGTTGTAAAGTGATCGAAGCGGGGCCCGCGAGCAAGTCGATTTGAAGAATCTTGCCGGGAATCGTGTCCGTGCCGAAGTAAGCATATTCGTTCACCCAATCGAGGACCGCAGACGTTAGATTATTTTCACCGGTCGCCATGGTAACGGCCTGCGTCTCGATCAACCCTGAATTGATGATTTGGACAATCTTCCCAGGCGAGTCAGCGGTGCCGAAATAACTGCGGTCGGCGAATACATCGATGACGGCGGACACCAGTTGGTTCTCCCCGCTATTCAATGTCAGCGTGCCCTGAAGCGAGAAATCCACCAAGCGGATTTTAGCGATTCGGCCCGGAATGTTATCGGAACCAAAATAGGCATACCCATTGTAGGGATCAATCACCGCGCAGGTGAGCGCCCCAAATCCTGCCGGCATCGCCAATTTCTTGACAATCTTGAAGGTTGCAAGGTTCACTTGCGTAATAGCGGACGTGCCGCTCGATCCAAAGTAAGCAAACTGATGCTCCGGGTCGATAACCGCCGACGTGACATCGCCCGCCGGGCTCGGTAGCGCCAAAATCGTCGTCGAGTCTAACAAGGGAATGGAAAACCGGACAATACTGGGAGCTGAACCGCGCGTCCCCACATACATGTAACCCGTTGTGGTATCAATCACCGAGGCGCCGGCCGTTCCAATGGCAGGTGTTCGAGTCGAAGTTTGAACGCCGAAGAAATCGGGAATCTGATTAACAACGAAGGATGCGGGACCGCTACTTGAAAAATAGGAAAAGTCCCCATAGAAATCAATGCTCGCCGTCGTCAAAGGTCCGGTTGTGGCGAATACATTGATCGGCAAAAAAGTGGAAAGATCAATTTGGGCCACGGACGCCACGGCGTCGCTCGACCCAAAATAAGCAAAGCCGCCAAATAAATCGATCGCCGCGGCCGTCAACCCGGACACGCTTGGGGAGGAGACCCCGGGAACAAGCAACGTGGCCGATTCCCCGAAAGTGACAGCGTGGGCCGGCGCCGCGATGCCGGTGAGCAGCAAGGCACCAAAACCCGCGAGTCCCCGCTGGCGAATCGTCCTCAGCGCACTCATTGCATATCCAATGTGGTACTCAGGTTCTTTTCGTCCTCGGGCTTAATCATTTCATTCATCAAGCTGTGGTTATCATCCATGTCCGTCGCGTCCATCAGGCTTTCGTCGGCGAGAGCGGCATGCCGGCCAAATCGCAAGACGAGCGAAAAATAATGGGAAAATCCAAAGTCGCCGAGGGGCAGAAAAGCGTAGGAAAATTCTTGTCCCCAAAGCGACAGGCCGACGCCCACGCTGATACCCGCCACCGGAGTCAGCTGCTGAACGCGCTGCGTGTCGTAGCCCACGCGGAAGGAAAACCCCTGGGCGTTCATCCACTCTCCTCCGAAATGCCCACTGAACGGCCCCGACTTCTGCGCGGCGACTTCCGCCGCCAGCGTCAGCTCGCGCAGCGGATTGTAAGCGGCGCCGAGACGGCCCGCGAGGGGCAGCGAATCCCCGCTTTGCAAAAAGGTCAGCTTTGAACCGAGGTTATCGAGCGTCCCGGCCAGGCGCCACTGGGGATTAATTCGGTAGAGCGCGCCGACATCCCCGCCATAGGCGCTGGCCGAAACCCCATCGATCGTCGCATGAATCCACTTGCCGGTCGCCCCGAGCGATAAATTCTCGATAATTTCCTGCCCGTAGGCGAGCGAATAAGCGGCGTAGGAGCCGCTGATATTGCCGATCGAATTGCCGTTAATATCGCGCCCCGTCAATGTACCGGGCTGAAAATATTGAATCGCCGCGCCCAGCGCATGACCCGCTTTGATCGGGTGCACGATGCTGGCATATTCGAAGGCCGTGTCTTCGGCATAAATCTGGTGCATCCCCGCGGCTTGCGTGCTCTGTAAAAATCCCAGTCCCGCCGGATTCCACGTCGGTGCGTAAGCATCGTTCGCCAGCGTCGTGTAAGCCGATCCCATCGCCGCGGGGCGAGCACCGACGGGAAGTTCGAGAAAGCTAGCCCCTTCCGTGCCGGAAGAGGCCAGCAGCAAGAGGGGCCGGATGAGATGGAAAGCGAAGACCAGGAAAAAAATCACTATCCCGGCGAAGGCCGCGGGACGCTTCGAGCGCGTGAATACGGGAGGTTTCATTCGGGCGTCATAATATCAGAGCTTCTTTATAGCCTGAAAACTACCTCCGTGCAAGAGCGAGAATGGGTCCGGCCCCGGCCAAGACCGGGTAATTATTAACATCCCTGTAACCTAAACTTAACCGGATTGTTACACATGTTTTTTACTCTACAAACGTAATCATTTATTCATTCGAATAAGGGGGCTGTGTATGTCGATTGGACTGTTCATCGGGTACCGGGATCCGTGGAAGGAAGATCGCTTAATTCCGATCGCGAGCGACGGGATTTTCATAAAGTACTGGAAGCCCATCTGCGCCGAACTCAATCTCCGCTGGGTTCCGCGGTTTCAACATGGCTGGATGCTTTCCGTGCAGGACATGCCGCATATTATTGACGAGTTAAGTCAGCTTCAACGTTACCTCACCTGCGGCGAGACGCACGCCGAAATCAGTCATCACCTGTTGGCGCGCATCAGCGTGTTGCGCCGCGAAATCAATGAAGTGCATAACAGTCTGGATTCGGACGCCTACGTCGGATCGCTGTGCCAAAGCCAGCGCCGCATGGTTCCCTTGTACCGCTCACACGCGGGCGATTTAGCGGCGAGCGGTGGGCGGCGCCACTATCGTAACGACGCCCCGCTGTCGAACGAACTGGATCCGCAAGACCTGGCCGAACGCCTTAAGAACATGGTCCAACAACGCGTCGTCACACCCATGCCGCCGCTGGGCGTTGAAGAGTAAGTCTTTCGCACCATCCGTTCGTCGGTGAGAGCCGAGCGGAGGACCTCGCGTCCTCCGCCCCTCTCCAGTCGGTGCTTCGACGGCGATGCAACCGAGAGAAGCTGTGATAGTATTGATGCGTGTCCTTTCCTAAGCGTTCTGTTCTCGGTCGAGCCTTGTTCTGGATATTTTGGTTGGCCGTCCTCGCTTGCTTGGCCGACTTGTTTTCACTTCCCGACGTCTCGACGCTCCTCCATACAAATCCAAAAACCACGTCGCTCATGCAACGCCGTCAGAAACAGGCGCTGGCCGCCGGACGCAAACTGCGAGTTCACATGCAATGGAAAGGCTTGGACGAGATTTCTCCCTACCTGATCCATGCGGTCATCCTGGCCGAAGACGATACCTTTTACCAACATCACGGATTTGATTGGGAGCAAATTCAGGAAGCTTTTCGCCGAGACTGGGCAAAGAAACGTTTTGTTTATGGGGGCAGCACGATCACGCAACAACTGGCCCGCACGCTTTATCTAACACCGCACAAAGATTTGCTGCGAAAAGCCAAAGAAGCATTGATTACCTGGAAGCTCGAGAGGACGTTACCCAAGCAACGCATCTTGGAAGTGTATTTAAACGTGATCGAATGGGGCAACGGTGTGTTCGGCGCCGAAGCGGCGGCGGAGACGTATTTCTCCGTTCCAGCCAAAGAGTTGACGCCCGACCAAGCGGCGGCGCTAGCCTCGATTTTACCCAGCCCCAGGCGCTGGAATCCCGCCAGCGAAAAAGCGTTCATGGCGCGGCGCCGGACGTCGCTCATGGACCGCCTTGCGGCGGGGGGTTACTTACCGGAAATATCAACCATCACGGCGACGGGTTTTGAAGACCCACAAGAAACGAATGAAGAACGGGATGATCCCTCCGCTCTCTAGCGCGCGCGAAGGAGGCGACGGTGCGTAACTTCGCGCTCAAACTTGTTGGGGAAACGGGCGTCCGCGTTTTCTCCTTTCTCTTTATTTTTCTCTTGGCGCGACGGCTGGGCGCGGTCACGTTCGGCGTTTACTCGACGGCGTTTGCCTTTGCTTCAATCTTCATGATCATTGCCGACCTCGGTTTGAACTCGATTGTGACGCGCGAAGTGGCGCGCGACCCCGCGATGCGCCGGAAAATCCTCGGTAGCGCCACCCTGCTCAAAATCGTCGCCGCGGCCGTCGCACTCATCAGCCTCGAAATCGCCGGTCATTGGTCGGACATCGCGCGTCAACACCGGCTGCTCGTCAACGAAATCGGACTCGTCGTCACGGCTTACGCGCTAATCGATTATCTGGCCGCGCTCGTCACCGGCAAAGAAGAGATGGGTTGGGAAGCGCTTTTGAAAATCGCCTGCCGGGGATTGATCGCCTTGACGGGCATCACCGCGCTTTTTATTACCCATTC